>JAAWHU010000103.1 GCA_022796015.1 Hungatella sp. | reverse complement strand
GGCGAGGGTCGCGGGTTCGAATCCCGTCTCGCGCTTTTGATAGAAATGAGGGAAGTCCCGAAGAAACAGGGGCTTCCCGATTTTTATATCCTGAGTTTTCACCCTTGGTGTACTCCTTTATTCGCGGAGAATACTACAAACATAGAAAGGCAGGCGGAAGGACTGTGACTGAGAGACAATTCATAAAGCGGAGATGGATCTGGACCATAATCCTTATATTATACATAGGCTTTATTTTTCACAATTCCCTGACCCCGGCTCTGGAATCTTCCAGGCAGAGCGGGAGCGTGCTGGCCATGGTGCTGAAAGCCGCGGAGGCAGTGGGAATAAAAAGCGGCTGGATTACGGAACATTTAATCCGCAAGACTGCCCACTATGCCGAATACGGGCTTCTGGGGATTTTCCTGGGTATTACCCTTAGATACTATCCCTTTGCCCTGGCAATGAGAAGGATGGTACAGTGCTGGCTGGGAATCATGATTCCCTTTGTAGATGAGACGATTCAGCTTTTCGTGGAAGGCCGGTCAGGCCAGATCAGCGATGTATGGCTGGATATGGCAGGAGTTTTTAGCGGCTATGTGTTTATTGGGATTCTTTTGACGTGGAGGAGGGAAAAAAGAGGGTGAAACGAAATATAGCCATGCTGCTTCAATATGATGGGGGACGCTATGATGGCTGGCAGAGACAGAAGAATACCCAAGAGACTATTCAGGGCAAGCTGGAAGGAGTCCTTGAGAAGATGACAGGAACCTTTCAGGAGGTCTGGGGCTCGGGAAGAACTGATGCCGGAGTCCACGCCGCAGGACAGGTGGCCAACGTCCTTTTGGATACAGACATGACGAGAAAGGAAATTCAGGACTATTTAAACCAGTATCTGCCTGATGATATCCGGGTGCTGGAGATTGCAGATGTACCCCCGAGATTTCACAGCCGTCTTCTGGCAAAGGAAAAGACCTATACCTACTATATAGACAGGGCAGGGAAGGCATGTGTGTTTCGTCGGAAATATATGTATGCCCTGGGAGCAGACCTGGATGTGGAAGCAATGAAAAGGACGGCGGGATATCTTCTGGGAACCCATAATTTTGCAGGCTTTTGCACCAACAAAAACAAAAAGAAATCTACAGTGCGCACCCTAAAAGCCATAGAGATCCTGGAGCGTAAAAGTCAGATCGAGATTAGAATGACTGGAGACGGTTTTCTCTATAATATGGTAAGAATCCTGGCAGGAACTCTGATTGAGGCAGGGCTGGGGAAAAGGGAAGCAGAGTCCGTAAAGGAGATTTTGGAAACAGGGGACAGGAAGCTGGCCGGATTCACGGCGCCGTCCAGAGGATTGTTTCTAACACAGGTCCTGTATGAACCCCCCGTATTTGGCGGAGAATGAGAGAAAGGCGGAATATGACAGAATTACTGGTAAAACGATTTGTAAAAGGATACAAGAATACGGAAGATGTCGATGTGAGAGCCTCCTATGGGGTGCTGGCCAGTATGGTGGGAATCTGCTGCAACCTTTTACTGTTTACGGCTAAGATTCTTCTGGGAATCAGCGTACATAGTATTTCTGTTATGGCAGATGCTTTCAACAACCTGTCGGATGCCGCCTCCTCCATCATCAGCTTTGTGGGAGTCAAGATGGCGCAGAAGCCGGCGGACGAGCACCACCCCTTTGGCCATGGACGCATTGAATATATTTCGGCATTTATTGTGGCATTTTTGGTAATACAGGTGGGATTTTCTCTCTTTAAGACCTCCATAGGGAAGATCCAAAATCCCCAGGAGATGGCTTTCAGTACCATATCCGTCATGATTCTTGTCCTGTCCATAGGTGTAAAGCTATGGATGGGAATGTTCAACCGGTCCTTGGGTAAGCGGATTCACTCCACGGTGATGATGGCTACGGCTGCAGATTCCTTGGGAGACGTGGCCGCCACATCGGCAACCACCCTCTCCCTTCTGGTGTTTGGCGTGGCAGGAGTCAATATTGATGGGATTGTGGGACTCATTGTGTCCGTGGCGGTTATGATCGCCGGTGTCAATATTGCAAAGGATACCCTGGCTCCCCTGATCGGAGAGGCCATTGACCCCAAGGTTTATAAAGAGATCAAAGAGTTTGTGGAGAAATATGATGGGATCGTGGGAACCCACGACCTGATTGTCCACAATTACGGGCCCTCAAGAAGCATGGCATCCATCCACGCGGAAGTGCCAAGCGACGTGAAGATTGAGGTGAACCATGAGATTGTGGATCAGATAGAACGGGAATGTTTTAAGCAGCTGGGCATATTCCTTGTTATCCACATGGATCCTGTGGAGACCCACAATGAGAGGGTGACAGCCATCAAGGATCAGATTGCCGCCGTGCTCTTAGGCTTGGATTCCCGGCTGGAATTTCATGATCTGAGGGTGGTGGATGGGAATCAGAGAATCAATTTGATTTTCGATGTTGTGATTCCCAGGGATTATAATGAGGTCATGCGGGATACACTAAGAAACAGGATTTCGGAAGCTCTGAATAAGCTGGATTCCAGATATGACTGTATTATAACCATGGAGAACAGCTTTTGTGCGGAGAATCCGGAGTCAATCTGACGATTGGTGAGGGATAGCATGAGACAGGCTGCAAAAAAAAGCAGGTACGAAAGAGGCCGGTCAGAGGAAGACCGGCTTTTGCTGTTGATGAAGGCAGGAGATCAGGAGGCTTTTCGCAGTCTCTATGAGCTGACGGCAAAAAGTATTTACAGTTATGCCCTGTCTATCTTAAAGCATCCTCAGGATGCAGAGGAGGTTATGCAGGACACTTATTTGTCGGCCTGGAACCAGGTGGGGCAGTATAAGGATGAAGGAAAACCTATGGCATGGCTTTTAACCATAGCAAGAAACCTGTGCTATATGAGACTGAGGCGGCAAAAGGATCATCCCCAGGTCAGCTATGAGGAGCTGGAGGAGGAGACACCGGGGGAATTGTGTGCCCGGATCGAGATGGCCCCGGAAAAACAGGTTCTTTTGGAGGCGCTTTCAGAGCTTTCTGAGGAAGAGAGAAAGATTGTTCTGCTTCACGATGCCGGGCAGATGAAGCACCGGGAGATCGCAGACTATATGAATTATCCTCTGTCAACGGTATTGTCAAAATATCACAGGGCCATGAAAAAGCTTCAAAAAGTATTGACCGTGTAAAGATGACAGGCTATCATAAAGGATAGAAGCAGAATAGACAAAGAGGAGGTATTTGGTTATGAAGACATTTAGAAGTGATTTTTTGTGGGGCGGAGCTACGGCGGCCAACCAGTATGAGGGCGGCTGGGACGAGGACGGGAAGGGGCCCTCTGTGGCGGATATGTGTACCAATGGCTCCCACACATCGCCAAAGAGGATTACAGCCAGCTTTGAAGAAGGCGTGCTCTACCCAAGCCGGGAAGCCACGGACTTTTATCATCATTATGAAGAGGACATCCGGTTATTTGCGGAAATGGGGTTTAAATGCTTCCGCCTTTCCATTGCATGGACCAGAATCTTCCCCACCGGCATGGAGGAGGAGCCCAATGAGGCGGGTCTGGCATTTTATGACAAGGTGTTTGACCAGTGCAAAAAGTACAAGATTGAGCCTTTGGTTACCATTTCCCACTATGAGATGCCCTATGCTTTGGTGGAAAAATACAACGGATGGGAGAGCCGTGAGTGTATAGACTGTTTTCTCAATTACTGCAAAGTGATTTTTGACAGGTATCAGAACAAGGTAACCTACTGGCTCACCTTCAATGAAATCAATACGGGAACCATGCCTATGGGCAGCGTGCTGTCCTTAGGGACAGTGAAGGGATACACAGGCACGATGATAGGATTCCCCGACAAACCCCAGGTCCGGTTCCAGGCTCTTCATCACCAGTTTGTGGCCAGTGCAAAAGCGGTCAAGCTGGCTCACGAACAATACCCCCAGTTTCTTATGGGCAACATGATCGCGTTTATCACCTCCTACCCCTTTACCTGCAATCCCGACGATATGCTGGAGGCACAGAAAAAGATGCAGATGAACAACTGGTTCTGCTCTGACGTGCAGGTGCGGGGGGCTTATCCCTTCTATGCAGAGCGGTATTTTGAGGAGAACCATATTCATATATCCATGGAGCCGGAGGACGAGCAGATTCTGAAGGAGGGGACTGTGGACTTCTACACCTTCAGCTATTATATGAGCAACTGCGTGGCCAAGGCTCCCGACGAGAAGGACAAGATCGGCGGCAATCTTATAGGAGGCCTGAAGAATCCTTATCTGAAGGCCAGCGACTGGGGATGGCAGATTGATCCCAAGGGACTGAGGTATACCCTTAACGAGATCTATGACCGCTACCGAATTCCCATGATGGTGGTGGAAAATGGCCTGGGAGCCTATGACAAAGAAGGGGAAGACGGCATAGTACATGACACTTACCGTATCGATTACCTGAGAGAGCACATTAAGCAGATGAAAGAGGCGGTGGCTGACGGCGTGGATCTTATGGGGTACACCCCGTGGGGCTGCATTGATCTGGTCAGTGCATCCACAGGAGAGATGGCAAAGAGGTACGGGTTCATTTTCGTGGATAAATATGACGATGGCACGGGAACTCTGGCCAGAAAAAAGAAAGAATCCTTTGGCTGGTATCAGAAGGTGATTGCATCCAACGGAGAAGATCTGGAATAGAGATAGCCTTACAGCCTTTTTAAAAAGCAGGCCGGGACCCCAAAGGGATGGTGTGGTCCCGGCCTGTGCCGGAGATAAAAGGCCTACTTTGAATATCCGATGAGCCGAGACACTTCCCCGGCAATCCCCTTCAGGGTATCTACGTTCTGAAGAATATACTCATCCGTAAGCTTGGCTGCCGGTGCATTGATGCTGATGGCGGCGTGGATGTGCCCGGTATAATCATAGATGGGCACTGCCAGGCAGCGGGTGCCGATCTCACATTCCTCATTGTCTACAGCATAGCCCAGGGAAGCCCCTAGGGCTACGACTTTCTTTAATTCCCCGATGGAACATATGGTGTGCTCCGTAAAACGGTCAAAGGTTACGGCGCCGGCATAATCGTCCATCTCCTCATTGGTAAATTCCTGGAGAAATATCTTGCCTGCCCCGGTGCAGTATAGGGGCGCCACCTTGCCGATTCGCTGCAGGGGCACAAGAAGCTGATTAGGCCCTGCAATGACTTCCAGATAGATAACTGAATATTCGTAGCGGGTAATGAGATTGGTCGTACAGTTGAATATCCGGGAAATCTTATGGAGATAAGGCCGGCAGATGGTGCGCAGGTCCATTTTGGAGGTCAGGTTGTTGGCCAGCTGGCATATCTTGTAGGTCATGGAGTACTTGCCGGTATCGGAGTCCAGCATCACATAGCCTCTGCTCTGGAGGGTGGCCAGAAACCGGGACACAGTGCTGGCGTTCATATTCAGCAGGGCGGCAAGATCAGATAAGCGTATGGGGTTCTCCTGAAGAGAAAGGACCTCCATAAGGGTTAACAGCTTTTCCGACGATTGATTGGCCAGGGAGGCTTTTTTTTTCACAGTTGGTTCCATGGTTATGTTCCTATTCTTTCACTAGTTGTCTTATTATGAAGATTTTAC
This sequence comes from Hungatella sp., assembly GCA_022796015.1. Classification (GTDB taxonomy): domain Bacteria; phylum Bacillota; class Clostridia; order Lachnospirales; family Lachnospiraceae; genus UBA3402. The sequence goes on along the minus strand of JAAWHU010000103.1, from coordinate 5,584 downwards.
CATACCATGGCATAAAAGAAAAGGAAAATAGCTTTTAGGCGTTTAAGTCTCAGGGGCCCAGGACTTAATATTGGCTATGGAAGCACCCATATCGCACAGCTGGGTCTTGATGCAGATGGCATCGATGAGATAGCATCGTTTTGAGGCTTCGGAGGCAGCCTTGGCCCGAACCAGTGCGGCAGAAAGCTCCTTTGGGGAAAACACGCGCTCGGCGAGACAGCCGTAAGCTTCTCCAAGCTTTACATAATCGATGGTGCCATCCTGGTTGTAGGGCATATCCACGGCGTATTCAAATCCATAGCCCTTCTGATTCTGACGGATCAGGCCCAGGTACGCGTTGTTGAGAACAATAATGATGATAGGCTTTTTGTAGGCAGAGGCCACGGCAATCTCTTCCCCCATGAAGGTGAGGCCGAAATCGCCTACAACTGTGACAGCCGTATTCTCGGGCCTGGCAGTCTTGATTCCGAAAAGAGCCGGAATCTCATAACCCAGGGTGCCTGCGCCTCCTGACGGAAGATATCTGGCAGGTTCGTTGATCTCCTGAAGCTGGCCGCTCCAGATCTGAGTGATGCCGCATCCCGAAGTAAAGTAGGTGGTGTCGTCAAAAGCCTGGTTCACTTCCTGGAATACCCGGTGAGGCATCATGGGGGCACAGTCGTAATCCGTCTTCCTGGCCAGCTCCTTCCTGAGGGAGGGGATGGAGGTGGCTCTGCCGGGATTCACAGGAGTCAGCTCTCCTGCCTCTGCCTTGGATAAAAGGGCGGAAACCACAAGGCCTGCATCAGCCGCAATGCCAAGATCCGGTTGGAATACCAGGCCGATCTGGGAGGGCTCAATATTGATATGGATGAATTTGCGGCCTTGGCAGTAGGTCTTCAAATCGCCTGTGTGGCGGTCGGAGAAACGGCATCCCATGCCGACGACTAAGTCAGAATCTAAAAATACCCGGTTGCCTATGGGCTGGCCTACCTGAATGCCGGCATGGCCTGCGTTGAGAGGGTGGTTAGAAGGAATGCCGCCCTTGGCCATGTAGGTGGTGATCACGGGAATCTGCAGCTTTTCGGCCAGAGCGACTACCTGGCCGGCACAGCCTGAGAGGATACAGCCGCCGCCCATGATGATTACGGGGGCCTTTGATTCCATAATCATGGCCGCCGCCTGGTCGATGTCTTCCTGGCGGGGAGCAGCAGGGACTGCCTTGGGGCAGACATAGGCGTCAATGTCAAAGTTAAATTCTGCTTTCTGAAGATCCAGGGGAAGCTCCAGCAGCACAGGGCCCGGCCGGCCGTTTCTCATAAGGGAGAAGGCCTCCATCATAAGAGAAGGCAGATCTTCGGGAGCGTCCAGGCGCCATGCCTTCTTGGTGACGGTTTTGGCAATTTGGGGCATATCCACACATTGGAAGGGCTCCTGGCCCAGCTGACTGCTGTTGGCCTGGCCCACTATGGCCAGAACCGGGCTGGAGTCAATGGCTGCGGTGTACAAGCCGGTAACAAAATTCGTGGCGCCCGGCCCTGCGGAGCAGATGGCAAGGGCGATTTCGTGCTTTGCGCGGAAATATCCATCGGCGGCATGGACGCAGGCCTCCTCGTGGCGCATGGTGTAATGGTCTATGGGGGCGTGCTCCAAATACTGATACACCGGGTTAATGGCTGCACCCGGAATCCCGAAGGCCGTGGTGACCCCTTCCTTTACCAGAATCCGGACAAGGGCTTCTGAAACTGTCATTTTCATAGGTGTGACTCCTTTCGTAAATATCTGAATTAGGTAATTGTGAAACTCAAAACTGGTTCCCGAACTAGTGTATTGTCTGAATTATATTCAGGCAAACCTCCTTGTCTAAATTTCCATCAGACTACGTTGTCGGCGGTCAACGATGCCACCGCATCGCCTCCCTTCTCCGCCTTGCTGATGAAAATTTATTCTTCGGAGTTTCACTAGATATAATCCAGACAATACACTAGCAGGAGATAAGTTGAGAATAGCATCCTTCCATGGAAAAGTCAATATTCAAAATATAATTTTAAATTTTAAAATAAGCGATTCTGATTCATTATACAAAATACCTAAAAAATAATCATAAAATCTACATATTTAAATCAAAATTACTATATTTACATTTATAAAAAAGTCAGATATAATTAAAATACAAAATATAATTTTAATAATTAAATATTAGGAGGGGAGCTGCATGGACATGATAAAAAGGGCATACGCATTGCTAGGTGATTGGAAGAAGGATGACTATGTTTTTGGAATGGGGGTTCTGGGGCAGCTTGGAGAGGTGGTAAAAAGGTATGGACAGAAGGTTATGGTGGTTTCTATGGATACCTTTTTAAAGGAGCTGACAGATAGGGCTATGGCCTCCATCGAGGCGGCCGGATGCCGTCTGGTGCCGGACACAGTGGTGCCAGGAGCAAAGCCTAACGCCCCCAGGGAGGATGTATACCGGCTGGAAAGCTATCTTCTTCATTATGAACCGGACTGTGTGGTGGTTATAGGCGGCGGTTCGGCTATTGATGCCTGTAAGGCGGCCATGATACTGGCAGCCTATGGCCGTCAGGTGACGCCGGAGATCGACGGCTATTTTGGAACAGGGATGGTGACCCGGGCGGCAGAGGACACAGGGAAATCTATGATTCCCCTGATTGCCGTGGAGACATCTGCATCAAGCGGTGCTCATCTCACCAAGTATTCCAACATAACAGATCCTGTAGCGGGGCAGAAGAAATTGATTGTAGATCCTGCCATCACGCCGAGGGCGGCTTTGTTTGACTATGAGACCACTATGTCCATGCCGGTTTCTGTGTCTGTGGATGGGGCTTTGGATGCCATTGCCCATACCTTTGAGGTGTTCTGCGGGGCAAAGCCTGAGACCTATGATCTGGCAAAGGACCTGGTGGAGACGGCCATAGAGCTGACTGTGGCATACACCCCTGCTATGATCGATAATCCCCGGGATGCAGTGGCGAGAGAGGCCCTGGGGCTGGCAACGGATCTGGGGGGATATGCCATTATGATAGGAGGTACCAGCGGCGCACATCTCACAAGCTTTTCCTTAGTGGATCTTGTGGCTCACGGGACTGCATGCGGAATTATGAATCCTTATTATGCGGTTTTCTATTCCCCTGCGATCCAGCCTCAGCTGGCCGTTGTGGGGAATATTTTGAGAAAATATGGTTTTATTGAGAGGGATCCGGAGTCTCTTGAGGGGAGAGAGCGGGCGGAGGAGGTAGCCCGGGGGCTTATGGCATTTGGCAGGGCGATCGGGGCTCCCACAAGGCTAAAGGATGTGAAGGGCTTTCAAGAAGAGCATGTGCATAGGATTCTGGAAGCAGCTAAGGATCCCCAGCTTTCCATGAAGCTCCAGAATATGCCGATTCCCATGACCGGGGAGGATGTGGAGCCTTATATGGGGCCCATTATCCGGGCGGCCGTAGACGGAGATTTGAAGGGGATTGTGAACAAATAGAGAGACGGGCGGTATTGTGAAGGAGAGGAGGAGAAAGGATGGCAGGGTTGGAGAATCAAAGGATCGTAATACCTTATGGACATGGAGGGCTCCCGCTTAAGGCGGATTTTGAATCATGGGAGGTCTTGGAGCCCGGGCTCTATGAACGGGGGCGTGAAGGCTCCCAGGAGGACATCGTAAGGCGTGCCATGGAAAATCCCATAGGATCCTCCAGGCTGGAGGAACTGGCAAAAGGGAAGAGGACTGCCGCGATTTTACTTAGCGACCATACCAGGCCCGTTCCCAGCAGGGTCATAATTCCTCTCATGGTAAAGGCCCTAAGGCAGGCCTCGCCGGATATCAAGATTACCTTTTTGGTCGCAACGGGATGCCACAGGGGGACAAGGCCCGAGGAGCTTCGTGAGAAATTAGGTGATGAGCTGGCCTGCAGGGAGACCATTGTGATTCATGACTGTGACGACAGCCGGAATATGGTTTCTTTGGGAACGCTGCCTTCTGGGGCAGAGCTGAGGGTAAACCGTCTGGCAGTGGAGACGGAGCTTCTGTTGGCAGAGGGATTTATTGAGCCGCACTTTTTTGCGGGTTTTTCGGGAGGAAGGAAGAGCGTGCTTCCGGGAGTCTGTGCCAGGAAGACGGTTATGGCCAACCATTGTGCCGGTTTTATTGACAGCCCTTATGCCAGGACGGGGAATCTGGAGAACAATCCCATTCATCGTGACATGGCCCAGGCCTGCCAGATGGCCAGGCTGCAGTATATTGTCAATGTCATCATAGACCGGGATAAACAGGTGCTTCACGCCGTCGCCGGCCACCCCATAAAGGCTCATGAGAAGGGCTGTGAAATTCTGAGGGGAATCTGCGGTGTCCATCCCAGACAAAAAGGGGATGTGGTTATTACCTCCAACGGAGGTGCGCCTCTTGACCAGAACATCTATCAGGTGGTGAAATCATTGGCCACAGCAGAGGCGGCAGCTTCGGAAGCGGGGGTGTTAGTGGTCTGCGCGGAATGTGCGGACGGAATCGGAGGAGACGACTTTTACAGGGCAATGAAGGACTGCAGATCCCCCGGAGAGCTTTTGGAGAGGATCAGAAGGGTGGCTCCGGAGGATACGGTACCGGATCAGTGGCAGTATCAGATTCTGTGCCGGATTTTGGAAAAGCACAGAGTGATGTTTGTCACAAGGCCTGAGCTTAAGGCCGTGATTGAAGAGATGAAGATGGAATATTATGAGTCCCTTGGGGATGCCGTGACGGCGGCGATGGAAAAGGCTTCGGGGAACCATGTGGTTGTGATACCAGATGGAGTCTCGGCCATGGTGCTTGAAGAGTAAGGGACAGCCATGGTTCGCTGCAGCATATGCAGGGGACCATGGCTGTCTGGCAGCGGTTCATTGTAAGATGTTGATAAAGCGGGTGTCCAGGCGGTGCTGCTCGTCGGGGGAAAAGGTTCGGTCAGTTATAACGCCGGCAAAATCAGAGAGGCTGGCAAAAAGGTTTAGGGCGTAGCTGTTGAATTTGCTGCTGTCAGCCATGACGTAGGACTTTTGGGCGATCTGCATAGCGGCCCGCTTGAAGTAGGCCCTGTCCATGGTGGGGGTGTAGACGTTAAAGCTGGCGGATATGGCAGTGGCTCCTAAAAACGCCGAGGTGACCTGAAATCGGTTGAGGGCATCGATGGCAGCCGGGCCCAGTGTGGACAGAGTGGTCTTTTGGACAATTCCCCCCAGGAGGATCACATGAATGTCATTTTTGCTCAATTCCGTAGAGATGGCAATATCGTTGGTAATGACAGTGAGATTCTGTCTTTGGTGCAGGAGCACCGCCAGCTCATAGGTAGTGGTTCCTGCATCCAAAAACAGGATGTCGTTGTCCCGAATCTGGTTTAAAGCAATCTGTGCCAACTGCTGCTTGCTTGCCTGATGCTGAGTCTTTTTGTAGGAATAATCATCCTCTGCGCCAATGTGGGCCACCAGGGTTGCGCCGCCGTAGCGGCGCTGGATCAGCCCCATGCCGCTTAATTTTTGCAGGTCGCGGCGGATGGTCATGGTGCTGACCCTTAGGCGCAGCGAGAGATCGGCGACCTCCACGAATTCCTGTTCTGCCAGGATT
>JAAWHU010000102.1 GCA_022796015.1 Hungatella sp. | reverse complement strand
GTCGCCGCATAGATCAGGCCGTGCTTCGTTGGCTTTTGAGCCGGAGACAGCACCTCCACAATCTGGCTTGTACCGCTCTTGGCAATACTTCCCATGGCCTTCTCCACAATATTGGCAAGGCCGCCCTGCTTGTTGCCTGGAGTGGGGTTGGCGTCACGGTCCACACCGCCGTCTGCTAAATACCTGTCATACCACTTCATCTCCTCTGCCAGCCTGTCCCTGGTATGAGCGTCTGCGCAGCGGGCTGCCAGCATGTGAACCCCGTCTCTCACCTCCGTTACCTCACTGAACATTACGGTAGCCCCGCCTCTCACCAGCATGTCAGCCGCATAGCCGGTGCTGGGGTTGGCGGAAACGCCGGAGAACGCATCACTTCCGCCGCACTGCATACCGATGAGCAGTTCACTTAAAGGCAGTTCCTCTCTTTTCCTCAGATTCAGCTTCTGAAGCTTTTTCTCCGCCATGTCCATGATAGCGTTCATCATGGCGTCATGTCCCGCATAATCCTGGAGGGTCAGTACATTCTCCGGGGTAATGTCCTCCTTGGGAAGTACCCGGTCATAAGTCAGCTTTTCACAGCCCAGTCCCACTACCATAATCTCTCCTCCGAAGTTGGGATGGCGGATTACATTGGTAATGGCACGAATGGGAATACAGGCCATGGGGGCATTGATGGCCACACCGCAGCCGTAAGGATGGGTCACTGCAACCACCCCATCCACATTGGGATACTTGGGAAGCAGTTCTTTCTTAATGCGCTCCACCGCCACCTTCAGCACCCCTGCGGCGCACTGCACCGTAGTCACAATCCCCAGCAGATTTCTGGTTCCTGCAGGACCTTCTGTATTTTTATATCCCAGCCACGTGGTTCTTGTGGGCATAGGCAGATCCTCCATCCTCACAAGATTGGTGCCGAACTCCATATCATCCACTGATGGACTCTCCGGCAGTTCCAGCATATGCTCGTTGATCCAATCTCCCTTCTTGATATCATGGATGGCATAGCCCAGAACCACTCCGTAGCGGATAATCTCCCCACCTGCCGGAATGTCACACAGGGCAATCTTGTGAGCCTGGGGAATATCCTGATTAGCCTTTAAGTCTTCCATAACCATAGTTCCCGCCAAAATGTCCTTCACGGCAATGACCACATTATCCTCTTCCCGAATCTTTACATATAATCTCTGCCCCATAGCAAACTCCTCCTTTTCTCTTCCCCGCCCCTTTAATCCCCTGCAAGGGACGGAGCCTTTTGCTTTTATTCTATTATACCCTTCCCATCAAAATAAGTAAAATTAATTATATTTTAGATAAACTTATAAAAAATAAGTTTTATCTTGCTATTTCTTCTTCCCTCTATTATATTGATAAATATAGATAATAGGAAAGCAGGAGGAAACGCCATGGAACTGAAACAGCTGGAATACATCGTGAAAATCGCCGAGGAAAAAAGCATTACCCGGGCTGCAGAGAAGCTGTTTCTCACCCAGTCCGCATTAAACCAGCAGCTCCTGCGTCTGGAAAAAGACCTGGGAGTCCGGCTCTTTAAAAGAACCAAATCCGACTGGTGTCCCACTCCAGCCGGCCAGATCTATCTGGAGGGTGCAAAGGAAATTCTGAGTATTAAAAGAAGAACCTACAACCGAATCGGCGACCTTGCCGACACAAAAAAAGGATGCCTCTCCATAGGATTCACTCCCGGAAGAGGCATTGAGATGTTCACCAATGTTTACCCGCGTTTTCACCGGCTGTATCCTGACATGGCCGTGGAGCCCAATGAACTCAGCGTCTTAAAGCAGCAGGCCCTTATCGCCTGCGGAGATCTGGATCTAGGCTTCATGACCCTGTGCCGGAATCAGAGGACCTTGGATAATTATATAACTTTATTTGAAGAGGAAATCATTTTAGCCATCCCCCAAGGCCACCCTGTCAGTTCCCGGGCTGCCCAAAAGGGGAAACCTCTTGCCGTTATGGATCTGTCCCAATTAAAATACGAGCCCTTTGTCCTCATGTACAAAGAATCTACGATCCGCCGCATGATTGATGATATCTTCCGCCGCTCCGGCTTTGTACCCAAGGTTTTATTTGAGACTTCCAGCAATGCCACCATCCTCTCCATGATCCGTGCCAGCCTCTGCTGCGGTGTTGTTCCCCGGCACTATGTAAAGAATCAGCCGGAAGGCATTGCCTGCTTCTCACTCCCCTCCCGCCCGGTGTGGGATGTGACAGCCAGTTACGGCAGGTACACCTCCTTAAGCCAGCCGGCCAAGACCTTTATCAGCCTGGCTAAGGAATACTGGAGCTGATCCCCCTGTGCAGAAAAATTTTATGCAAGAGGCTGCCTTATGATCTTCACCATAGCCTCTGCCGCCGCCTCCCAGCAATGGCCAAAGTGGGGGATAAACCCATGTCTTGCCTCGCAAAATCTTTTCATGGTCACCGTCACGCCCTGGGCTGCCATGCGCAGGCCGTAAGCCTCGTTCTCAAAGCGGAAACCGCATGTCCCTGCAGTAATAATCAGAGCCCGAGGCCCTTTTTTCAGCATCTCATCAGGGGCAATCCAAGGGTTGGCCAGAGGATTGGTTAGATATTCCGGCTCTCTCCGAAACAAAAGCTCCGAAAAACACCGCCCTCTCAGCTGCATTCTCTCTTCCATAGGGTTCTGTGCAGGAACCTCCTCCTTTTTCCCCATATCCAAAGGAGCATAACAGATAATCTGGCTCTTTAGCCGATACCCTTCCTCGGCTGCCCTTAAAGCCAGGCCCGCAGTCAGATGGCCCCCTGCGCTGTAACCGCCTACGGAGATTTTCTCCTGGCTGCACCCAAGATTCCCAGCCTGGGCAAAGGCGTATTTTATAACCTCATAACACTGCCCAAACATAACCTCCCATGGTGCTTTGTCGGAAGTGGTGTAATCAACGGACAGCACCACGCCTTTGATCTTTTCCGCCAGCCAGCAGCTAAAATACAGATCATTATTTTCGTGTCCTATATACCAGCCTCCTCCGTGAACATTCACAAACAGGGGAGCATTTTCCTCCATGTTCCCGGGAGTGCACTGATATACGTGAAAGGGCATTCCCTCTGCCTCCATGGCCAGTTTCGTTACATGGGCCAGTTTCTCAAATGCCCTGATCTCCTCAGGGTATTTGACGCCGCCCTCAGGAACCATGGATGTATCCGCCAAAAGCTTCATGATCTGATCAATGTCTTCTCTTTTCAGTGCCATATGTACCTCCTATTTTCCCGCATCAAGAATTTCACGAATAATCAGCTCCTGGGCTTCCTGCCACTCATCTGCCATGCGGATGGTAAATCCGTGGCGGCTGTCTAAAAATCTCTTTATGGTCACCTCTGTTCCCGCCTCCACCAGCCGCCTTCCGTACTCCTCGTTGACCTGGCAGAACGGGCACCTTTGGGCATTGACAATCAGGGTCCTGGGCTGATTCTTCATCATTTCCGCCGTGGCATAAGCAGGGGAAGCAAAAGGATTTTTCAGCACCTCAATATCCCCGTCGGCATAGTAAAGGGAAAACGCTCTGGAACGTTCATTGACGTCGTCCACGCAGACCTTATAATTCTCAATGGCCCCATAGTCAATGACCTGAAGGCACACCTTGAAATCTCCGGTCTCTGCCGCCTTTAGGGATATGGCCGCCGCCAGGCATCCCCCTGCGCTGTGGCCTCCTATGGATACTCTGTCCGGGTCGGCCCCCCACAAACCGCATTGGGAAAATACCCATTTTACCACCCCATAGCTCTGGTTAAATGCCATGGGATATGGATGTTCCCTGGAGCTTGCATAGTCAATATCTACCACAATTCCCCTGATTTTTGCCGCCACATGGGCACAGTACAGATCGTCGTCCCCATCCTGGAGGAAGATAAATCCGCCTCCATGCATATTGACATGGACAGGGCATTTTTCCGCCTTATCCTTTGCCGTAGTAATCACACACCGCACCGGCGCACCGGCCTCGGGAACCGTAAGGACAATTTCCTTTTGCTCCACCAGCTCCTGGTTCTTTCTGTATTCCTGGGGAATCACCTTCTTTAATGCCCCTGCCTCCCGGTGCGCTCCGGTTCTCTTTAAAATTTCCTCCAATTCCTGTTTTTGCTCCGCTGTCAATGCCATATTAATTCCTCCCATATATGTTTGTTTTATGTTGCAGGCTTCAAAGCCTCTATCACCCGTACACCGGGAAAAAGATATTGGCGCTGATAATCAAGGTCACCATACCGATAATCAGATAAGGAATGGTAAACTTCAAGGTTTTTACCGGATTGTGGTTACCTATGGCAAATCCCATAGTGGCCGCCGCACATCCGGTGGGGAATCCGATTGCCAGACAGGTGGAGCAGAACACCACCAGCACCACTGCCTTGGGATTCATGCCTCCTGCCAAAGCCGTGCTGGCTGCAATGGGAACCATAATCGCCATGGTTCCGTTGTTGGACAAGAATGTGGTCATAATCACGGAGGTCACGCAGAATACGGATATTACCAGAATACTGCTTGGATTGCTTCCCAAAATCTTAAGTACCAGATTCCCTACAAATTCCCCTGCTCCTGAGGAGCTGAGGGCGCTGGAGATCACCAGCACGCCGGCTACCATCCAGATCATGTCGCTTGTCAGCGTGGCGATTGCCTCCTGGGTGGTAATGATTTTTGTGTAAATCAGTACCAGCACTCCGATTGCCGGAATGAGATAGATCATATTGCCAAGCTTTTTGGAAAATACAAAGGCAGCCATAACTGCCAGGAATACTCCTATAATAATCATCTCGTCTCTTTTGGAAGCCTGCACTGCCTTCCTGTTCCCCGATGCCCCTGTGTCCACCGCCGATGCGTCGATCTTCTGCTTGGGGATAAGACGCCATGCGAACAGACAATAGGCAGTCAGCGCAACCGATGGGATCAACCCTACCTTCAGAATATCGAACATTCCCAGAAGATATTCACTGTTTCCGTTAACCAGGCCTTCATAATAGGCATTGGTGGAAAGGGGAAGAGCCGCCCCCATCCCGATGGGAAACCGGCCGAACCAGGCGCAGTTGAGAGCCGCAACAAGAAGAATCATCCTGGACTGTGAAATATCATTGTCATCATCCAAGGTCTGGATCACTAAAAGCATAATGGACATAACTGCTGTCTGTCCCATAATCTGAGTCAGAGCCAGGGTAAATAAGCTTATGAGTATCAGAAGCAGGAAGCCGCTTTTTCCCTGTATCACTGCCATCTGTTCCCGGATTCTGGAGGCTAAGCTGGTCTTGCCTATGGCGCCCGCCACTACCATCATGGTGGCTACCAGAATCGTCGTGGTGTGAGAAAATCCAGCAAAGGCCGCCTTCGTATCGATTACCCCCGTCAATGCCAGAACAATGACGCAGGTCATGGCAGTCAGGCCATATGAAATCTTATGAAGCAGAAATGAAACAATCATGAATACCAGCACGGCAAGTGCAATCAGTAATTGATAATTTCCCATGTTTTTCGTTGTCCTCCTTTGTCATAAAACGTGTGTAAGCTATAAGGAAATGTTAATTATAATCTTTGCATTTCGTGCACTAAATGCCTCATTCCCTTTGATGCTTCCATAATATCACAGGTTTATGGGAGGTATCCAATACATATACCACATAAAAGCCATAAGTAAAAGGTATGCTTTTTCGTTGAGGGGTTGACACAAATGCCTCCTCCCTATATACTGAAGCCTATGAATACCAAACACTTTGATTATTTTATTGCCATCGCCCAGACCGGGAGTCTGTCATTAGCTTCTAAAAGGCTTGGGGTCTCTCAGCCGGTGTTAAGCCGGTACCTTTCCGGCTTAGAGGAACGTCTGGGCATCTCTCTTTTTTTGTGGGACAAACGCAGGCTGCATATTACAGAGGCAGGAGAAATTTATTTAAGCGGAGTGCTGCGCATGAAGGAGCTGCAGACTCATATGCTCCGTTCTCTGAACACGTTTAAAGATACGAAGCCATTGGATCTTTCTATTGGCATGTCCCCTTACCGGGGCGGCAGGGAGCTGGCTTCTTTCTATCCTGCCCTTTTAAGCCGCTACCCTATGCTGAACTTGTCCGTGACCGAAGGCAGTTCTTCCTTTCTTCTGGAAAAATTATTTTGCAAGGAACTTACATCCGTTATTAACCTCTATGATGCCGGCCTCATGCCAGGCACAAAGATCGCTACGCTGGCCAGATCGGAGCTTCTTCTGGTTCTGCCTAACTATCATCCCTTGGTAGTCAGGCATCTGGAACAGAAAAAAGAAACGGGGGCTGTTCTTGGAACCATTACTGCCCATGAATTGGGGCTTCTCTCTGATGTGCCCTTTGTATACCTGGATTCCAGCTCTGTCATAGGCCAGATGGCAGACCACGTCTGCCTCCAATACGGGTTCTCCCCTCAGATTCTTCTGCGGACCGTGAATTCCATTGCTGTCTCCTCCCTTCTTGCCACAGGCAATTATGGCGGATTTCTTCTGGAGCATGCCATATGGGATCAGAATCATATAAGCTGCTTTCACCTTCCCCATCCGGTCTACCTCTACAGCGGAATGATCTTTTTAAATGATTACCAGCCCGGTGAAGCGGAACAGTACCTCTATTATCTGGAATATGAGCAGGCCAAAAAAGACACTCCTGATTTTCTCTGCGCCAACGCTCTCGGCAGACAATTCATCCGCTATATATCGGAACAATTATAGGAAAGGCCAACCTATGAACACTAAAATTTACGAATATCTTCTGGCTGTAGCAGAATACAAGAATATTTCAAGGGCGGCACAGCACTGCTTTATCTCTCAGCCCGCCCTGACCCAGCATATAAAAAAGCTGGAGCGCAGCCTGGGGGCTGTTCTGTTTGAAAAAAACGGGAACAATCAGCTGATACCCACCAGGCAGGGAGAAATCTTTCTCACCACCGCCGGCAGGATGCTTAAAATTGAAGAAGAAACCATGTCCCGCATAGAAAAGCTGCGCCAGGATACCCCTGTTGCCTACCGAATCTTTGTGGATATCGACATGAGAAATCTTCTCATCGAACAGATCCTTCCCAAACTACTTCACGTCTGTCCCGGCCTGCAGCCCACACTGGTCTGCGGGGATACCCGTACTGCCTGGGATTATTTAGACAGCCGCTCTGTGGACGCAGGCGTTTTTCCTCTTTATGGGGAATATCCTTCTTCCATGGACTGTGTGTCTGTGAAGCACAGTGAATACATTCTTTTACTTCACGCAGATCATCCTGCAGCAGATTATTTCTCTCTTCACGGTGTTGACATGCAGATGCTTCAGAACGAGACCTTTATTCTGAATCAGGAATTTTCCTTTTTCCATGACTTTCAGCGGCAGATACTGGATTACCACAAGTTCAAGCCGGCCCGAATCCTTCACTCCCACTCCATGAGAGCCGCCGTTCAGATGGTCCTTGACAAGCAGGGAGCAGCATTTCTTCCAAACACCATCACATCCCTGCTCCCCCCTGCCTGCCGGGCCTGTTCCTTCAATCCCCCCTGGTGTTTCCGGTATGTGGTGGCATACGCTAAAAAATACGGACTGAACATGTATCATACCCAGATGGCCAATCTGCTTATGGAGCACTACAGGCAGTTTCATCCCTAATATACAAATCGCCCCGTCTATCACGCAGCCGCAATAGACCAGGGGCGATTTTACAGAACCCTTTACACAACTGTACACACCTCTTGCTCCCATGCTTTGATTGTCTCAACAGGAAGCTCTAAAATCTCGGCGATTACCTCTGGAGAATCTCCTCTTTTCAGCATATTTCGGGCTGTCCTCCTGGCTGCTTCCTGCCTTCCCTCCCGTCTTCCTTCCTGTCTTCCCTCCCGTCTTCCTTCCTGTCTTCCTTCTCGTCTGCCTTCCTCCATCAGCATCTTCCCCACCTGTGTCATTCCGATCACCTCCTTAATATATCGCCTGGTTTCCTCACTGATCACTTTATCGGTAAAGGTCAAAATCCCTGCCAGTACAAAGGTTTCCTGTCCCTTATCTGGTATCTGCCTTGCCAGCTCCACACATTCCCGAATGGCCTGCTGTTTCTTTTCTTCTCCCTTGTAAGTCAATGGGAGAATCACCAGATGCATAAGTTCTTCATCAGTTACCCTGTTCTCGTCAATGCCTTCTTTAACCTTCCGCAGCCATTCCTCAGAGGGAATCCCCGTCAGGTAACAGGCCTCCACTTGTATACTGCAGGACGTCCGCTTAAGAATGGTATTAGACTTTTCAATATCTGCTGTATACAGCACCATCATATGAATATCCGGCTCTTTTCCTTCTTTCAGGTATCGATCAATAACATCCATTATATAACGTCCGTACTTTGTAAAATTTGTCTTCCTATACTCACTTTCATAGTCCAGAACTGCAACGCTTCCATCCTCCAGTTCAAACAGATTATCCATCCTCAGTTCTCTTGCCTGAACAATAGGGATATTAGTTGGTTTGACATCAACTACTTTTAAATCGGTTTCCAGACCAAACAAGGATAAGGATTTCCCTTTCATCCTGTCTCCAAACAGTTTGGAAACAATATCTTTATTCTGATATGCCACAGCGGCTTCTGTATCTTTTGTTCCCATCTCGCTCCTTTTCTCACTTTGAACTATGGGGCACCATTTCCCTTCTCCTTCTATTATATCGGAAAAAATCCCCCTATTCAAGAATAAATCTGCTTCCCTTAAGATAAAAAAATTCGCCCCGTCTATCACGCAGCCGCAATAGACCAGGGGCGAAAAAACAAACACGATACAGCATATGGTTTATAAAAATTTATACAAGTTCAATCCGATCTCCTCACTCATCTCCCTTTCTATACAGCCTTCTATCTTTGTCACCGTAATCTCTCCTGTGGCAGAGATATAACATTCATTGAGATGACCGCCTAAAATCTGGTTTTCCTCGTTGCAGACATTGATGTGAAAATGAAGATACGGTTCCCCCTCCTTAGTAGAAATATTTCCCACCAGAGAGCTGATCTCCATGGGGCCTGTAAATGTATTCTTCTTATAGACCTTATTAACCGTATCAAAAAGCCCTACAGTCACCCGGTCGCAGGCTCCCAGCCCTACGGCGCTCCCCACCCGGATCTCCTCCGCCCTGCAGAGTTTCTCAATAGAGGCCAGCACCTCCTCCCCCTTGTCAATCCTCAGCACATAATGATTCCCAAACGTTCTGTATTCCATAGTAGGTTCCTCCCTTACCGTCACACAATATCCAGATACACCTTCCTGGTGGGCGCCGGGAATTCCCTGTCGATCATTCCAAGCTCCTCCTCCGTGAGCATCACCTTGGCGGCCTCTGCGTTCTCCAGTGTATGTTCCCTGCGTCCTGTCCTTGGAATGGCGATACTGCTGCCATCTCTCACTGCAAATGCCAAAAGCACCTGGGATACAGCAGCCTTATGGTTATCCGCAATCCTTTTCAGCACAGGATTTTCATAAAGCCCTCTCTTTAAACTGCCGGCCTGGGCCAGAGGACAGTAGGCCATGAGAGGCACCTTATGCTCCCTCATCCAAGGCAGAAGATCATACTCAATTCCCCTGGAGGCCACATGATAAAGCACCTGGTTTACGGCGCAGTGTTTCCCTCCCGGTACATTCCACAGCTCCTCCATGTCCTCCGTGTCAAAATTGGACACGCCCCAGCGCCGGATCTTGCCCTCCTTCTTCAGCTGCTCCATACAGGCCACTGTCTCCGAAAGAGGGATTCCTCCTCTCCAGTGAAGCAGGTACAGATCCAGATAATCTGTTCCCATTCTCTCCAGACTTGCCATACAGCTTTTGAAAATATTCTTTCTCCCTGCATTGTGGGGATATACCTTTGACACCAAAAATAGGCCGGCGCGATCCATGTCTTTGATGGTTCTGCCCACGAGAATCTCTGCCTTGCCGTTTCCATACATTTCGGCGGTATCGATCAAGGTCATCCCTGCGCCTACTCCGGCCCTTAAGGCCTCCTGCTCTCTTTCCAGCCTGTCCTTATGCTCCCCAAGGAACCAGGTACCCTGCCCTATGCAGGGCACCCTGGCCCCATCCGGTAAACAAACCTGTCTTTCCATAATTCTCCTTATCCCATGAGCCCCTATTTCTTCAGCTCCATTCCTGCCCTCAACAACCTAAACATTCGGTCGGCAGCGCCTGCATACAGCTCTTCTGCCCTTTCTAAAGCCTCCTCAATATCCATGGCCCCGTTGATGGTAGGAAGGATACTGTCCACTCCGAACTCATAGATCTTCTCGGCTCCATCTCCCATGCCGCCTACAATGGCCACTGCCGGCACTCCCTTGGCACGGCATCTCTGCCCGATACCGCTTGGCACCTTGCCGAAAGCAGATTGCCAGTCAATCCGTCCTTCTCCTGTAACTACCAGATCCGTCCCATCCAAAAGCCCGTTAAAATCAATGAGGTCCAGGACCGTCTCGATGCCGGATTTAAGCGTTGCATGGAGGAACACGCACAAAGCTGCTCCCAGGCCTCCTGCTGCCCCTGCTCCCGGGATCTGGTCTACATCCATGCCCAGCTTGTCCTTGATCACAGCGGCATAATTCTTCATTCCCTTTTCCAGCTCGTCAAGAATCTCCGGGGTGCCTCCCTTTTGTTTTCCAAAGGTATAGGTTGCGCCGTCAGGTCCTGTGAGAGGATTGTTCACATCGCACATCACCGTAAATTCCGCCTCAGCCACGGCAGGATGGAGCCCGTTCAGATCAAGTCTAGCCACCCTGGCAAGATCGGAGCCTTTTCCCTCCAGTTCCTTTCCCTCCTTGTCAAGAAAACGGATTCCCAAAGCCCTCATGGCTCCCATACCTCCGTCGTTGGTGGCGCTGCCACCAATGGCGATGGATATTTTTCTGTATCCCTGCTCCAAGGCGTCCCGGATCAGCTCACCGGTTCCGTAGGTGGTGGTGTCGAGAGGATTGCGCTTATCCGAGGGCACCATAGGAAGGCCGGAGGCCGCCGCCATCTCAATAATAGCGGAGTCCCCATGGAAGACTCCATAAAGACTTTGGGTCTTCTCCATAAGAGGCCCATGTACCTCAACGAAACGCTTTTCTCCTTTGGCAACGGTAATTACCGCATCCACCGTTCCCTCACCGCCGTCTGCAATGGGAACACCAAGGGTCTCGCATCCCGGAAAGATCCGGCCTGCGGACTCGGTCAATAGCTGAATAATTGTTTCTGATGATAAGGTTCCTTTAAAGGAATCTGATGCAAATAAAAATCTCATAAGCCCTCCTTACGGCCAAAGCATCTTAGGTAATTGCGAAAGTCAAAGTTAAGAGAATATTCTGCCCATATATTCCATACAAAGCCTTGGTACACCAAGCATTC
>JAAWHU010000101.1 GCA_022796015.1 Hungatella sp. | reverse complement strand
CAGCTTGGTGCTGTCCTCATCCAGCTTGGGGATGGAGTCAAACAAGCCTCTGGTATACGGATGTCTGGGATTTAAGTAAACCTCTTCTACGGTTCCCATCTCCACCACCTCGCCGGCGTAGACGATGGCCACCTTGTCACAGGTCTCCGCCACTACACCCAGGTCATGGGTAATCATAATCAGCCCCATGTGGAACTTGTCTCTAAGATTCATCATAATATCCAGCACCTGGGCCTGGATGGTCACATCCAGCGCCGTAGTGGGCTCGTCGGCAATGAGAAGATCAGGATTACACAGAAGGGCCATGGTAATCACCACCCTCTGCTTCATACCGCCGGAAAACTGATGGGGGTAGTCATCAAAACGCTCCGCTTTCACTCCCACCATCTCCAGCATCTCGATACAACGTTTTTTTGCCTCCGCCTTGGTGATCTTATTGTGGCGAAGCAAAACCTCGATCAGCTGATCTCCGATAGTCATAGTCGGGTTCAATGCCGTCATAGGATCCTGGAAGATCATGGAGATACCGTTGCCTCGGATCTTCTCATTCTCCTTATCGGAGTTCATAATCAGATTCTTTCCCTTGAAGTAGATCTCTCCCTCAGTGATAACTCCCGGCGGGTCCGGAACCAGCTGCATGATCGCCATGGCTGTGGTGGTCTTGCCGGCTCCCGTCTCTCCTACCAGCCCGATACTGTCGCCTTCCTTCAGCTCAAAGCTGATGCCGTTGACAGCATAGACTTCTTCTTCGTCTGTGATATAATGTACATGCAGATTCTTCACCTGCAAGATATCATTTTTCTCCTGCTGTTCCATATTATCCTCCTTATGTTTCCTTGTCTGTGCAGGCCTGCCAGGCAATTACATTCCATAGCTGTCCGGCACCTTCACAGTCACGCGCAAAAATCCATTCCCTCTTCTTACTTCAGCTTAGGATCCAGGGCATCCCGGAGTCCGTCGCCCAGGAAGTTGAATGCAAGCACCAGGAGTACAATGGCAAATCCAGGGAAGATTGCCATATACGCATTGGTCTCCAGATAAGAGCTTCCAGCCTTTAAGATGTTGCCCCATTCAGGAATCTGAGGTGCAATACCCAGACCTAAGTAGCTTAAGGAGCTGACAGCCGTAACGCCTGCGCCGATCCCAAGGGTCGCCCTGATAATTAAAGGTGCCATGGAGTTTGGCAGAATATGCTTGAAGATAATTACCTTGTCTCTGGCCCCGCAGGCTCTGGCTGCCTCCACGAACTCTGCGTCAGATAAGGTGAGAACCGATGCACGGATGGTTCTGGCATAGCTGGGGATAGCGCCTACGCCCAGGGCGAAGGTGATGTTGGCCGTGTTGGTTCCAAAAGCTGCAATAATGGCAATGGGAAGCAGCAGTCCGGGGATGGCCATGAATACATCCAGGATCCTCATAATGATGTTGTCCGTACTTCCCGAATAGAAACCGGCGATGGCTCCCAGAATAATTCCTACTACAATAGATAACGTCGTAGACATGATTCCAACTGTCAGAGAAATTCTGGCGCCGAATACCACGCGGGTAAACACACAGCGTCCGTAATCATCAGTGCCGAATGGGTAAGCCAGGCTGGGCTCTCTTAAAATCAGGGAATAATTGTTGTCAATGGCAATTCCGTAATCAAAGGTTAAGTTTGCACAGATGGACATGGTCAAAAGGAACACAATCACAAATGCTCCCAGTACTGCCATCTGACTCCTGAACAGACGCTTTACCACATCAATCCAGGCGATGGACACGTGATCCTCCTTGGTATAGCACTTACGCAGAAGCATAAGCCCTAAAAGCAGGGAGAACAGGTTGCCTGTGAGAGTCGTAGCTATCAGGACTAACGCCACAGGAAACATGATCTTATCCGCCTTGTTGCCGTGTACACGGGATGCAACAAGAGGCAGGGACACCCCATGAATCAGAATCACCGCCGCCAGCACGCCCATTCCTATGAAGAAGGAATCACACACGTACTCTTTAAACACGTTTAAGTAGGATACAATAATAATCAAAATCTCAACCAACAGCATATAGCAGCCTACCTGATACTCCAGGTTCTTGTTCTTCTTCAGAAGAATCAGGCCTGCAAGACCACAGAAGATATTGCCGTTAATAATACTTGCTGCCAGAACAATCCCGCTTAAGCGAAGGCCCCCGCTTACCTCCCCGCTTTTGAGCACCTGGCTCTTGAATGCGGTCCAGATAAGGAATGCCAAGGCCGCTTCTCCCAAAAACAATCCGGCCACTACAAGGGGAACCATACCAAAGGATTTGGTCTTCATATCGTAGGATAAGGCCACACAGGCAGCTCCCAGAAAAGCAGAGGCGCCGCTTGCAAAGGACAGATACCGGTCCTCAACAAAACGATTCAGCTTTCTCTGATTCGCTTTTTTTACAAAGTAATTCTCACTTTTCATCCTCGTTCTCCTCCTTACTGGCTCTTCAGTCTAGACTTAATCCGGGGATCCAGATATACATAGAGCAGGTCCACAGCCAGGTTCACAAGACTGATGACGATGGAGACATACACCACGCCGCCCAGGATTGCCGGAATATCCGGCAGGAATTGTTTGTCAATAACATAGCTGCCGATACCTTTTACGTTAAATACCTTCTCAATTACAGCAGAACCGCCTAAGGTGCCGCCGAACTGAAGGCCCGCCACGGTTACAATGGGAATCATGGCATTGCCCAGGGCATGCTTCACAATCACGCGCACATTGCTTAACCCCTTGGCTCTTGCCGTCACGATGTAATCCTGACCCAGAACCTCAAGAAGGGCGGAACGGGTATTTCTTGCAAGGCTGGCCGCCAGGTGGGTTCCTGACACCAGAGCAGGCATGAGAAGGGATAATTTATTGCCCTCCACATAGGATGCCGGCAGAATATGGCTGTTGATGGAGAATGTCAGGATCATAACCATACCAAACCAGAACGCCGGAAGGGAAAGGCCCACCAGAGCAATAAACATGAAAATATAGTCAAATGCCGTGTTGGGTTTTACCGCCGTCAGGATTCCGATAGGAACGGCGATGACCGCCGCAATAATAAATGCATAAATACTCATTTCCAGCGTTACAGGGAACTTTCTCAAGATTGCCGCCATAACGTCTTCATTGCCCGCATAGGAATTGCCCAGGTCAAAGGTGGCAAGATTTTTAAAATTGTTCACCAGCTGAACCGCATAAGGCTTATCCAGTCCGTAGACATGGTTAAAGTCTGCGATCTGCTGCTCTGTGGCAGTCTCGCCCAGTACGTTGGCCGCCGGGGAGGAGGATGCGAAGTGGAGAATGGTAAACACCACAAACACCACGCCGAAGGCCACGAAAATCATCATGATGAGACGCTCAAATATGTATCTGCTGTATGGGTTGGATGAAATTAAAAGAAGCACATACATAGGCAGGGAAGTGACTATGGACAGAGCCAAAAGCATCTGGTTATCCAGGCATCCGCAGAGAAACTCAATGAACGTGGAACGTTTCCCCAGGCCCTCTTTCTGGTATATCTGGTTTACCCTTGCCTGAATCTCGGCTTCCTCATCCTGACGAATCTGCGTCTCCAGCTCCTTCTCAAATTCAGCGGAGTCCGTCTTCTTTCCGAAATGTCTGTACTTGTTGGTCAGGTACAGCTTTGCATTGTCCCGGATCCGGTTTAATGTTCCGTCTTCCTCAGCCGCCTTCTTTGCAGTCTCCCGGATCTTCTGATATCCGGCGTCATCCTGTCCCTTTTTAGACAGATACGCCACAAACCCGGCGACAAACGTAGGAAGTCCCAGAAGGACAAGTGCGATCCGGTACAATGGCTTTCCAAATGCCCGAACCATCAGTTTATCAAGTTTGTCTTTCATGTTAGAATCCTCCAGACCTTTTCTCTGTGAATGGCAGGTGTCCCCCATTCGTAATTTATACCTTTCCAGGCATACCTTAATGCATGATAAGGTATAGTCTTATCATAGCACAAGGTTTTTTCCTGCGTCCAATATACGATTTTTATGAATTAATACCAAAAATCTTATTAAAAAAAGCCTGTTTCTGAAATTAATGTTCAGAAACAGGCCTTTGCCCCATGGACAAAGTCTCTGCTAACACCCGGAACAGCCGCCAAAATCCTGGCTGCACTGCTCCTTCAAGTACTTTCTCAGTTCTATGGATATTTTGTTGAAATGATGCCCCGCCTTCCAGGTAAGATAATACTTCATGGTGTATTCCGGCTCTTTTATGGGAATCATGGCCACCATCTCATTGCCCCGGTTCTTCAGGGCACGTTCACGGGTCATGAGGGCCACTCCGTAGCCGGCAGATACCAGCTCCACCATGTGGCAGTGAAAGCATTCCATAACCACATCAGGCGTAAAACCGGCCTCCCGGCACATGGCGTCGATAATCTTGCGGTATTCATAATCAACCGGAAGGTTAATGAATTTCTCCTTCTCAAGCTCCTTTAAGCCCACCCACTCCCTTTTGGCCAAGGCATGGGAGGCAGGCACTGCCAGCATCATCCCCTCTTCCCGGATCAGTTCGCTTACAATTCCCGGTGAGGTGCTCACACGGCTCACCACTGCAAAATCCACGGTATCCTTCAAAAGCTCTTCCTCCACATCCCCCATGGAAAGGTCAATCTGACGGATACGGCTCTTGGGATACTGTTTCTGGAACTTCATAAGCATCATCTGGGAGAAGGGCTTACTCACCACTCCTAAATTCAGCACATTTTCCAGCTTTTCACAGTAGGAATCCACCTCTGCCTGGGCTTTCTTCATGGTATTCAGCGTCTGTTCCACGTACTCCAAAAAAATCTCACCGCATTTGTTTAAATAAATTCTCCTTCCTACACGGTCAAACAACGGAACCCCTACTTCGTTCTCCAGCCTGGCAATACTGACACTGAGCGCTGGCTGTGCAACATTTAACTTTTTTGCCGCATTGGTCAGATGTCCTGACTCGGCAACTGCTTTAAAATACTCCAGCTGCACAAAATCCATAGTATTCACCTCCGTATTTAGGAGTAAATTATAACAGTTCCCTCTGGAAACTGCAAGACAATTTTCGCATTTGCCTGATATGGTTTTTCAAATAAACTCATTATAAGGATATATTGGACTTTTCTGGAAATGAATAGTATGATGTAAGAAAATACCATAAGGAGACTCTGCATCATGAAAACGGAGTATAATTTTGAACAACCTGTTGACCGTGCAGGTACCAACTGTATCAAATGGGACCGGCGGAAGGGAAAATTCCAGGAGGAAGATGTGCTCCCCATGTGGATTGCCGATACGGATTTTTCCTGCCCCAAGGAGGTTATGGAAGCCCTTTCGGACCGTATTGCTCATCCCATATTCGGATACAGCTTCCCGGATGAAACATATTTCTCAAGCATCATAGACTGGTTTGGCAGTCGCCACGGGCTAAAGATCCAAAAAGAGTGGATCCGCTCCTGCTGCGGCGTGGTCACTGCAGTCAGCTACTGCATCCAGGCCCTGACCTCGCCAGGAGATCAGGTGTTGATTCAGCCTCCGGTTTACGATCCCTTCCAGGCAGTGATCACCGGCACAGGGCGCAAAGTAGTGGAAAATCCCCTGATCCCCAAGGACGGCAGCTATGAGATGGACTATGAAGGTCTGGAAAGGGCCTTTGGATCAGGCGTCCGTCTCATGGTTTTGTGCAACCCTCATAATCCCGTAGGGCGTGTATGGACCCGTGACGAATTAAAGACTCTCATTGATCTGTGTGTACAATACCATGTCTATCTGGTGTCCGACGAGATCCACTGCGACATGGAGCTCTTTAACAACCACTACACCTCTGTCCTTCAGTTCCCGGAAAGCCATGAGATCGCCGTAAGCTGCATCTCCCCCGGAAAGACCTTTAACATCTCCGGGCTGGCTGTATCCGCCACACTGATTCCTCACAAGGAGCTGAACGAGAAGGTGGGGGACAAGCTCAGAAGCGCCTGGCTTATTAACCCCTGTGTCCTCTCTCTGAAGGCTTCCGCCGCCGCCTACACCTACGGCGGACCATGGCTGGACGCCCAGATTGCCCATTTAGAACAAAATTCCCTGGCCGTTCAGAACCGCCTGGCCCAGGAAGCGCCCCACATCCGCACATCACGGCATGAAGGCACCTTCCTCATGTGGCTGGATTTCTCTGATTTCGGTCTTTCAGATAAAGAGCTGGAGGAAGAGCTGTCCCATACCTGGCATCTGGGTTTTAACAGCGGATTTCATTTCGGAACCGGTGGATCAGGCTTTATGCGGATGAATATCGGATGCACCGGCGCAGTGATTCACCAGGCCCTTGACCGTCTGGTGCAGATGCATCAGGCCCATTTCGGAAGTCATACACCGCCCCGTGCAGACTAACGGGGTATTAAACAGGAGAAAGGAGCAGCAATATGGCAGCTTATGCAATCATTGGTTTTGGCTGTGCAGGATACCATGCCTTAAAGGCGATCCGCGACACAGACTATTCCTGCACGGTTGACATCTATTCTGAGCATACGGATTCCCCATACAATCCTATGCTGACTACTTACTACGCTTCTAACCGCCTTCGCTATGAAGGCATGTTCCCCTTCGGAACTCTGGAGAATATCGGATTATCATTTCATGCCCAGATCCACTCCGGCGTTAAGGTGACCAAGCTAGATGCCGAGGCTCATGAGATCACGCTGTCCGATGGCTCTGTAAAAGCCTATGACGGCATTGTTCTGGCCACGGGCGCCAGATCATTTACGCCTCCCATAATCAACGAATGCCCTGAGGCCTGCGTCTCCATGAGAACCCTGGACGACGCCAGGGATTTGAGAAACCGGATGGAAAAGGGCGGCATCTCCCGGGCCGTGGTTATAGGAGCCTCCATGGCAGGCATCAAGGTGGTGGAAGTGCTGCACAACAACGGCATCCCCACTACCCTTGCAGACATGGCCCCTCATATCTTCCCTTTGGCCGCCTATGCCGAGACCGCGTCCAGAATCGAAGAAAATCTTTGTGCCCAGGGGATCGCCCTGAAGTTCGGCGCAGGTCTTAAGGCCATCCGCAAAGGCACGGATACTGCAGCCATTGTGGAATGTAGTGACGGCTCCCTGCTTCCTGCCGATCTGGTGGGACTGTGCATCGGAACCAGGGCCGCCACGGAGCTTGCCGTCTCGGCCGGTCTCAAGGTAAACCGGGGAATCGTAGTCAGCCCTTCCATGAAGACAAGCGTTCCCGGCATCTACGCCGCAGGAGACTGCTGTGAAGGCCTGGATATTCAGAGCGGCCAGTCACAGATCATCGGCCTGTGGGCCAACGCCGCTTACCAGGGATACACGGCCGGCATGTCCATGTGCAAAGGCTCCCGCACATTTGACGGCAATATCCTTCACAATATCACCCATTTCCTGGGTATGGATTTTATCGGGTTCGGAGACAACCGGATCACGGGAACCAGGCTCACCTATGAGAACAAAGAAAAAGGGCTGTGGATTGAAGCAGTCCGCCATGACACGGGACTGGCAGGAATCAATATCCTGGGCAGCTACCGGATCAGCGGCATCCTAAAGAACCATTTCCTGGAGATCATAAGGGGACAGACCCACGCCATCTCCCATATGCAGCGGGGAGTGCTGAAAAAAGAAGGATTAAGCGAAGATTTCATTCTTCAGCTGGAAGGAGGAAACCATGCCGACTAAAGAAGAACTGCTGAAAGCAAAAATCCCCTGTCCGGAGACGGGAATTACCGTTCGCCGCACATTCTGCGACATCTGTTCCCCCGGCGCTCACTGCGGGGTGGATGCCTATGTAAAGGATGGGGAGATCATAAAGATTGAGGGGACAAAGGACCATCCCTTAAACCAAGGCCTTCTGTGTACCAAAGGCGCCTCCAACAGGCAGTATATCTACAGGGAGGACCGGATTAAGACTCCCTTAAAGCGCACGGGCCCTAAAGGCAGCGGCCAGTTCGCCCCCATAACCTGGGAAGAGGCCTATCAGACCATCGCCGAAAAGCTTCTTGGATACCGGAGCCAGTACGGCGCTCAGTCCGTGTTCTTCTCCTCAGGCTACAGCAAATGGTACCGTCCGTTTCTCCAAAGGCTGTGCTATTCCTTCGGTTCTCCCAACTACGGAACCGAGTCAGGCACCTGCTTTACCTCCGGCCTCATGGCCTGGGAGACTGCCACAGGATTTCCCACCCGCCCAGATATGCGCAACTGCCGCCTGTTCTTAGGCTGGGCCCATAATCCCTACTTTTCCGGCTATCTGGGAGCCCGCAACACGGAACGCTTGAAAAAAGACGGAGTAAAATTCATTATCATAGACACCATGTACACCCAGACGGCGGAGAAAATTGCTGATCTCTTTTTACAGCCCCGGCCCGGCACTGATGGAGCGCTGGCACTGGCTATTGGAAATGAGCTGATCTCCAACGATTGGATTGACCATGATTACATAGACAAATACGTTCACGGCTTTGAGGAATATGCCCAGTACTGCAAGGGCTTCAATAAGGACAACGTGGAGGCTCTCACGGGAGTTCCCTATGAGAAGGTGCAGAAAGCAGCTCAGATGATTCACGAGTATGGCCATCCCATGAGTATCCGAGAAAGCAATGCTCCTCTTGCCCATCATGTCAACGGAATGCAGAACTACCGGGCCATTATGGCGCTGTCCGCCATCACCGGCAACTATGACCGGAAGGGAGGACAGACTCCCTCTCCCTTCACCTTCACCCACCAGTCCGCAGGCTACCACACGCTGGAGCATGAATTTGTGGATGAGGCCAGAAGGAGGTCCATGGCCGTGCCTGTGGGAGGCACCCGGTTCCCTCTTTGGAACGAGCTGGAAAAGGAGGCCCAGATTATGGATCTGTCCAGGCAGATCTTAGAGGGCACTCCCTATCCCATCAAGGCCCTTTTAGCCTTCGGCATGAATTTCCGCATGTTCCCGGACAGCGAACACTCCATGAAAAAAGCTTTGGAGGAGCTGGATTTCTTTGTGGATGTGGATCTGTTTATGACCGATTCCAGCCAGTACGCGGATATTGTCCTTCCTGCCTGCAGTTCCTTTGAGCGGGAGGAGTTTAAGTGCTATCCCGGCGGATATGCCTATTTCACCACACCGGTAATCCCGCCTCTGTACGAGTCCAAGTCCGACACGGATATTATGTGCGACCTGGCCAGATACATGAAGCTGGACGATCCCCTGTTGACAAAAGGCTACCGCGCCTGTATGGAATATATCTTAAGTCCCATATCCTACACTGTGTCCCAGCTTCAGGATGCAGACAAACCTTTAAAGGTTCCGGAATTTCGTCCTCACGAGGAGTATGCCGCCCTGCGCAAAGGGCTTCTCACTCCCACAGGCAGATTTGAATTAAAATCCGAGATCATTGCCTCTCATCCTGAGTGGGGCCTTGACCCTCTTCCCACCTACCGGGAGCCTTTGGATGATGTGGATCCCGAAGTCTATCCCCTGACCCTCACGGAGGGAGGACGGCTTCCCAATGCGCTCCACTCCCGGCTCCACGACGTATCCTGGCTCAGGACCCTTCATCCCAAGGCCTCAGGAGAGATTCATCCCGACGATGCGGCGGATTACGACATCAAAGAGGGGGATCTTATGGAGATCACCACTCCCATGGGCAGCATTACCGTTGAAGCCCTCCTGTCAAAACGCATTCAAAGAGGCTTGGTAAGCGTTTATCATGATTACAGAGAAGCCAATGTAAGCAATCTCTTAAACAGGAACCGGCTGGATCCCTATTCCGGTTTCCCGGCCTTCCGTTCCAACCGGTGCCGGATCGCCAAGAAAGGAGAAGCTCATGAGTAAGATGATTCTGGATTTTGACCCTAATGTATGCTGCGGCTGCGGCGCCTGTGCCGTAGCCTGCATGGATCAGAACGACTATGATCCCAAGACAGGAAGCGCACCCTTCCGCACCATCTTTGAGACTGAGGATACCAAAGACCGTCCTGTGTTCTTCCATTATTCCGTAGCCTGTATGCACTGCTCTCCGGCTCCCTGCATCACCGCATGCCCTGTGGGATGTCTGAGAAAAGATCCTGAGACAGACCTGACGGTCTTTGACAACACGGACTGCATTGGCTGTCACAGCTGCTCCATGGCATGTCCCTTCGGCGCGCCCTCCTTTAACGGGGAGGGGAAGATGGAGAAATGCAACGGGTGTTATCTCAGGCTTCAATACGGCATGGAGCCGGCCTGTGTCCGGGTATGCCCTACGGGAGCTCTTCGGATGGTGACAGAGGAGGAATACGAGAAGGCCCATGGGGAGTATTCCCTTGTGGCTGAAGCTAAAGAAATTGCGGGAAAGCAGGTGTAGCCATGGAAAAGTTAGTACGGTTTCAGAGGGCTTTAAAGGAGGCGGCTATCCCGGCGGCGCTTATTACTTCGGGAACCAATCATTTTTATTTGACGGACTTTTTTGCCAGTGCGGCTATGGTGGTCACTCCTCATGAGGCCTGGTATTTTACGGATTTTCGGACTATTGAGGCGGCTCAGTCTCATTTTGAAGGAAGCGGCGTTCATCTTACAAGGGCGGATCAGGGCTTTCAGGATGTGGTTGGGGAGCTGATGAATCAGTTAAAGCCGGAGTTTCTGGCTGTGGAGGACAGGACTTTGACGGTAAGCCAGTACCGGGCCTGGGAGAAGAAGATCCCCTGTCCTTTAAGGGATCTTGGGAACATGGTGGAAGGGCTTCGTCATGTGAAGCTGCCTGCTGAGGTGCAGTGCATCATCCGGGCTCAGAGGATTGTGGAAAAGTCCCTTCGTGAGCTGCTGCCTCTTATGAAGCCCGGCGTGTCGGAGCAGGAGCTGGTGGCGGAGCTGATCTACCGGTTCTACCGCAACGGAGCAGAGGGACTGGCATTTCCCGTAATCATCCTAAGCGGCCCCAACACCTCTCTTCCCCACGGATTCCCGGGACAGAGAACGCTGTGTAACGGGGATTTTGTGACCCTGGATATCGGCGTGAAGGTGGGAGGATACTGTTCTGACATGACCAGGACCTTTGCCCTTGGCCATGTCACCGAGGAGATGCGGGAGGTCTATGAGCTGGTAAAACAGGCGCAGCTGGCGGGAATCGCTGCCATCGCCCCGGGAAAAACGGGACATGAGACGGATAAGGCGGCAAGGGATGTCATTGATTCCACCAAGTATGCAGGCACCTTCGGCCATGGCCTGGGCCATTCTGTGGGCCTGATCTGCCATGACGGCATGCGGGCCGGACAGGACAGTGGGGACGTGTTCCAGACAGGCAATGTGGTGACTATGGAACCGGGAATCTATCTGCCCGGACGCTTCGGCGTGCGTATTGAGGATATGGTGTGGCTGTCTGATGAGGGAACCGTGAATCTCACGGAATTCCCCAAGGAGCTTATGGTGCTGTAGAGCGTGTTTGAAAAAGTATTAGGTAATTGCGAAAGTCAAAGCCATGAGAATATTCTGACCATATATTCCATACAAAGCCTTCGTACACCAGGCATTCCACTGAGCCCAGTAGGACAAAAAACACTCGGGCAGAGGGCCCTCCTGTTTTTTATGGTCTCA
>JAAWHU010000100.1 GCA_022796015.1 Hungatella sp. | reverse complement strand
CTCTTGCCGATCTCTTCCAGAATCCGTTTGTTGTAGTAAAGGCCGGTATTGTTAAAATACCAGGGAACGGAATAGAAGCTTCCTTCGTACAGTCCGGACTCCAACGGTCCCTGAAGATAGTCATTGCCTGAGGAGGCGATCTTGTCATCCAGAGGAATGATCAGGCCCATAGCCGCCAGGTCAATGGGCCAGCCGGAATTATCCAAGGCCACCACGTCCGGGCCGGAGCCTGCCATAGCCGATGTAGTGTATTTGCTGATTAATTCTTTTCCGGAAAGACCTTCTACGGTGATGGTGACGCTGGGGTGGCTCTCCTCAAAGGCCTTAGCCGCCCGCAGGATAGCCGGATCCTCCATACCTGTAAAGGCGTTGTTGACCATAACTGCCAGTTCACCTGTAAGCTGGGCCCCGCCTGTTTCCTCTATCTTGTCTCCCTTGGTGCTGTCCGGGGCTGCCGCTGTGGTTCCTGCCGTGGTCTCAGATGCTGCCTGAGTTGCAGAGGAGCCGCCGCCGACACAGCCAGAAAGGGACATTGCCGCCATAACCCCTGCCATGGATAATGCCAAAATCTTTTTCATAAAACATGTCCTCCTTTTTTGGTTCTTTGAGATATCTCTATTATATTTGTTTGTTTTGCCAAACGGAATAGATGTTTTTCTCTTGATTTTCGTTAATCTGCATTAATAATTTTCAGTTTGCACATTTTTAATCTAAAAACCGGAGGTTTACCTTAAGATCCGGCATATCCCCGGCTCTCATCTCACTGTCATTTCCATCAGAACATTTCTCCAGCTTTCCGGTATCTCAAGTCCCACAAGGCCGCTGACGATCTCATCAATACCAGATGCATTTCCAAAGCAGTTCATCACATCATTTTTAAGGACTGCACTTCCCTGAACCTGATCCAGGAAGGCAAATACCCTCTCGTTTAAATCCCGGTTGTCCGCCAGAAGGTTCCCCTTCAGCTCCACGCAAAGCTCGCGGTCAGACGCCTTCTCCTCCATCCTCAGGGTCAGGGTATGGGTATGCCTGTCATAGCGCCCTTCATATCCTTCTCCAGCCACGATCTCCTCCACATTCCCAAATCCCCTGAAATGCAGCACATACCGGCGGCTCTTTGGCAGAACCGACATATCTCCCCGGGGCTTTAAGGTAAAAAGGGCCCTGTGGTCACTCCACGTAAGCTCCATATGGGTATGGACACAGACGCCCTTCTCGTAATCGAATCCCTCTCCTCCATCCTCAAACAGATCATAGGAGTTGTCCCCGCCCGGGAAAATATAGATTTCCAAGGTCTCCGGATTCTCAATCCCGTTGTCCCCCGGCCTGTGTTCTGCCATAGGCACTATGGCTCCTGCCTTTGCAAGGATTCCCTGGCGGTCAATAGGCCTGTTTAACACCTTGCAGACTCCCTTTGCACCTCCGCGGTAAACAGAACCATCATAGAAATCCGTCCAGATTCCGGCCGGAATCCAGGTGCGCTCCGTGGTATATCCTGTCTCTTTGTCTGTAGGGTGAACCATGGGCTGTACCAGAAGCTCCGTGCCGAAGAAATATTCATTGCGGTAGCGGTAGCTGTCCGGCTCCATGGGATAGTGGTAGTACACCGGCACCACTACCGGCACCATCTGGCTGTGGCACTGATAGTTCATGGTATAAATATAAGGGAGAAGCCTGTGCCTAAGCCTCAGCACATCTGCGGCAATCTCATCATAAGGCTTTGGATATCGCCAGGGCTCCTTTCCGCAGAAGGGGTTGCAGTTGCTGTGAAGCCTGTTAATAGGAGACAGGGCTCCCAGCTGAAGCCAGCGGATATAAAGCTCATTGTCCTTAATGCCGTTCATGTGCCCGCCGATATCGTGACTCCACCAGGTATATCCCACATTAGCCGCCGTAGCCGTAAAATAGGGCTGGTAGTTTAGGGCGTTCCAGGTGACATGGACGTCTCCCGAGAACCCCATAGGATATCTGTGGCTTCCAAGGCCGCTGTAGCGGGACAGCATCACGCCTCTCTTTCCCGCCCGTTTTAGGTCATAGTGATGATAGTGGTTCAGCATCCACAGGGGATCCAGCCCATCCACGGCGCTGACATTGCCCTGCTGCCAGTCCATCCACCAGAAGTCCACTCCCCGCTCCTCCTCCGGGTGATGAAGATATTTAAAATATGCCTCAATAAATTCAATGTTGGTAAAGTCAAAGCGCACAGGAAACCCGCTGTCCGGATCCACTCCCATGGCCTCTGCCATCTGGGAATACTGCTCCTCAAAGGCCCGGACTCCGTCTGCCGGATGAAGATTTAAGGTGATCCGGTAATTGTTGTGGTGAAGCCAGTCCAGGAATCGTTTTGGCTCCGGGAAAAAATCCCGGTTCCAGGTGTATCCGGTCCATCCCTTCCCGTACCTTTCGGGAATGTCCACCAGATGCCAGTCCATATCCATAACTACCACGGAGAAGGGGATATCCATCTCCTGAAACCGGGTTAAAAGCTCCATATAGCTTTCCTCCGTGTACTTCCAGTACCGGCTCCACCAGTTGCCCAGAACATATTTAGGCAGCATGGGAACTGCCCCTGACAGCCGGTAAAAATCGTGTATGGCCCCGAAATAATCCCTTCCGTATCCGAAGAAATAGGTGTCAATGCAGCCGTTCCTTCTGGGGTGCACCCATCCATCCTTGTCAAGAACAGGCGACGCTCCATCCTCGAAGAAGGTACGTCCGCTGGTATCACACAGGCCTCTCCCCAAGTCCACATCCCCATCGCAGCGGTTGGTGGAGGTACCGTTGGTTCTCATGCGTTCCAATCGGTTGGAGCCTGCGAACCATTCCCCATCGCAGCGGTCCAGGGTTCTGGCAGTTCCCTTCAGATTATGCTCCCTTAAAGGATCTCCGTAGTCCGTCCGGCCATAGTACCATCTTCCGCCGTAATTGGTAAATGCATACTTAATGTCTATGTACAGATGATTGGGCCCGAACTCTTTCTTGTCATAGACCATATGAAAATATTCTGTGTCGATCTCAAGACAGTCCGGCTGGTCCTTCACGGTAAATTCCGGGTGCTCAAAGCTTCTGTTCCACACTACCTGGGTGGGGCGGTCCTCAAATTCCCCATCCTCCGAGTACTCCATGCGCAGCATCCGGGAGGTGATCACGGTAAAGCGGTACTTATCCCCCATAACCACACAGTCCGGGCGGCAGCGGCCGTCCAGTCCCAGACGGAATCGTTCATCCAGTTTTTTCATTCATGTGTTCCTCCTCATATTCTCTTTTATTTTCCCCGGAGATCAAAGGCACCGCGGCGTTTCTGCCGGGCGTTCCTACCGGCATCTGTAGATCCGCGCCTCATAGGGGCGTATCCTCTCTGTGGTCTCTCCTCCCTGGTAATTGCCCAGAAGCAGCCGGGCGTCCCCCTTCTCCAGCTCCTTAAGGGCTTCCTTGGGCATGATCTGTTCTCTGCCGTAGAAATTGCAGATTACCAGCCATGCTTCTCCTTGGTATTCCCTCTTATAGATAATCAGCTCCGGGTGATCTTCAAGAATCTGTTCATAGGAACCGTACACCATAACCGGATGCTCTCTCCTCATCGCTGTGAGAGTCCGATAGAACCGGAGCACCGACCGTTCTGCCTGCTCCTCCTTCTCCACATTGATCTCCTTATAATTAGGATTGGCATTGATCCATGGCGTGCCTGTGGTAAAGCCGCCGTGCTCCCGGCTGTTCCACTGCACCGGCGTCCTGTCATTGTCCCGGCTTGTCTTTTTTAGGGAATTCAGGGCAGTCTCAGGATCCACGCCGCTTTCCACCATGGTGTGATACTTGCCTACAGTGTACTTTTCGTTATAGTAGTCAATGGACGGGAAATCCACGTTGGTCATGCCGATCTCTTCCCCCTGGTAGATGTAGACCGTGCCCGGATGGGTGTGGGTCATAAGAGCCAGCATGGTTGCGGATTCATAGCGGTATGTTTCATCATCCCCGAACCAGGATACCTGCCTGGGCGTGTCGTGGTTGGACAGATACTGGGTAATCCATCCGTGCTGTTCCACCACATGATACCACCGCCTCTGAATCTCCTTGATCTGGGCGGCTGTCTTGAGAACAGGGTTCTTGGCAATCTCAAAGTGGAAGACCATATCGATCTCCTGCCGCTCCTCCTTCACATAATCTATGGCAATGGCGGCATCCACGTTGCCTGTCTCTCCTACCACCATAATGTCATATCTGCCGAAGACCTCCTGGTTCAGCTCATGAAGGAGCTGGTGAATCCCCGGGCAGTTGGCGCACATGGTACGATCCACCACATAGCCGTAGATTCCCACGGGAGGCGTAGGCGGATTAGGAGAATCCGGAAGCCCTTTTGGTTTTACCAGGCGGTTCACAGCATCCATGCGGAACCCATCCACACCCAGATCCAGCCACCATCGCATCATCTGGCACATGGCCTCCTTAAGCCTGGGGTTGTCCCAGTTAAGATCCGGCATTTTCTTTGAATAATTGTGGAGATAATATTCCCCGGTGGACTCATCATACTCCCATGCAGAGCCTTTTCCCTCATAAAAATAATTCCCCCAGTTGTTAGGCTCCTTCCCGTCCTTTGCCGGCCTCCATATATAAAAGTCCCGGTAAGGGTTATCCTTGGACTTTCTGGACTCCTGAAACCACATATGCTCATCCGATGTATGGTTCAGCACCATATCCATAATCAGCCGGATCCCCCGCTTGTGGGCCTCTGCCAAAAGCTCCTTAAAATCCTCCAGGGTTCCGTACCGCTCATCAATACTCTGATAATCGGCAATATCATACCCGTTGTCCACATCCGGCGAGCTGTAGATGGGATTGAGCCAGATCACCGTGGTTCCCAGGGCCTGAATATAATCCAGCTTCTCAATGATGCCTCTCAGATCTCCGATGCCATCACCGTTGGTATCGTAAAAGCTTTTTGTGTAGATCTGGTAAACAACGGCTTCCTTCCACCATTTTTTCATATGCACCTCCACATTGTTTTGATAATTTTATACTAACATGTTTCCAGGCAGAAGTCGTTGTGCATTTTTATTGGGATTCTGCATTATTTTAATGTCCTCTGATTCCTGGACTGCAGGAGAAATAGAAAAAGACCTCTGATATGACAGGCATCATGTCAGAAGTCTTTTCTCTTAAGAGGCCGGAAAGAGGGCCGGCACAGCACATCACCCTGCCAAAGCAGGACGGAACAAGCCCCCTTCACAGGGTATGGAACAAGCTGTAATAAAAAAGATATTGCTGAAGCACCCCTCGGCACCCCTTATACCTGCGTTTTGGGAAGCCCTTTTTATAATGCGCCTTCAACACCTGATGGATATGGGTGTCTATGGGAAATGCATCCAGATGGTGAAGGCCGAAAAGGCAGATACAGTCCGCCACCTTCTCCCCCACGCCGAAGAATTTCATCAGCTCCGCCCTGGCCCGGGGATAGGTCATCCTTTTTATGTCCTCCAGGTTCCGCTCCCCTGACACTGTGCTTTTGGCCGCCCTCACCACATATTTGCTCCGGTACCCCAGGTTGCAGGCCATAAGATCATCCTCGTTGAGAGAGGCCAGCGCCTCTGGAGAGGGAAATCCATGGTACACGACTCCCTTTTCCGTCACAATCTCTTCCCCGTATGCCCGGCAGATGTTGTCAATACAGCGCCTGATTCTTGTGATGTTGTTCTGCTGAGAGATCAAAAAGGAAACCATCATCTCCCACAGCTCCTGGCGGAGAATCCGGATACCGAAGCCAAACTCCGCCGCCCCCGCCAGATAAGAGTCCCTCGGGTCAATACGGCTCACATACTCCTCGTAATCTGCATCCAGGTCAAAGTAATTCTTCCAGAAATCATCAAATTCTTCCTGACTGCACTCAAAAAAAACCTTGTCCTGGTTCTGGGACAGCTCCAGATACCGGCTGCCTGCCATGAGGCGATATCGATCCCCTGATGACAGCCCATAATGTTCTGCCCCTGCTTCCTCTTCCAGATGTTCCATCCGAAAGCATTGGCCTGACCGGCAGATCTGCCCCAGATTAAGGCGGGTATTCTTTACTTCGACCATAGGCCTCCTCCTTTTATCTTGTATGTCCTCCAAAAACTCATGTGTCTTCCCGAAGCTCCTGGCCCTCCACATGCTTCCTCTCCATCTGATGCCGCAGCTTTCGATTCTTTACGGTATCAAAGATAATGGAAAAATCATAATCCTCCGGGTACATTTCCTCTGCTTTAACCTGCAGCTTTACACGTTTGTGATTCACCCATATCTTTCTGCCGGGCATCTGGATTCTCAGCACCCCTTTCTCATTGGCCGTCTCGCAGACGATCCCCAGCTTTTTGTCGGGATACACCATAACGCTGTCCCCCCGGTTAAATCTGCCGGCAGCATCCTGTCTTTTGGCCATGGGCCTTTGCTTCTGAATCTTCCCGGAGCTCTTTCTTATTCCGGACTTTTCTTCTTCCAAAGAATCCCGGCCCAGAAGCTCCATCCCTTCCGGTATCCCGTCTTTATACGCGGCCTTTACGGCAGTTTCAAGCATTTCTCTTGGCATTCCCAGCTTTTTGGCAATGTAGAGAGCGCAGCTTTCTCCTGCCTCGCCGCAGACCAGCTGATACAAAGGCTTCAGGCTCTCCCTGTCAAAGGTCATTCTGGCATTGATCATGGCCTTCTCCTTCTGGGCATAGGTTTTTACCTCCGGATAATGGGTGGTCACCAGGAACAGGGCCCCGCTCTTTTTGAGTTCCTCCAATATGGCAATGGCGATCCCCATTCCCTCCGCCGGGTCGGTACCGGAGCCCAGCTCATCCATAATCACCAGGCTTTCCCGCCCTGCCTCCTTCAGAATCCCCAGCACATTGGCGATGTGGGCGGAAAATGTGGACAGATTCTCTGAAAGGTTCTGACCATCACCGATGTCACAGAGAAACTCGCCGTTCATACAAATATCCGCCTCCCTGCAGGCCACATGAAGGCCGCACTGAGCCATCATGGCATTTAATGCCACAGTCTTAATGGCCACGGTCTTCCCTCCGGTGTTGGGCCCTGTTATGACAATTCCCCGTATCTTTTCCCCCATCTCCAGGGACAGAGGGACACAGATGGTTTTGTCAATAAGGGGATGCCGTCCTTCTTTTATGACAAGCCTTCGTTCTGTGTTGATCTTCGGCTCAGTCCCTCCATACTCCAGGCTCAATTTCCCCTTTGAAAAAATAAAATCCAGCTTCTCTATCATCCTGATATTCTGTTGGATCTCCTGGCTGTGGTCTGCAACCATGGCAGTAAGGGAATAGAGAATCCTGCGCTCCTCATTCTCCTCCTCAAGTCTCACCAGCTCCAGCTCACTATGAACCCTGGCCACTGCCTCCGGCTCCATGAATAAGGTATTGCCTGTAGCGGACTGGTCTATGACACTGCCCTTAATCCTAAATTTATATTCTTTTTTCACGGGAATACACAGATGGCCGCTGCGGTAGGTACTGAAGCTGTCGGACATCCATTCCTTTCCTGCCCTTATGGCGGAATCCGCCTTTTCCCTCATCTGCCTCTCTTTTTTCTCTATGTCTTCCCGAAGGGATTTTAACAGCTTGGAGGCATCATCCTCCACTCTCCCGCCGCGGATCCAAAGGCCAATGGTCTCCTCTACCTCCTCGAGGCAGTAAAAATTCTCATCATAATATGCCAAAGCCAGGTGATCCTGACGGCATCGTGTAAGATACTGTCTGATCCGCTTTACAGCTACAAGAGCCCCGCGTATTTCCTCAAGCTGGAGGGGACTTAGGCAGTCTCCTTTCTCCGCTGCCGCCGTGAGCCCGTGAACATTCTTCAGGGATACCAAGGGCGGACTTCCCCATGCTTCTATGAGCTTCTTTGCCTGAGTGGTCTCCCTTAAGCCCATAAGAAGCTCTCCCTCTGAGAGATAGGGGGTAATTCCAATAATCCTTTCCTTTGCATAATCCGTCAGGGCCAGCTCTGCCCAAATGGCTTTTATCTTGTCAAATTCTAAGCTTTTTTCTATCTGATTCATTTTTGTCAGTTTCCCTCTCTTTTTAATTTGGGGTACTCTTGACGGTTCTTTCTATTAGAATAAAAAAGACATGACTGCACAGTCATGCCCTTGTTTCCTACCCTTTTATGATGGGATTTCCCTTTCAATGACAGTTTTGTGTAAAGCATTCAAATGGAAGAAACGTCAACAGCATCTGCCCGCTGAGACCTAAGGACAGACTTATAAAGGGCATCTCGATCCACGATACATGCCCTGCAAACAAAAGGTTCGTCCGTCCCCGGCAAATATTTAGTTTGCGCTATTCTCCATTGTCACAATGCTCAACATACACTTACCTCTTTCTGTCAGACTGATGCTATCATACCTTAAACCCCAGGGATTTGTCAATGGCAAAAATTTACGCAAACAATTCCCTGTAAAGTCTCCTGGCATAATTGTCTGTCATTCCGCTGATATAATCCGTAACCATAAGCATCCGCAGATAAAGCCTGTGGCCCTCGCTCCTTCCGGCCGCCTCTCCATGGTACATAGACTTATAAAATCCAGATATAATATCCATAGTCCTTTTGTCAATAAATGTCATGGCCTCCCCGGTGTCGTACTTGACCGCCGCAGGCATGAACTGACTGAGGAGGGAATCGATCACCCTCCTTCCGAACAGCTCTGTCCTGATCTTTACGGAGCTGGTATAGATCAAATTCTCGCTTAATCTGGCAATGGCATTGATGATATGGCCGGAGACTGTGCCCTCAAACAGATCTCCCTTTAGACAGCCCTCCATAATATGGCGGTAATGGGTTACAAACACAGCTGCGGCATCCTCTATCATAACCTTCTGCATGGATTGATTCCATCTCTGAACCGCCGTCAGCTCCGGCTTTCTTCCCCGGCTTTTCACCTCTTCCTCATAGAGCTTTCTTAACCGTTCCACATGGATCCAGGCTTTTCTCTTTTCACTGCTGTCCTCGGTCTCCTCCAGATACTGCCTAAGGCCTTCCATAATCTGGGGCAGTGTCAGAACCTTCTTTACCATGGCATCCTCCAGGTCCGATGTCCGATATGCAATATCATCTGCCGCCTCTAAGAGATAGGACAGAGGATGCCTGCACCCGTTCATGCCTGTCTCCTGGTTAATCCTGTCAAACAGCTCTTTCTCTGCACAGTTGTATCCCATTTTTTTATAGCCTGCGGGATTGCCGTTTTTCAGCTCCTCTGAGGAAACCGGATATTTGATAATTGCCGCCAGGACTCTGTAGGAAAGATTAAAGCCTTCCATACGCCCCAGATAAGGCGTCCCGGACAGAAGCCTCAGCGACTGGGCATTGCCCTCAAAGCGGTACAAGTCCTCCCTCTGCCATTCTGACAGCAGTTCTGTCACCCTTCTCTGCCCCAGGGTCATGGTCCTTAGGTTGGCCTGAAACCACTCCCTCACCGCATATTCCCCGAAGTGTCCGAAAGGCGGATTGCCGATGTCATGAACCAGGCCTGCGCACAATAGCACATCTGAAAATTCCTTTTCACTGTGATCCTGAAACCACGGATCAATCTCACTTGCCTTCAGCTGCCCGAATACATACTCCCCAAGGCGCTTTCCTATAGCCGACACCTCCAGAGAATGGGTCAGACGGGTTCTCACATAGTCGTCCTCCTCAAGGGGAAAGACCTGCGCCTTGTCCTGAAGCCTCCGAAACAAGGTACTGCAAATAATGGTATCATAATCGCTGCGGCAGCTTACCTCCTCCCCCTCATTCCATAATACGAATCGTTTTGGTGAAAGCAGCCTCTCCCATTCCATAGACGGTTATCTCCTTCTGATCGGTCAGCTTCCTAGCACATGGCGGCACTAGTAACTGCAGGCATTTAGTGTGCAGTATCAACAATGGCAATGCTGGAATCCCCCTGTCTGGCCTGTTCCAGCACTGCAAGGGCCAATTTCCGGAAAGATTCACAGGAAGAACTGGCTCCGCTTAAAGTATCAATATTCCCTTCTCCCTGGCCCTTCAAAAGCTGGCCGGCATAATAGCGGGTGTATTCATTGGGATAGGTACCATTGGTGTGGAGCATGGTCTGCATATAGGCATTATCCCAGCTCTTAATAAAACCGCTGGAATTTTCTGCATTGTACTCCACAGAGACAATGCTTCCTCCCTTTACCATAATGGTAATATATTCTTTCCAGCCATGGCTGTACTCTGCGGCCTGGGCCGTATAATATCCATCCTGAAGGTCTGTTTTACTGCCGCAGGCCGTCAGATGCACCATAAACAACAGCAGCACAATAAAACTCAGTATGCGTTTCATCTGTTACCTTCCTCCCTCAACACAAACTTTTTCACCTGAGACTGAAGAGCCTCTGCCTCCTTGGCCAGCAGTCCGCTGGACTGTTCCGTTCCGCCGGCGTTTTGCAGATTCCGATCTGCAATGGCAGAGATAGCCTCAATCCGCTCTTCCATAACAGCCAATGCGCTCTCCTGTCCCTGTACTGCCTCCACCAGCTTATCGGAAATCGCGCTGATCTCATTGGACACAGAGGAAATCGCCTGGAGGGAACCTGCCGTATCGGCCGTCAGCTCCACACCAGTCTGAATAATAGACCTGGTACTGCCTACCATGGCCGTAGCGCTCTGAGCCGCCTCGGCGCTTCTTGTTGCCAGCTGCTTGACCTCGTCTGCTACCACGGCAAAGCCCTTGCCGGCGCTTCCTGCCCGGGCCGCCTCCACAGATGCATTGATGGCCAGAATACTGGTCTGGAAAGCAATGTCCTCAATGGCCTTGGCGATCTTGGTAATCTCCTGTGCATTGGTACTGATATTATCCATCGCATCGGAAAGAGATGTCATCCGGGTGTTGGCCTCCTGAACGCAGCGGGCAATTTCTTCTGTCTTAATACGTGTCTGGCTGCTGCTGTGAGTCACATTCGTCAATCGTTCCTTCACGTTGGATACTTCATGAACCAAGGCCTCTGTAGACTGGTTCTGATCCATGGAGGCCTGGTAAAGCTGGCCGGACTGTTCATTCATCTCCTCAGCCATATCTGCCAGACGGGCAGCCGCACCGCCAAAGCCTCTGATGGTTTCGTTCAGGGATCTGATAATGGTGCCCAGACTGGTACGAATCAGGGCAAAATCCCCTTTGTAATCCACCTGAGGCTCCACCTGCAGATTGCCTCCTGCCACTTTGGTCAGTACCTGCTGAATGTCAGATATGTATCGGTTGACGCTTTCCACAGTGGAATCCAGGGTCTGAGTCAAAATCTCCAGTTCATCCCCTGAGCGGACGGAAACTACCTCTGTATGAAGATCGCCATCAGACAGGGCAACCATTCTGTCTGTCACATCCTTCACCGGCTGTGAGATGGACTTAGCCAGACGAAGAACCAACAGGATGGAGACTGCCAGCACTGCCAACGTAGTCATGACTGCCACCAGCATGGCTGCGCTGATCAGATGGTAATAATCAGATTTGGGAACCTGAATAACCAGACGCTTTCATATCGGTCAAAGAAAACCAATAATCCGAACCCATCCCCTATCGGAAACAGGT
This sequence comes from Hungatella sp., assembly GCA_022796015.1. Taxonomy (GTDB): domain Bacteria; phylum Bacillota; class Clostridia; order Lachnospirales; family Lachnospiraceae; genus UBA3402. Next base: position 32 of record JAAWHU010000100.1, on the reverse strand, counting down.
TCGGATTATATGGGTTTGGTGCGCCTGAAGGG
>JAAWHU010000099.1 GCA_022796015.1 Hungatella sp. | reverse complement strand
TAGAGCAGATGGGCGTGGGCGAAAGCAGATACCACTTCCGAAGAAATGCCTCTGGTCTGGCACAGGTAAGCAAAAACCCGCCGCATACTCTTGTTTGCGCCCACACATCCATGGTATTAGGCGCTCATCTCTACGGTCTGGAGACTGTGGGAGAATGCCTAAAGGACGAGAAGGTGTCGGCACTTCTGAAGAAATGTATATTTGAAGAGATCATTCCCACAATCGGTGATAATGAAGACAACCGGAAGTTCGGCGCCGCCGTGCTTGAGCGCTTCTCCAATCCATTTATTAAGCATTTGCTGCTGTCTATAGCGCTAAACTCCGTATCCAAGTTTAAGGCAAGAGTTCTTCCCACAATCATGGAGTACAAGGAAGCCTTCGGCTGCTATCCCCAGGGCCTGACCTTCTCCCTGGCTGCCCTTATAGCTTTCTACCGCACCAATGCGGCAAACGACGGAGAAGATATAGTGAGGTTTATGAAGGACGCCTCTGTGGCAGACATCCTGGCAAAAACAGAATACTGGGGTCAGGATTTGACAGATATGCTTGCAGAAGTGACAAAATGGTATGATCTGATTCAGAGCGAAGGCATGGATAAGGCTTACGATGCAGTTCTCGGCAGATAGGGACTTTCACGATTTTTGAGTCTCCTCTTCATGGTGAAAAAGCCGTGTTCTCTAATTTCTTTTTTATAGTTTCGCGCCATAACGGTAAAGGCCTCTGTACACCGACACAGGGCCTTTGCCGTTATTTAATGCCGAAGTATTAACATTCCGTGTAAGAAATGTTTGTATTTTAAATCATAATTCAGTATACTAAAACAAGAATAATCATGGAATGTCAGTAGAAAGTGAGATCAAACTATGGCAGAAACAGTGAAAAGCAGGCGGGAGAGATTTGAAGCATTACTGACAGGGATTTTCTGGCTGTTAGCGGCCGGAATGTTTGCCATGTTTTTGTATTACAGCATGGGAATGACATGGGAGAACGGACCCGATCTTGCCGATGAGTTCGTATATTTTAAGCCCGATTCTCTTTTGAACAATGTCTGGTGGACAGCAGTGTCTCTGGCCGCAGCTCTGACAATCTGTACTTTATTCAAGAAATACGGCAGCCGTATCTCCATGGATATGGTATCTGCCGCAGTGTGCCTGCTGGCTTTGTCTGCAAGTATCTGGTGGGTAGGCGCCTCCAACACCTCCCCCCAGTCCGATCAATATAAGCTGTGCATACTGGCCTCCGAGTTCGAGGCAGGGGATTTGAGCAGCCTGCAGCCGGGAGCTTACGCCGCCAGGCATTCCCATCAGCTGGGCCTTGTGACCATCCTCAGAATTTTTTATCGTCTGTTCGGAGATGGCAATTACAGATCCTTCCAGTATTTTTCCGCATGGATGGTTCCTGTGATTATCTTTTCAGGGGATGGGATTCTTAAAGTGATAACTAAGGGCAGCCGGCAGGCCAGGCTGTGCTATCTGGTGTCCATGGTGCTGTGTGTGCCTCTCTATCTCTATGTTCCTTTTGTCTATGGGGAGCTCTGTTCCACAGCCTTGGCAATGGTGTCGGCCTGGATGATTCTGGAATGTCTTACAAGATTTTCCTGGATTCGTTGGCTGGTTTTGACAGGGGCCATGGGCCTTGCGGTGATGGCCCGGCAAAATACCCTGATCTTTGCCATAGGATTTCTTTTGGTAATTATCATAAAGCTTTTTGGCAGATTCAAGTGGCAGACAGCCGTTCTGGGTCTGGGAATCATGGCCGGAATCGGCGCAGGCCGTCTGGCGGTCCATGGAATCTACGGCCCTCTGACTCCGGCCGAAAGCAAGCCCCTGCCCTATATTCTTTATGTGGCCATGGGCACCATGGATGGGGACAGGCCCGGCTGGTACAATGACTATCATCAGTCGGTCTACAGATCCTCAGGCTGGGATCCGAAAAAGGCGGGTGACCAGGGCTACCGGGATCTCCAGGCATTTTTGGAACAATGCAGAAACGACCCGGATTATGCCATAGATTTTTACTATCGGAAAATAAACACCCAGTGGAACGTTCCCATGTACCAAAGTCTTGCCATGAACAGCCAGGCAGCCGGGCCTCAGAGCAGGCTGGCAGAGAAGGTTTATACCGGACGCCTCAGACATTGGCTGGAACAGTGGATGAACATTTACCAGATACTGGTATACGGAGGGGTATTGTTTCTGCTGGCAGAAAAGAGAAGACAATGGACCACCATTGAGAATTATATTCTTTTGATCTGCGTTTTCGGGGGATTTTTGTTCAGCCTCATGTGGGAGGCAAAGACAAGGTATGTGTTTCCCTATTTTATCGCCATGATCCCCTACGGTGCGGCAGGGGTATGGGCTCTCTTGGAAGTGTTGGATAGAAAGATCAGAAAGACACATAAGGGAAAGATTCCTCATGGCCGCGCATAAGATAAACAAAGAGAATCAATCAGGCTGGATATGTGGAAATCAAAACGAAAAATTTTGGTATTAGTCCTGTCCCTGTTACTGCTCATATCGGTAAAGGAGTCCAAAGCCAGGCGGGATTATGTCTCCTATGAGGACAGGGATAGCAGCAATACACAGGCGGAGCTGTCCGTGTTCGGCCGGGAATCCGAGAGAGAGGACAAGGAATACAGAGGGACTATTGCCCTGACCTTTGACGATGGCCCTCATCCGGTCTATACGCCGGAGCTTTTGAAAGGGCTGAAAGAGAGAGGGGTTCATGTCACATTTTTTCTGATTGGACAAAATATAGATGGCAATGAGGAAATTATACGCCGGATGAAGGATGAAGGCCATCTTCTGGGCAACCACAGCCAGAATCATATGCAGCTGACCAAAGAGCAGGCAAAGGAAGCCTGTGATCAGATCAACCGCACCAATGAGAAGATCAAGGAGATCACAGGGCAGACCCCGGAATATGTGCGGCCTCCTTACGGTTCTTGGAGCGAAGAGCTGGAGTGTATGGTGCCTATGAAGGTGGTGCTGTGGAATGTGGACCCGCTGGACTGGAAGACTCAGAATAAAGACAAAATCGTCCGGCATATCGTAAGCCATGTGGAGGATGGAAGCATTATACTGCTCCACGATGTCTATGAGACATCTGTGGAAGCGGCGCTGGAAGTAATTGACACTCTCTCTGGAGAAGGCTATAATTTTGTTACAGTAGATGAACTTCTGATTGAGTAACCTTTAAGGAAGAATAGGTGCGGACATGGATTTATTTGACTATATGAGAAGCAATACAATGGAGAGAGAATCGCCGCTGGCCTCCCGCCTGCGGCCGGTAAGTTTAGACCAGGTGGTAGGTCAGAAGCATATTATCGGCAGGGACAAACTGCTGTATCGGGCCATTATGGCCGACAAACTGGGGTCTGTTATTTTCTATGGACCTCCGGGAACGGGAAAGACCACTCTGGCTAAGGTGATCGCCAACACTACCAAAGCCAATTTCCGTCAGATTAACGCTACGGTGGCAGGAAAAAAGGATATGGAGGAGGTGGTAAAGGAGGCCAAGGATGCCCTGGGAATGTATGGGAAGAAGACCATCCTTTTTGTGGACGAGATTCACCGGTTCAATAAAAGCCAGCAGGATTATCTCCTTCCCTTTGTGGAGGACGGGACCCTGATTCTTATTGGGGCCACCACAGAGAATCCCTATTTCGAGGTAAACAGAGCCCTTCTTTCCCGAAGCAGGATCTTTGAGCTGAAGGCACTGGAGAAGGAGGATATTAAGGAGTTAATCCGGCGGGCCGTATATGACACGGAAAAAGGCATGGGAAGCTACGGAGGGGTTATTACTGAGGAAGCCATGGAGTTTTTGGCAGATATGGCAGGAGGGGACGCCAGGGCGGCCCTTAACGGGGTGGAGCTGGGGATACTCACCACAGACAGAAGCGCTGACGGCAAGATTCATATTGACTTAAACGTGGCTCAGGAGTGCATTCAGAAGAGGGCCGTGGGTTACGACAAGGATGGGGATAACCACTATGATACGATTTCTGCCTTTATCAAAAGCATGAGGGGTTCTGACCCCGACGCCGCTGTGTACTATCTTGCCAGGATGCTTTATGCAGGAGAGGATATTAAGTTTATTGCCAGAAGAATTATGATCCATGCCGCAGAGGACGTGGGAATGGCAGATCCTCAGGCTTTGGTGGTGGCCGCCAGCGCTGCCCAGGCCGTGGAGAGGGTGGGAATGCCGGAAGCCCAGATTATTTTGGCCCAGGCTGCCATTTATGTGGCGGCGGCTCCAAAGAGTAATTCCGTGGCGGCTGCCATCGGGGAGGCCATGAATGCGGTGTCAGGGGAAGAGACAAAACCGATTCCTATCCATCTTCAGGACAAGCATTATAAAGGGGCCCAGATGCTGGGCCGCGGAGCAGGATATCAATATCCTCATGATTATCCGAACCACTATGTGAAGCAGCAGTACCTGCCTGACGGCATGGAAGGGCGGGAATTTTATCATATGTCGGATCAGGGGTATGAGAGAAAGATCCGGGAATTTATGGACTTTCTGAAAAAATAGCTTCCATTTTTCCAGAAAATGGGCTATAATGCTTTTAGACCATAATGAAAAGAATGATGCAGGCGGCTTTTAGGGCCGCCGGATCTTAAGTTCAAGAACATTTCATTTATTCCTAGTTCATAAGGAACAATCCCTGAACGAGAACCGAATAGAGTTAGAAAATCTTGATAAGCAACATAAAGGAGAGAAAAATATGCGTGAAAAGCTACAGACATTGCCGTTGGCAGAGTTGAAGGAGATCGCGAAGGCCCAGGGAATCAAGGGAATCAGCGGCATGAAAAAAAGTGACCTGATTGATCTGCTTTGTGAAAAGGATAAAGAGATAGAAGAACAGAAGAAGGCAGCGGTGCAGCGTCAGGAACCAGCTAAAGAGCCGGCCCGACCCATAAGAAGTCAGAGTCAGCCTCAGAATCAGCCAGGGGGCCCTCAGGGGCAGCGGCCCTACAATCCGGCTCCTATAGCAGATGGCCCCCAGGATATGCCGGAACTGGACAGCGGGATTGAAGCTAACGGAATTCTGGAAGTGATGCCTGATGGGTTCGGATTTATCCGGTGTGAGAACTTTCTTCCAGGCGAGAATGATGTGTATGTGGCGCCATCCCAGATCCGCCGTTTTAATATGAAAACCGGCGATATGATAAAGGGCAACCGCAGAATTAAGGCGGCTACGGAAAAGTTTGCAGCCCTGCTGTATGTGACCAGTATTAACGGATATCCGCCGTCAGTGATTGAGCGCCGTCCTAATTTTGAGGACCTGACTCCCATTTTTCCTAATGAACGGCTTCATATGGAGACAAGAGGAAAGGTCAACAGCACAGCCATGCGGGTGGTGGATCTGCTGTCACCCATAGGCAAGGGGCAGCGTGGTATGATCGTATCCCCGCCGAAGGCAGGTAAGACTACCCTTTTAAAGCAGGTGGCCCAGGCCATTACCACCAATAATCCGGATATGCACCTGATTATTCTCCTTATCGATGAGCGGCCCGAGGAGGTTACGGACATCAAAGAGTCTGTAATGGGAAGGAATGTGGAGGTGATCTATTCTACCTTTGACGAGCTGGCGGAACGCCATAAAAGAGTATCTGAAATGGTAATAGAGAGAGCCAGGCGTCTGGTGGAGCACGGCAGAGATGTAGTGATTCTTCTTGACAGCATTACCCGTCTGGCCAGGGCCTACAACCTTGTAGTTCCCCCCAGCGGACGTACTTTGTCAGGCGGACTTGACCCGGCGGCCCTTCACATGCCCAAGAGATTTTTCGGAGCTGCCAGGAACATGAGAGAAGGGGGAAGTCTGACGATTCTGGCTACGGCTCTTGTGGATACGGGAAGCCGTATGGACGACGTGATCTATGAGGAATTTAAGGGCACCGGCAATATGGAGCTGGTTCTGGACCGCAAGCTGTCGGAAAAGAGGATTTTCCCGGCCATCGATATACTCAAATCAGGTACCAGGAACGATCATCTGCTTCTCAATACAGAAGAGAAGGAATGTGTAGACATGGTGCGCAAGGCGACCAACAGCTTAAAGCCTGAGGAGTCCGTGGAGCGGGTTCTGGATCTGTTTGCCAAGACCAAGACCAACAGAGAGTTCATCGACAACGCCAAGAGAATCCGGTTTTTCTAAGATTTTCCTGATTCTCCGGTATTTTAGGGAAATTGGGGCTTGCATTACCATTATTTCTATGATATACTGTACAAGCTGTTTAACTGAAAAGATGTGATAGCAGTATCACACTATGAATAGAATAAAAGGATTTGAGAGGTGAGAAGCATGAGAGAAGGTATCCATCCAACATATTACCAGGCAAAAGTTACCTGCAACTGTGGGAATGAGTTCGTAACAGGTTCTACTAAACCGGAGATTCACGTGGAGGTTTGCTCCAAGTGCCATTCCTTCTATACAGGCCAGCAGAAGAACATTGCTGCCCGCGGACGTATTGATAAGTTCAATCGTAAGTACGGTGTTAATGCCGGTAAGTAATCAGAGTATGAGTCAAGGACAGGTTGAGACCTAAGTGGCAACACTTATGCTCAACCTGTTTTACTATGAAAGCGTAAAACAATAGGCTTTCATAGGCGGCCGATGTAACATCACACCTTTACAAGGAGACCTATATGAAATATTCCGGAATCGGCGGCCAGGCCGTTATAGAAGGAATTATGATGAAAAATAAACAGGAGTATGCCACGGCCGTGCGCAAACCTAATGGAGAGATTGAGGTGCAGAAGGATCATTATGTAAGCCTGACCGAGAAGGTTCCCTTCTTCGCTCTTCCTTTCATAAGAGGCGTATTCAGCTTTGCAGACTCCATGATTCTGGGGATGAAGACCTTGTCTTTTTCCGCCGGTTTTTTTGAAGATGATATTGAGGAAGAGCCATCAAAGTTTGAGAGATGGCTGGATGATAAATTTGGAGAGAAGATAGAGAAGATATTGATGCCTCTTGTGATGGTATTTTCCGTGGCTGCAGCCATTGTTATTTTTATGGTGCTGCCTTTGGGCATCAGCAGTCTTCTTGGGCCTTTCATTACATCCGATACCCTTATGGCATTTTTGGAAGGAATCATCCGCCTTTCTATCTTTATCGCCTATATTAAAGTGATTTCCCATATGGAGGATATCCGCCGCACCTTCATGTATCACGGAGCGGAGCATAAGTGTATCAACTGTATTGAACATGGCCTGGAGCTGAATGTGGAGAATGTCCGGGCCAGTTCCAAGCAGCACAAGCGCTGCGGAACCAGCTTCCTGATTATCGTTATGATGATCAGTATTCTGTTTTTTATGGTGGTGCGGGTGGAAGGTTTTTTCCCCAAGGTTATAAGCCGGGTCGTGCTGATTCCCGTGATTGCCGGAGTGTCCTATGAATTCCTGCGTCTTGCAGGCAGAAGCGATTCAAAGATAGTCAATCTCTTAAGCAAACCGGGCCTGTGGATGCAGAATATGACCACCAGCGAGCCTGATGACAGTATGATTGAGGTGGCCATTGCCGCAGTGGAGGCTGTCTTTGACTGGAGACAATATCTTCAGGACAATTTTCCGGAAGGGAAGGAACAGATCAAATGACGCTCCATCAGCTGTTGAATGAAGGAACCGGGCGGCTTAAGAGGGCCGGGAACCCGGAGGCGGCAGGCGATGCCAGAAGACTTCTTTTGGAGGCATTCCGGTTAGATACGGTTCATTTTCTCATGAATCGTATGGAACCTTTGGGATGTGAGGAGGGCATACAGCAGGCGGCAGATGATTACAGGAAGATGATCGAAAAAAGGTGCCGCAGAATCCCCCTTCAGTATATTTTGGGGTGTCAGGAATTTATGGGGCTGAATTTTCAGGTAGATTCCCATGTCCTGATCCCCAGACAGGACACAGAGACGTTGGTGGAGCTGGTTTTACAGGAACAAAAGGACCAGAACAAGAAGGTGCTGGATCTGTGCACCGGATCGGGGTGTATCGCCATCAGCCTGGCTGTCCTTGGAGGCTGCTATGACGTGACCGCTACGGACATATCACCTGAGGCCATAAAGGTAGCCGAAAAAAATGCCGCTAAACTTTTAAAAGAAGGACAGAAGATCCGGTTTCTTCAGGGCGATCTTCTGGATGCTCTGAAGGAGCAGGAAACTTATGATATCCTGGTATCCAACCCGCCCTATATCCCCACGCAGATCATAAGGGGGCTGGAACCTGAGGTGCGGGATCATGAACCGCTGCTGGCCCTGGATGGAGATCAGGACGGTCTGTCCTTTTACCGCAGAATTGCCAAAGATGCAGGGACCATACTAAATCCGGGAGGCGCCATCTACCTGGAGATAGGACACGATCAGGCAGAAGCAGTAAAAGCTCTTCTTGAAGAGGCCGGATTTTCCGATATCAGGGTGGTGAAGGACCTGCCGGGAAAGGACCGGGTGATCCGGGGAGATTTGAGCAGAAATAGATAAGGAGGAAGCTATGTTTGACCGTTTAGATGATATGCTGATTCACTATGAAGAACTGATGCTGGAACTCAATAACCCTTCTGTAGCCGAGGACCAGAACCGTTTCCGCAGATTGATGAAGGAGCAGGCCGACTTAGCTCCCATTGTGGAAGCCTACCAACAGTACAAGAAATCCAACCAGGATATTGAAGACAGTGTGGCTCTCCTGGAGGAGGAAAACGACGAGGAGATGCGGGAGCTGGCCAAGGAAGAATTGTCCTATGCCAGAAAGCGGGTAGAGGAGCTGGAGCAGCAGTTAAAGATTCTCCTTCTTCCAAAGGATCCCAATGACGATAAGAACATTATTCTGGAGATCCGTGCGGGAGCAGGCGGGGACGAAGCCGCTTTATTTGCCGCGGAGCTGTATCGGATGTATGTCAATTATGCAGAAAGCCAGCGCTGGAAGGTGGAGATTATCAGTGTCAATGAGAACGGCATCGGAGGCTTCAAGGAAGTCATTGCCATGGTTACAGGCAAAGGAGCATTCTCCAAGTTAAAATACGAGAGCGGCGTTCACCGGGTTCAGAGAGTTCCGGAGACTGAAAGCGGAGGAAGAATCCATACTTCCACGGCCACCGTGGCCGTTATGCCGGAAGCAGAAGATGTGGATGTGCAGATCGACATGAAGGACTGCCGTATCGATGTTATGAGGGCCTCCGGCAACGGCGGGCAGTGCGTCAACACCACAGACTCTGCTGTGCGCCTCACCCACATTCCCACGGGAATTGTGATCTACAGCCAGACGGAGAAATCCCAGCTGCAGAATAAGGAAAAGGCTTTCCGCCTTCTGCGCTCCAAGTTGTATGACATGGAATTGGAGAAGCGCCAAAGCTCCGAGGCCGAGGAGAGAAGAAGCCAGATTGGAACAGGAGACCGTTCGGAGAAGATCAGAACCTACAATTTTCCCCAGGGCCGGGTTACGGAGCACCGGATAAAGCTTACCTTATACAAGATTGATTCTGTTATGAACGGAGATATCCAGGAGATTATAGACAGTCTCATTGCCGCCGACCAGGCCATACGTTTGAGCCGTCTGAATGAGATGGCTTAAGAGGAGGAGCGAAGTGGACTGTTTCGTGAAATTTGTCAGGGAACACAAGATACTTTTGCTTTTTTCAATACTGGTAACAACGGTTACTTATGTATTGTATTTGATTAATGCCGAGGATATCTTAACGGACTCAGAAACCTATATTGTATGTCTGCCGGATACCCTGACTGTTTTTGAGAGGACGGGCCGGTTTGGGCTCTTTGTGACAAAAAAGATATTTTCCACCGATTCCTATATTCCGGCAGTATTTTTGTGTTATATGATGATGACGCTGACGCTGACGGCAATAGTTTTTGACTTTGCGGTTTTAAGGATCGTGGATTCCCGGCATCAAAAGATGCTGGAACCTTTCTTTTTTGTTTTTAATGGGTTGTTTATCAGCTGCCCGGTTCTGGTTCATCAGTTCTATTTTTATTACCAGGCCTTTGAGGTTGCCTTTGCATTCCTTCTTGGAATTTTGGCTGCCAGTCAGGTTTATGCCTGGGTATGCAGGGAGGGAGGCATCCTTCCGCTTTTGGGCGGTCTGATCTGTATGATATGGAGTTTTTCCACGTATCAGACCATGGTTCCTTTTTATATTGCTGTGAATGCGGTTTTCTTTTTCTTCCTGTATCTTTATGGGGAAAAACGCAGCAGTTATTTCAGGGATTGCCTAAAGCTGGTACTTGTTTTTGCGGCAGGCCTTGTGGGATATCTGGTTTCAGGAAAATTATGGCTGGTGCTGCGTCATTATCCTGGGGCGACAGCACTTAGCGACAGTTATTTGGGCTGGGGGGGGGTATTCAGCGGCTCAGTGTCTGGAACTGATCTGTATAGATTTGAGGCGGGTGTTTGCCCATGAGAGCTTAGTATTCAGCAAGTATTATTCTCTATTTACAGGAATATTTGTTATATGGGCGGCATGGAAAGGGAGATGTGCCCGGAGGAAGGGATATATCCTGTTTTTGGCGTCCCTGGCAGTTATGGTCTTTTCCCCCTTTTTTATGTCCATAGTCCTTGGAAATTGTCAGATTGTCCGGGGCCATCTGGTATATCCTTTGGTTTTTGCGGCCACGGCGGGCATTGTGGCGATGTTTGCCGCCCATTATTCTGCAGCAAAATATCCGGTATTTGCTTTGCTGTCTGTCATGCTGTTTAGCCAGATCGATATTGCAAACCGTTATGAGCAGACAATTCATTTTACAGCCGACGCGGACCGGCGCCTGGCACAGGAAATCTATACAAGGACAGAGCTTTTGCAGCATGGGGATGAAGAAGGGGGACGTTTCCCTTTGGTCTTTGTGGGAGATTATGCGCCTCCCCGTCCGGATTCCTACATAGGAGCCTGGGATGCGGCGGGAATTTCTTATTTTGAGATAGATGCCATGAATGTACATCGTTCCAGACGAATTGCCCGCCTCATGAATGCTATGGGCCTTCCGGCTGTTGAGCCTGAACAGGAACAATACGACTATGCGTGTCAGCGGGCGAATCAGATGGGCGTATGGCCAGATGAGGACGCCTGCGTCTGCGAAAACGGTATGATTATAGTGAAAATGGGAGTTACCCATGAATAGTCCCCTATAAACTGCGGAATACAAAATACCCCGAAAGCTTCGGTCTGGACAAAAACCGGTTTTCGGGGTATATTCATATCATGCAGTGCTTGAGGTGAGATATTTGGGAACAATGGACTGAACTGAATAGGTGACGCGCAAATCCTTTCTGGTGTAGGCGGCGTGGAAGGTCTGGATAATCCTTTTTATGATCTCCTCGCAGTTTTCGTAGGTGGTGGTGGGCAGGAGGATCACATACTGGCTGACGCTGTAACGGCTGTATACATCTCCCCTGCGGAGGGAGGTACCGATGGCGTCTGCCATGGCGGCCATTCCCCGGTTGAGGAACTGGCGCTCCAGCGGATTGCCGTTTAAGTCCGACAAGGTAAGAAGGCACAGGAATATGGAATCCCCTGTACGCTCGATGCATCTCTGTTCGATCTGATAGATGTCCCGGAATACCACCAGCTCGCAAAAATAGGCGCCATCCTGCATGGTGGATTCCATAAAAGAATCCTGAATCAGGCTGAGATCCATGTT
>JAAWHU010000098.1 GCA_022796015.1 Hungatella sp. | reverse complement strand
TGTATTGAAGCGCGAGATCCTAATTTTGCAATAATGGGAAATAAGATTATTTTTACCTTCTTTACAAGGCTGCCTTGGGATTCTGATTTTGGTGAAAATACATATTACAAGTATAATAAGAATTATGATTATACTTATGGTAGAACCTACCTTATGCACAGTGAAGATAACGGAAACACATGGAGTTCACCAGTCGAGGTTGAGTGTGATTATTTAGATAGAGGATGTGCTAAAAGAGGAAATATTGCAGTTCTTGATATGAATACAATATTAATACCATGTTATGGCTATAATAGCGATCTTGCAGATACGTTTACAACAGCTAATGTACGGGGTGTCCTAAAAGATGGAAAATGGGATTTTGAAGAGGAATACAGTACTCATCAAGAGGGGGGAGCTATTGTAAGCGGTGCATTTGAAGCAGGAGTTACGGAGGTTTCATTTGCAACAGTTGGAAAATATATTTATGCGTTGTGCCGCTCTAATGGAGATGTTTTGGTCAGCAATAATTCAGGAAAATCATGGAACAAAGTGGAAACGATAGGTGCTGAGAATTTGATACTTCACCAACCGAGCCTGCAAATAGTCCCCAAAAGTAATCAAATTTTGGCTTCTTGGGCAGAACCAAATGAAATAGGAGGCAGAGATATTTATATATATCTATTTAATGCCAATAAGGATGAAATTTGGAATTTTAATGATAAGTATTGTATTTATAAAAATGAAAATGCAGGTGACATGGCTGATCCGACAAGTATTTTTTAGCTGACAAAAGTGTTTTGACTATTTATTATGACGTTCAAAAGGGGATTGTCGGCTGCACGAAAACAAAACTAATTGAGAATCAATAATGGAGGAAAGAATATGCGAAAAAAAAGACCTTATCTAATTGCGGAAATCGGTGTTAATTTTTATGATACTGCCAAAGTGTTGGAAATTTCTCCTCTCGAGGCAGCGAAACTTTATATCGACAAAGTTGCTGAGGCTGGTATTGACTGCGCTAAGTTTCAGTCATATAAAGCAGACACAATCGTATCAAAAAACTCTCCGGCTTACTGGGATACTGCAAAGGAGCCTACAAAGACTCAGTATGAATTATTCTTAAAGCATGACAGCTTTGGTGAAAAGGAGTATGGAGAACTGTGCAAATATACACATTCTAAAGGGCTTGATTTTACTTCAACTCCATTTGATTATGCTTCTGCTGATTACTTGGAGGACATGGTGGATTTTTATAAAATATCGTCTTCTGATCTCTCAAATATTCCGTTTATAAAACATATCGGTGCCAAGGGCAAACCGGTGGTTATTTCGGTTGGAGCTTCATATCTTTCCGAAGTTGATGAGGCAATTAGAGCATTGAGAGAAGTTGGGTGTAAAGATATTACGATTCTTCATTGTGTCCTTTCATATCCCACAGCCCCTGAGGATGCTAACTTGCGTATTATTGAAACTTTGAAAAGAGACTTCCCTGAAGTGAAGATTGGTTTTAGTGATCATGTGGCTCCAGACGATACAATGATGACACTCGCAGCTGCGTACATGCTTGGCGCAGAGGTTATTGAAAAGCATTTCACATTAGATAAAACATTACCAGGTAATGACCATTATCATGCAGGAGAGCCGGAGGATTTTAAAAAGGCTATTGAGAATTTTGAGTGGATTGACATGGTATTAGGCAGTGGTGAGAAGACCGTTTTGGAATGTGAGAGAGTATCGAGAAGAGAAGCTAGGAGATCCTTGGTTTTAACAAGAAACATGAAGGCTGGAGAGGTAATATCAAAGGAAGACCTTATACCAAAACGTCCGGGCACAGGTATTTCACCTGTATATACAGATGTTGTTGTTGGGAGATGTATTGTTCGTGATGCTGCAGAAGATACAATCCTTACGTGGGATTTGGTGTAAAAATAAGATGAAAGGAACATACATATGTCTGAATTTGATGGAGCGACATTAATGATTACAGGAGGAACAGGAAGTTTTGGAAATACTGTTCTTAAGCACTTTCTGAAAACTGATATAGGGCAGATTCGGATATTCAGCAGGGACGAAAAGAAACAGGATGATATGCGTCACGAACTCCAGGCGAAATATCCCCATTATGCCGGAAAAGTCAAGTTTTATGTGGGAGATGTCCGAGATCCTCGTTCTATCGCCGATGCTATGCCTGGAGTGGACTACATCTTCCACGCAGCAGCGTTAAAGCAGGTGCCAAGCTGCGAGTTTTTCCCAATGCAGGCTGTGGAGACCAATGTAGCGGGAACCGATAATGTGCTGCATGCCGCCATGGATGCTGGTGTTAAGAGAGTTGTGTGTCTGTCTACCGATAAAGCAGCTTACCCCATCAATGCTATGGGGATCAGTAAGGCTATGATGGAGCATGTGATCTATGCAAATGCCCGTGTCGCCGCAGAACGGGGCGGTACGGTTATATGTTGTACAAGATATGGTAATGTTATGTGCAGCAGAGGCTCGGTAATTCCGCTTTTTATTGATCAGATTAAGTCCGGCAATCCCATTACCATTACCAATCCGGCCATGACTCGATTTCTTATGAATCTTGATGAGGCTGTTGAATTGGTACGTTTTGCTTTTGTACATGCTAATCCCGGCGACTTGTTTATACAGAAAGCAGATGCCAGTACCATCGGAGAACTTGCAAAAGGGGTTCAGCAGCTTTTCGGAGATACAGGTACAAACATTATCGGTACGCGCCATGGAGAAAAGCTGTATGAAACTTTGATGACACGTGAGGAGAGACTACGCTCTGAAGATATGGGTAACTATTTCCGTGTTTCTGCCGATAATCGTGATTTAAACTACGATAAGTATTTTGTTAAAGGTCATGTTAAGACAGAGGCAGAAGAGAGCTACACAAGTCACAATACTACTCTTCTTGATGTTGAAGGTGTAGTGAAGAAAATTTTAACAACGGATTATGTTCAGGAAGCCATCAAACAATGAAAAGAATATTGTGTTCAACCTGTACTAGTTAGGCCCCTTCGTTTGAACGAGGGCCTTTTTTAAACTTCCGAACTGCTGGAATTGGTCAAGTCCTGTTCCAGTTTTGACATCCCCGTGTGATTGAAAGAAACGAAGAGAGGAATAAATGAACATGGAATTGACAAGGAAACAATTTGACATTCTGGTAACATTGGCAAACTCAAATTCCGCTTTGACCCAGAGAGACCTTGAGAAAGTGACAAACTATTCTCTTGGCACAATAAATAGAACCATGAAAGAGTTAAGTGAGTCGGGCTTTGTATTGAATGGCGTAATCACAAATACAGGTTACAGTGTTTTAGAGCCATACAGAGCAAAACGGGCTGTTTTCATTGCTGCCGGATTTGGCACACGTCTCGTTCCAATTACATTTAATACGCCTAAACCATTGGTTCGTGTCCATGGTATTCGCATCATAGACCGTCTTATTGACGCATGCTTGGAGGCAGGAATCAACGAAATATATATTGTTCGTGGTTACTTAGCGGAACAGTTTGATCAGCTTTTATATAAATATCCAACGATTAAGTTTTTAGAGAATCCTATGTACAATGAAGCAAATAATATCAGTTCATCATTAGTTGCCCGTTGCCTTCTTTCTAATGCTTATGTCTTTGAGGCTGATCTCCTAATCTCTAACCCTGCAATTATCAAAAAATACCACTATACATCCGACTTTTTGGCCATTAAAAAAGAGCGTTCTGATGACTGGTGCTTCAAGGTTAAGGATGGGATTATTGTCGAGGAAATGGTTGGTGCTGAAGGAAGTGATATTTGGCAGATGGTGGGAATTTCATATTGGAATGAGATAGATGGACATAAATTGTGTCAAGATATCTCAGACGTCTACTTATCTCCAGGTGGTAAAGAAAGATATTGGGAGCAGGTGCCATTGGTGTATCGGAAGGAGCACTATACGGTTGAGGTCCAGGAGTGCTATGAGGAGGATATCGTTGAGATTGATACATTTAAGGAACTTAAAGCTGTTGACAAAACTTACGATGTATAAAAAACAATCATTGATAGACGAACAAGAAGGAGGTCAATATGAAACCAATTAGGAGAAATGTATTATTGAACCCCGGGCCGTCAACCACTACGGATACGGTGAAGTATGCTCAGGTTGTGCCGGATATTTGTCCCAGGGAGAAGGAATTTGGATCACTTATGAAAGGCCTTCGTGAGGATTTGGTAAGAATTGTACATGGAGATCTGGAGAAATATACAAGTATTCTCTTTTGTGGCTCTGGCACGATCAATATTGATGTCTGCATTAATTCCTTACTTCCAGAAGGAAAGAAGGTCCTGGTTGTGAATAACGGAGCGTATTCTGCTCGAGCAGTTGAAATATGCCAGTATTATGGGCTTCCCCATATTAATCTTCAGTTTCCGGTAGACGAAAGGCCGGATTTGGAGAAGGTGGAAGAGATATTAAAAGATAATACGGATATTGCTCTTGTACATACCACTCATAATGAGACTGGCACAGGGATTCTTAATCCGATTAGGGAGATTGGCGCTTTGGCTCACAAGTATGGTGCTGTGTTCACCGTGGATACTACAAGTACCTATGCGATGCGGCCCATTAACATTGAAAAGGATAACATTGATTTTTGTATGGCGTCTGCTCAGAAAGGGCTTATGGCATTTACTGGTTTGTCCTTTGTAATCGGCAATAAAGCCATGATTGAAAAGAGCAGGGAATATCCCAAACGTTCCTATTACTGTAATCTGTTTCTTCAATATGATTACTTTGAAAAAACAGGTGAGATGCATTTTACTCCTCCGGTACAGTCCATCTATGCTGCTATCCAGGCACTTAAAGAGTATTGGGCGGAGGGGGAAGAAGCGAAATGGGTACGCCATACCCGTGTTTTTCATGCAATCAATGCAGGTCTTGATGAATTGGGATTTAAACAGGTAATCAGACCGGAGTGGAGGGCAGGGCTTGTATCTTCGGTAATCTATCCGGATGATCCCAACTGGAGTTTTGAGAAGATTCATGATTATTGCTATGAGCGTGGATTTACGATTTATCCTGGGAAAATTTCAAATACGAATACCTTTCGTCTCTGTGCACTTGGCTCTATTGACGAATGTGATATTAAGGATTTTTTTGAAGTATTTAGAGAAGCACTTGCCTTCTGCGGGGTAACGGTTCCGGTAAAGTATAGTATCTAAGGAGGGACGAATGAAAACTGTTTACACATGTTTTTGTACAGATGTGATACACGATGGACATCTCAATATTATTGGAGAAGCTCGTAAGAGAGGGAAAGTTATAGTAGGATGCCTTTCTGATGAAGCGTTGATCCGCTACAATAAGTTTCCAACAATATCCCAGGATGAACGGATTAAACGGTATCGAAGCATTGAGGGAGTAGAAGAGGTTGTGATCCAAAACGATATGCTTTACGATGATGTGATTACGCTTATTCAACCAGATTGTGTGCTCCACGGAGATAATTGGAAAGAAGGCCCTGAAAGTGCGATCAGAACTCACGTTGAGGAATTGGTTAAGCGTTATGGGGGCGAGCTGATTGATATTCCCTATACATATAATGAAGGGGTTAAAAAAATTGATATGCAGCTTCGTGAGAAGCTGGCTATGCCGGAGTATAGAAGAAAAAGACTTCGCTGCCTTATTGAGATGACTCCGATTGTGAAAGTCATGGAGGCACATAGTGGTCTGACAGGCCTGATTGTCGAGAAGACCATTGTAGAGCATGAAGGCAGGCTGGATCAGTTTGATGCTATGTGGGTATCAAGTTTGTGTGACAGTACAGCCAAGGGAAAACCAGATATTGAGCTGGTTGATATGACATCACGTTTCCGTACTATAGACGACATCATGGAGGTTACCACCAAGCCTATTATTTTTGATGGGGATACAGGCGGACTGACAGAACACTTTGTGTATACAGTTCGCAGCCTGGAACGTATGGGGGTAAGTGCGGTTATTATCGAAGACAAGAAGGGGCTTAAGAAAAACAGCCTTTTTGGAACAGAGGTTCAGCAGACTCAGGCAACGATTGAAGAATTCAGCGCGAAAATTACCGCCGGCAAGAATGCACAGCTTACCGATGATTTTATGATAATTGCGAGGATCGAGAGCTTGATTCTTGAGAAAGGCATGGAAGACGCCCTTAGACGCGCAAGAGCGTTTGCTGCTGCTGGCGCCGATGGCATTATGATTCATAGCCGTAAAAAGGAACCAGCAGAAATTCTTGAATTTTGCGACAGATTTAGACTGCGGGATAGGACTACGCCAATCGTTGTAGTGCCCAGCAGCTTTAATATAATCACAGAAGAAGAATTAGCGGAGCATGGCGTAAATATTGTTATTTATGCTAATCAATTAACTCGGAGTGCATTTCCGGCAATGCAGCAGACTGCGGAAGACATCTTGAAATATCATAGAGCGAAAGAGGTTGACGACCGTCTGATGCCCATTAAAAATATTATTACTTTGATTGATGAGCTGTAGGAGGTGTCAGATTGAACGTAGAAAAACTTGTCGAAATAATCGGATCAGACTTTTATACAGGAGTACCAGACAGTCAGCTTAAAGCCCTCTGTAACTATATGATGCACAAGTATGGCATTGATCCTAAGCATCATATCATTGCCGCAAATGAAGGGAATTGTGTAGCTTTAGCCGCCGGTTATCATCTGGCAACCGGGAAGGTTCCGGTGGTTTATATGCAGAATAGCGGGGAAGGCAACGTGATCAACCCGGTAGCAAGCCTTCTGAATCATAAGGTCTATGCTATCCCTATGATATTTATTATCGGATGGCGCGGAGAGCCGGGGATTCATGACGAGCCACAGCATATCTACCAGGGAGAGATAACCCTTAAGCTGTTGGAGGATATGGGAATCGCCACATTTATCATTGGAAAAGAAACTACAGATGGTGAGGCCGCTGAAGCTATGAACGAATTTCGGAATGTGCTAAAGGCAGGCAGAGATGTGGCCTTCATAATCCGCAAAGAAGGTTTGACCAATGCACCGAACCTGGAATATAAAAACAAAAACCACATGGTTCGTGAGGAGATTATTCAACATATTATTAATGCCTCTGGCGAAGATCCCATTGTGAGCACTACAGGAAAAGCCAGCCGAGAGTTGTTTGAGGCTCGAGTTGTTAATGGTCAAAGTCATAAATACGATTTTTTGACAGTCGGCGCCATGGGCCACAGTTCTTCTATTGCTCTCGGCGTAGCGATCAATAAGCCGAATCAGCGTATTTGGTGCGTGGATGGCGATGGTGCTGCCCTTATGCATATGGGGGCTATGGCGGTTATAGGCGCTAATAAACCAAATAATTTAATCCACATTATTATAAATAATGGTGCACATGAAACAGTTGGCGGTATGCCTACAGTAGCAGAATCTATTGATTTGGTGAAAATCGCTCTTGCCTGTGGTTATCCTAATGGGGCTTGTGTAGATAATTTTGTTGATTTAGATAATGTTTTGCAAGCTGCAAAGGGCAGGGGTGAACTAAGTTTTATTGAGGTAAAATGCGCCATAGGGGCAAGAGATGATCTCGGAAGGCCCACAACTACTGCATTGGAGAATAAAAAGAACTTTATGAAGTATCTGGCTGCTTTATAAAGGCTGAAGCTTAAAGGTTTTTGGATACACTGAGGAGAAGAAAATGAACATACTGGTAACAGGAAGCGCAGGTTTTCTTGGACGAAATCTCTGTGAAAACCTGAAATGTATAAGGGATGGGAAGAATAGAACCCGCCCCAATATGAAGATAACCAATATATACGAATATGATCAGGGCAGTACACAGGAGCAGCTGGATAGATATTGCCAGGATGCCGATTTTATCGTACATGCCGCCGGCATAAACAGACCGAAAGAAACAAATGAGTTCATGGAGGGAAACTTTGGATTTACTTCTGTTCTTTTAGACACACTGAATAAGCATCATAACCGCGCTCCGATTATAGTTACATCTTCTATTCAGGCCACATTATCGGGACGCTTTGGCAATTCTGAGTATGGAAGGTCTAAACTCGCTGGGGAAAAGCTGATGTTTGAATATGGAGAGCAGACCGGCACGCCTGTGTATATCTACAGATTTCCCAACCTGGTGGGCAAATGGGTAAAGCCAAATTACAATTCTGCTGTAGGTACATTCTGTAATGCGGTTGCCAATGATTTACCCTTTACAGTAAACGACAGGAATACGGAGATGGAACTGCTCTTTATTGAGGATTTGCTGGAGGAACTATACGATTGCATGGAAGGGCATCCCCATAGGTGTGATTATCCCAAGGAAGGAGAGAATGGATGGGACGGCGTAACTCCCAAAAAGTCTGTAAATGGCCCATACTGTTACTGCCCTATCACCCACAAGGCTGCATTGGGGGTGATTGTTGACCTTCTGGAAAAGTTCAAGGAGCATCAAAATACGCTCATACCCCCCAATTTCACCCCAGGATGTTTGGAAAAAAAGCTATATTCGATGTATCTGTCATATCTGCCGCCTGAGAAGACCATCTATGATCTCCACATGAATATAGATGAGAGAGGCAGTTTTACCGAGTTACTCCACACACCATTCTCGGGCCAGGTATCTGTTAATATTACAAAGCCCGGCGTTACAAAGGGGCAGCACTGGCACAATATGAAAGCAGAGGAGTTCATTGTGGTAAGCGGCCATGGCTTAATTCGGGAAAGAAATCTTTTAAACGGTGAAATTCGGGAGTATGAGGTGAAGGGCGAGAAGGTGCAGTCCGTGATCATGCTCCCAGGATTTACCCATAGTATCACTAATATTGGAGAGGATGATCTTGTTACGATTATAACCTGCAATGAGGTATTTGATAAGAACCATCCGGATACATTTTTTGAGCCTATAATTGACGAGTAGAATCATAGAAATAGGAGAACACAGGACTATGAGAACATGGGGAAATGATGGCAGGGCTGCCAAATGGAAGAATAACGGTAAGATTAAGCTGGCTTTTATATGCGGGACACGTCCGGAAATAATAAGGAATGCGGCTATTTTAAATAAGTGCCGTGAATATTTTGATACGCTGTTTGTACATACAGGGCAGAACTATGATTATAATTTGAACGGTATTTTTTTTAAAGATCTTGGTCTTGAAGATGCAGATGTGTATTTGGATGCTGTAGGTGGAGATCTGGGTGAAACCATTGGAAATATAATAGCTAAATCTTACCAGTTCTTTGTGGATATGAAGCCGGACGCAGTGTATGTTCTTGGCGATACCAATAGCTGCCTTTCTGTTATTGGTGCAAAGAGGCTGCATATCCCTATATTTCACAACGAAAGCGGTAATAGATGTCGTGATATCTGCCTGCCAGAGGAAACAAATCGGCAGATTGTTGATATTATTTCAGATGTAAACATTACATATTCAGAGGCGGCAAGAAGATATCTCATTGAAATGGGGTTTCCCAAAGAGAGAATCTATACTGTAGGCAGCCCTATGGCCGAGGTGCTGACTAATAATCTGAATGAAATTGAAAGCAGTGATATTCTTACAAGATTGGAATTAAAGAAGGGAAACTATATTCTTTTATCAGCTCATCGAGAAGAAAATATTGATACAGAAAAAAATTTTCTGTCCTTGTTTAACGCGATAAATAAGCTTGCGGAGAAGTATAATATGCCGATTCTTTACTCTTGCCATCCGCGCAGCAAGAAAAAATTGGAGGAGAGCGGATTTCGATTAGACCGCAGAATTATACAACATGAGCCGCTGGGATTTCATGATTATAATTGCCTGCAAATGAACGCATTTGCTGTAGTCTCCGATTCGGGCACTTTGCCTGAGGAAAGCTCATTCTTTACATCTATTGGTCGTCCAATCCCTGCAGTGTGTATCAGAACATCAACCGAGAGGCCAGAAGCCCTTGATAAAGGATGCTTTATTATTAGCGGAATTGATACGATAGGATTGCTCCAAGCCGTGGATGTTGCTGTGGAAATGACTAGAAATGGTGATAATGGAATCCCCGTTCCAGATTACACAGAGCTAAATGTTTCTTCCAAAGTTGTAAAAATTATACAGTCATATGTTGGTATTGTAAATAAGATGGTGTGGCGTAAGTTTTGATAGAGACCTATGTCTATAGTCGTTATATTTGGGAGGTAACAGAAGTGGTTTTTTCTGACACAATTTTCTTGTTTGTATTTTTACCGATAGTATTCCTGCTTTATTATCTCAGCAAAGAAGGATACCGTAACTATATCCTTCTTTTAGCCAGCTTAATATTTTATGCTTTCGGTGAACCCAGAATGATTCTGTTGATGATAATTTCAATTTTCTTCAATTATTTTTTTGCACTTGGAATCGAGAAATATACTTGTAAAAAGACTATTCTTATTACAAGCATAATCTATAATTTAGGGATGCTTTTTATCTTTAAGTATTTAGATTTTTCTATAAGTATTTTTAACATGCTGTTTAAAACAAATATAAAGGCTTTTGAAATTGCTCTGCCAATAGGGATTTCTTTTTATACGTTTCAATCGATGTCTTATGTAATTGATGTATACACTGGAAAAGCAGAAGTACAAAATAATATTTTTTATTTGGGACTATATGTATCTCTATTTCCGCAGCTCATTGCGGGACCGATTGTCAGGTATAATTCTGTTGCACGTCAGATTAACAATCGTAAATTATCCCTGGAATCATTTGGCAAAGGTTCTAAACGTTTTATGTGTGGTTTTTGTAAAAAGGTTATATTGGCCAATAATTTGTCATCAGTTGCAGAATATTATTTTAGCAGAAATCCAACAGAAAATTGTATTGCAGGGGCTTGGATAGGATCTATATGTTTTTCCCTTCAAATATTTTATGATTTTTCGGGATATTCGGATATGGCAATCGGACTCGGAAAAATGATGGGGTTTGAATTTGAAGAGAATTTTAACTATCCGTATATAGCACGATCAATTACTGATTTTTGGAGAAGATGGCATATTTCATTAAGCAGGTGGTTTAGGGATTATGTTTATATTCCTCTTGGAGGATCAAGAGTATCTGTCCACTGCCATATTTTGAATTTGGCTATTGTATGGATCCTGACTGGTATCTGGCATGGCGCTGACTATTCCTTTATTTTGTGGGGATTTATGTACTTTATAGCATTAACCGTAGAAAAATATGTGATCAGGCCGGAACGGATAAAAGGTATTTTATTTAATGTTTGCTACCGGATTCTGATTTTGCTCTATGTAAATTTTAGCTGGGTTATATTTAACGCACAAGGAATTAAAAGGGGAATAAAATATTGTTTATCTATGGTGGGGGGGAGAAAATATACTGGTCGATCCCAGTGTGTTCCGTATGCTGAGAGAGTATGGGATATTGATGCTTTTTGGAATTGCTTTTTGTACACCGGTTGCCCGGCAGATATCAGAGAAAGGGAAATTATATGTAATTGTTGATAAATTGCTCATACCTATGGGATATATAATAGGGTTTATGTGGGCAATTTCATTTCTGATTCTAGGATCTCACAATCCATTTATATATTTTAATTTCTAAGGAGCTGGATAATATTGAGAAAATTAAAAATTTTTGTCTTAAAGCTTGGAATATATGGACTGTTCTTTGGCGGAGTTCTCCTTTTCTTTGGCCTGATAAATGGGAAAAAAGTATTAAATTTTTGGATTTATGACGAAATAGATTACAATGAGTGGACGGTTGATATTGGAGATAAAGGGAAAATAGATTATATTTCAAATTTTTTTGGAAAGATTCATTTTATAAATTTAAATGGTCTGATGCGTAGTCTTATGGGTCAGCACGAAATGAATGGTGTTGTAAAGCTGAATAATGGCTATCTACTTACTACCCATTCATATGAAACAGATGAGGCCTTGAGGGATAAAGCAAATGCTTTAAAGAATCTGGATCTATATTTAAAGCAAAAAAAGATACCAATGCTTTTTGGGTTATGCCCATATACATCCAGTAAATATGATCCACAATTACCGATTGGTATATCTGATTATGGTAATGATAATGCTGATCGATTTATGAAAATTATAGAAGATCAAGGGATCTCTAATTTAGATTTCCGTGAAGTGATACAAAAGGATGGTTTAGACCAATATAGTATGATGTTCAGAACGGATCACCATTGGACAACCGAAGCGGGGTTTTATGCATACACAAAACTCATTTCAGCTTGTAGCTCT
>JAAWHU010000097.1 GCA_022796015.1 Hungatella sp. | reverse complement strand
CTCTCTCTCCTCTGGGCCTGACAAAGAGAATGCCATCATCGGAGGCAAGCAGCTTTCAAAAAAGGGCTGGTACCAGATGTTCCTCTCCCGCAGTTTTCTATGGAACGGCTCTTTTTATCGTATCGTATATGCCATGAATCTTAACCGGCTCTACGAAGAAATTGTAGCCCCCGTCCAGATCGGCAAGGGCGGTTACTCCATTGTAAAAGACCAAGAGCTGGCCATCATTATGCATCATGCCTCTGATCAGATCGGAATTGATGCGGTTTATGACAGAAGCCGTCTCTATCCCCAGCTGGATCTGACCGGTCTTTTTTCCTGGATCACCCTGCAGCAGACCCAGCCGGAAGGCCAGGGTATCGTCGATTCCTATATGTGGGATCATCCAGATCTTTTATCTCAGAAGCGGATTGTAGCCTACACCACCATTGAACTTCCCGGTGAAGAGTGGATCGTCAATTCCACCCTTCCTCTTGAAGAGTTGGACAAACCTCTGTCTCACATGATGATGCGTCTTGCCGCCCTGAGCGCGTTCTTTCTTCTGTTTCTCATGGCTTTTGTGTATTTTATGACCAACAGTATCAACAAGGCGGATGCCCAGCGGAAACAGATTGCCTATTTAAAAGAGATCAATGAAGGCATGGAACTTCTGCGCCGCAAGGACGAGGAACTCAATCGCTACTATCGCATGCAGTCTATCGGCCAGATGAGCAGCCACATTGCCCATGAATTTAATAATTATCTTACTCCGGTAATGCTCTATGGGGAAATCCTGGAAAACGACGCTTCCATAAGTCCTGAGAATCAGGAACTGATCCGCGGGATCATAGGCTCTGTGGAGCAGGCCAAGAATCTGTCCCGCAGGCTTCTGGACTTCAGCCGCCAGGACAGTTACGGAAAACAGATCAGGCAGAACCTGTGTAAGGAGACGGCCAAAGTGGCCCAGGTCATCATCCGCATGGCCCCCAAGAACATAACGGTCCGCACAGACATCAGCCCTTCCCCGCTTTTTACCTTTGGGCCTAAGGGCATGATGAATCATCTGCTTTTAAATCTCTGCAACAACGCCTTTCACGCCATGGAAGGCATGGAAGGCGTACTGAATATTATGTTAAAAGAAGAGAGTTCCCAGGATGCTGAACCGGGCTCGGTCTGTGGGGTTCTCTCTGTGTCCGATACCGGATGCGGCATCAGCAAGGAAGCCCTCCATAAGATCTTTGATCCCTTCTATACTACAAAGCGCAGCGGCAAAGGCACCGGCCTTGGTCTGTCCGTAGTTCAAAATATCATGGACTCCGTAAAGGGACAGGTACGCATCGAAAGCCGAGAAGGACAGGGAACCTCCTTTTACCTCTCCTTTCCCCTGATTCCCCCAGATGAGGGCGCCAAGGAACCACAAAAGCCCTGTTTTCACAAGCTGATCATTGTGGACGACGACACCGCACTCTTAAAATCTCTGAAAGCAAAAGGGATACCGGGAGAATATTATGATCACCCTGCCGCCGCCCTGTCCCGTCTCCAGCGGGATCCGGACTGCTGCGATATGCTGCTCACCGATTACTCCATGCCGTCCATAAACGGGCTGGAACTGGCCCAGATGGTGCGCCGCCTCAATCCTCACATTTATTTGGCGCTCATGAGCGGCTCTGACGCCATCCCCTTTGAGTCCTCCATCGCAAATGGCGCCATCGACTGTTTCATTGCAAAAACCGAACTTTCCGAGAAGCTTTCGGGCCTTTTGGCTCCCTCTTCTCTGTGAGCCAGGCGCTTAAATCAGCCCCAGATATTCAAATCCTTTGTATAAACCGCCCTTGTCCACATCATCGGTTATGTAATCTGCTATTTTCTTAATCTCACTTCCTCCGCTGCCCATGGCCACCCCCACGGCGCAGTATTCCAGCATGGGGATATCAATTTTCGCGTCTCCGAACGCGATGGTATCCTCTATGCCGGCGCCCAGATACTTAAGGAGATGCTCTATGGCATTGGCCTTGGTAATGTTCTTCACCCCCATGTCGCCGAAAAGCGCAGTCTCCCCTGCACCTCCCCAGGTCCCGTTCTCCATATCGGGGAAAGCCTTCCTTGCATCCAGAAAATCCTGGTAGCTCCTTAACAGGTAGCTTACTTTGTTAAGATCATCCCGATAAAGCTCCCCTCCGAATATCATATCAGGAAATGCCTTGCGCACCGTTATCTTGCTGGCATTGATCTTGCCCTTTCTCCTGCTGTATTCCTGCATGGCCGGTTCCGCCGCCTTCTCAAAATTCTCACTGGCAAAGAGGCCGTTGTTGCTCTCCAGGTAAAATTCCAGCTTTCTGTCATGAAGCCAGTCCACGATCCGCCGTGTCTGCTCCTTTGTAATCAGCTGATGCATCACCACATGCCCGTGATCCTCCACATAGCTTCCGTTGCCTCCGATCATTCCGTCCAAGCCGATATCCCAGATATTCTGGTATACCTCGGCCTTGCTGCGCCCGGTGCTGATATATACCCGGTGTCCGTTCCTCCTGGCGGCTCCTATGGCCTCCGCTGCCGACCTTGGCAGATTCCCTTCATAGTCCACCAAGGTTCCATCCACGTCAATAAATACAATTTTACTCATAATTCCTACCTCTCCCCTGTCTCTTTTTGTATATTATAATAAGATGTTGGGGTCAAAAGGTATTTTGCCCCCTTTGATACCGGATTGCTCCGCACTTTGTGCTCCTGATATCATAATAATACTATAGCATATTCTGCCGTCTCGCTGTGAGAAAATTGATTTAACCGGAAAATTTTTCTTATTCATGTTTACAATCCGTTAAATTGTTGTTAAAATTAAAGAAAAGATTGGGAGGTATCCTATATTTTTTCTAAATTTCACGCAGCAAAATGGAGGCTTATATGAAAAAAAGCTTTAAGATGACAGTCATCCTTATAACCACGGCAGTCATAAGCGGCTGCTCCTCAAGCCAGAGTGCCAAGATCCCTCTCATGGACTTTCAGGCAGAGATGGAATGGAAGGCACCCAACCCGGCCGTGGGCACAAGGCCAAGGATTCTTTTTGTAGGAAACAGCCATACCTTCTACAATAACCTTACCGGAATCTTCGTGAACATCATCAACGCTTCCGGACACAAAAGTGATGTCAATGAATTATCTACGGGATATTACTCCTTAAAGCAGTTTGCCGACCCCCAGGAGAAAGGCGGAGCCGTGCTGGAGAATGCTCTGACCCAGCAGAAATGGGATTTCGTCATCCTCCAGGAAAATACCAGCAAGGCCTTATCTGCCGCCGCATCGGAAGAGATGTACCCCTCCGCCCGCCTTTTAGATGAAAAGATCCGGGCCGCCGGCGGTCAGACCGTGTTTCTCATGACATGGGCCCCCAAGGATGGAATGAAGAACGGCTTTAAGAATGAAAAACGAGAGGAAATTCAGTCAGACCTTGCCTCCAGCTATATGACCATTGCGGAGGAACTGGACAGTCTGCTGATCCCTGCCGGCATAAGCTTCATGAGATGCGCACAGGAATATCCTGACATTGAGCTGTGGGACAGCGATGGACAGCATCCATCTCCTGCAGGAAGCTACCTTGCCGCCTGCACTGCCTATGCCCTGATCTACCAGGAATCACCGGTAGACTGCTCCTACATCGGCGCTTTGGACGAAGAACAGGCCAGAAAGCTGCAATTAGTTGCTGCCCAGACTGTGTTAAAGCAGTAATCCCTCGAGGATCTTCTTGGCATCCTCATATCCCTGTTCTATCCGCCTTCTGGCGCCTTCCGCCGAGAAGTCCAGAGTACCTGTGACAAAATCACCCTGATCCCGGGAGGGAATGATCTGTGTCATGGCGGCTCCCGGGAATTCTCCTTCATCAATCACGGTGCGGCTGCTGAGGTGAACCACAAGGAAATCCCGATATCCTGCGTTGTACAGCGGACGCACCGGAATATTATCCTTAAGTCCCCCATCAAGATACATACTCTTCCCGAATCTTACAGGGCCAAAGATTCCGGGAAGAGCCGATGTGGCCAGGAGGATGGTCTCCATATCATTCTGAGTCATTCCCGTCAGATTAATATAATCCATAAAATCACCGGTCACATTATAGCAAGCCAGATAACAGGGAATCTGACGGCTCCCGATTTTCTCCACATCCAGTTCCTGCCGTATGATCTTAAGGAGTCCATCCCTTGAAAACATCCCTTCCTTCATCATGGCTTCCGCCTCTGTGGCCAGCCCGTTTTCTATAATGGCCTTTAATTCCTCCAAAAACTCGGTCTTAAAGGGAGTGAGGATTTTTTCTGCAGTCATAGTAAGCCAGATATGCTCTGCCCTCTCATAGTCTCCCTGGACAAACAGGGCTCCGTTTAACCCTCCCACAGAGGCCCCGGATACTGCCCGGATCTTTTTATCTGCCCCTGTCTCCCTCATTGCTTTCCAAACACCGATCTCATAGGCGCCCTTTCCCCCGCCTCCTGACAAAACCAAGGCTGTTCCCTTCATTGTGATTCCTCTCTCAAGCTTTATTAATTATTCTATGACATGATTCAGATTTTGACTGCCCCTGCCTCCAACAGCTTCTGTAAGGACATGAGAATCCCCAGCTTGGCGTGATACCAGGTAAGCCCTCCTTGGAAATACACGGCATAGGGAGGCTTTATGGGGGCATCGGCGCTCAGCTCGATGGAGGAGCCCTGGACAAAGGCGCCTGCCGCCATAATCACCGGGGCATCATACCCGGGCATATCCCATGGCTCCGGAGTCACAAAGCTGTCCACCGGCGCAGCAGCCTGGATCCCCTTGCAGAAGGCAATCACTCCCTCCGGAGTCCCGAAGGTAATGGACTGAATGATGTCATAGCGCTCCTGTCTGCCGTCTGGCACCACTGCAAATCCCAGCTTTTCATAGATGTTGGCGGCAAAAATCGCTCCCTTTAAGGCACCGGCCACCACCGTAGGAGACAGAAACAGCCCCTGGAAAAAGGATTGATTCAGCCCTAAGCTGGCCCCCACCTCCTTGCCAAGCCCCGGAGCGCTGAGGCGGTAGGAGGCCCGGTCAATACAGTCCTTTCTCCCGACGATATAGCCTCCTATGGGAGCCAGGCCGCCTCCCGGGTTTTTGATGAGAGACCCTACAGCCATGTCTGCTCCTGCCTGGGTAGGTTCTATGGTCTCCACAAACTCCCCGTAGCAGTTGTCCACCATACAGATCAGATCCGGCTTAATGCTCTTGGCAAATGCAATTACCTCGCCTATCTGCTCCACGGAAAAGGTAGGTCTTGCTGCATAGCCCTTGGAACGCTGGATGGTCATAAGCTTCGTCTTCTCGTTAATAGCCTTCCTGATCCCCTCAAAGTCAAAGGTTCCATCCCCTAACAGGTCGACCTGCCGGTAAGCGACCCCGTACTCCTTCAGGGAACCGGCAGACTCCCTGATGCCGATGACCTCCTCCAGGGTGTCATAAGGCTTCCCGTTGGGGGAGAGAAGCTCATCTCCTGGTCTTAAGTTGCCTGACAGAGCGATGTGCAGGGCATGGGTCCCGCTTATAAGCTGAGGCCGGACCAAAGCACTTTCTGTCTGGAACACGCTGGCAAATACCTCCTCCAAGATATCTCTTCCCAAGTCATTGTACCCGTATCCTGTGGTGGCAGCAAAATGAATGTCGCTGACCCGGTTGTCCTGCATGGCCTTGATTACCTTCAGCTGGTTATATTCTGCCCGCCTGTCTATGGCCTCAAACCGCTCCTTTAAAGCTTCTTCTGTTTTCTTTCCAAATTCCAGCACCTGTCTGCTGATTCCCAGTGATTTGTACATATTCTCCATTGCCCGTTTATTCTCCTGTATCTGTTATTTCATGAGATCTCTTCCAGAATCCTTCTTAAGACTCTTCCTCTGTCATAATCGAACGCTTCCAGATTCAGCCATCTCACGTCCCTCTCCCTCTTAAACCAGGTAATCTGCCTTTTCGCGAAATGCCTGGTGTCCCTCTTGATGATGCGGATGGCTTCGTCAAGGGGAATACGCCCTTCTAAGTAATCCAGGATCTCCTTGTATCCCAGCCCCTGCATGGACACCATGTCCCTGGTACAGCCCATAGCGGCAAGTTGCTTCACCTCATCCACCAGGCCCTCTGCCATCATCTGATCCACCCGCCTGTCAATCCTTTCATAGAGAAGGCTTCTCTCCATATTCAGCACATAGTAGAACAGACGGTAGGGAGAGGATTTGCTTCTCTCTGTCTGGTTGTGGTCCGATATTCTGGTGCCTGTCTTTTCGTAAAATTCAATGGCCCGTATGACCCGTTTCACGTTGTTGGCATGAATCTGATCCGCGGCCTCCGGATCTACGGCTCTCAGCTTGTCATGAAGGTACCAGGGCCCCTTCTCCTCAGCTTCCTCTTCCAGCTGCCTGCGGAGCCCGGGATCCTCATCATTCTCAGTAAAGTCAATATCATAGGCAAGGGCCTGGATATAGAAACCGGTTCCCCCGGCCACAATGGGCACATGGCCCCGGCCGCAGATTTCTTCCACCGCCTTTTTGGCCAGGCTCTTAAAGATCACCACGTTAAATTCTTCCCTTGGATCCAGAACGTCAATAAGGTGATGGGGAACTTTCTCCATCTCTTCCTTTGTCACCTTGGCGGAACCGATATCCATGTGGCGGTATACCTGCATGGAATCCGCACTGATAATCTCTCCGTTCACCGCCTTTGCCAATTCAACGGAAAGCTTGGTCTTCCCTACGGCTGTAGGCCCGGTAAGTACAATAAGGGGCAGCGCCATGAAAGGTTCCTCTCTTTCTTTTCTTTAAAGGATTCTCTTGAATTTCTTCTCCAGCTCATACTTGCTCATGGAGATAATGGTGGGACGGCCATGGGGGCAGGCATAGGGGTTCTCCAACTCCAAAAGCTCATCAATAAGCTTGTCCGCCTCCAAAAAGGACATCTGGTTATTGCCCTTTACCGCCGCCTTGCAGGACATCCCCGCCACCCGCTCATAGATCATATCCGGGCTGCCCGTTAAGATATCATCGGACAGGCTGTCTAACATCTCCATAAGAAGCTCCCTTTGGGCAATGGAGAACAGATTGTCCGGCACACCCCTGACCGCATATTCCTTTCCGCCGAAGGGCTCTATCTCAAAACCCAGCTTTGCAAAATAGTCCCTGTATTTTTCAAGAAGTATCTGCTCCTCGCTTCCAAGAGTGAGGATAATGGGAGGGTTCACCATCTGAGAGGTATACTCCCGGGTCTTTAGGGAGGCCATCGTCTTCTCATAGAGAACCTTCTCATGGGCTGCGTGCTGATCAATAATATACAGCTGGTCATGAAACTCCACCAGCCAATAGGTATCAAACACCTGTCCCACAAGCTTGTGCTTTAAACGGCTCTTAGGCTCCAGCAGCTTCTCCTCAAAAAAATCAAGCTGGGCAGGAGGTTCACCGGCTGTTGACAGCGCCCGCTCCTGACTGACAGCACCCCTCCGTTCTTCCGACACCCCGGCATCCCTATCCGCGAAGGCGGGCCCGGCGTCTACCTTTGGGAGAGACTCCGGCCCGCTCCTGCTGTTTTCCGGCTTCTTTTCAGAGGGCTCTCCTTTCAGTCCCCCGCTGCCGGCCGGTATCTGTTGTCTCCTGCCGCCATGGCTCTCTTCCTCTCCTTCCGCCGCCTTCTCCCCTGCCATCCAATCCGGCTGTCTCTCGGCAATAACGCTGTATGCCGGCTCCTTCTGCTCATAAAGGCTCCGGCGCTTCGCCTCGAAAGGCTCGGGGCGAGGCGACCTCTCCTTTTTCTCCTGCTCTTTTGCTCTGGATTTGGAATCCAGGGTGACTTCAGGAATCAGCTCCTTGTGGGCAAGGGCTTGACTTAAAGCCTCATAGATCATCTGGTAGATCCGTTCTCCCTCCCGAAAACGAAGCTCCATCTTCGTGGGATGAACATTGACATCCAGATATTCCGGTTCTATGGTCAGATGAAGGAGGACAAAGGGATATTTGTGCTGCATCATAAAAGGCTTGTAGGCCTCCTCGATGGCCTTTGATACCAGGCTGCTCTTCACATACCGGCCGTTGATAT
The DNA here is from genome assembly GCA_022796015.1 of Hungatella sp. Lineage (GTDB taxonomy): Bacteria > Bacillota > Clostridia > Lachnospirales > Lachnospiraceae > UBA3402. Next base: position 4,212 of record JAAWHU010000097.1, on the reverse strand, counting down.
AGTAATTTTCAAAATTCCTGTTGCTTCTGGCAATCACCGGTTTCCCGGCAAATCCCCGTATCTGCAGAATCTCATCCTTCCATTCCACAGGGAGAAGGTTGGCCGCGATCTCCCGCCCGAACACGGTGTAGATCATATCCTTCAGATTATGATTGCCTGATGTATGAAGTTTATTCTGATTATTCTGAATAAACCGGATGGACACATCGGGGCGGGACATGGCTATCTTTTCCACCAGAGCCGCCACATGGGCCCCTTCTGTCTGGGCTGTCTTTAAAAATTTCTGCCTGGCGGGAGTATTGTAAAAAAGATTTCTCACCAAAAACGTGGTGCCGTCAGGGGCTCCCACCTCCTCAAGCCCCCGCTCCTCTCCCCCGTAAAGCTGATACCTGGTACCGGAAATCTGATCCGGCGTCTTGGTAATCAGCTCCACCTGGGACACGGCGGCAATACTGGAGAGCGCCTCCCCCCGAAACCCAAGAGATGCCACGGTAAACAGATCCTCCACGGATTTGATCTTGCTGGTGGAATGCCGTAAAAATGCCAGCGGCACCTCCTCCTTGGGGATGCCGCATCCGTTGTCTGTCACCCGTATAAAGGAAATCCCTCCGTCTCGTATCTCCACGGTCACTGCCGTAGCCTGGGCATCAATGGCATTTTCCAAAAGCTCCTTCACCACAGAGGCGGGACGTTCAATCACCTCCCCGGCGGCAATTTTATTGATGGTATCCTGATCCAGAACCGTAATCTGCGCCATGGTTTTCTCCTTTTACCAGCGGTTTTTCAGCTTTCCCTGCATCCTGCTTAAAATGTTTAAGGCTTCCATTGGGGTAATCTCATTGATCGTAAGATTTTCAATCTCCCGGATAATATCCTCGCTCTTCACCGTGTCAAACAAGGTCATTTGATTCAAGTCCACTTCATCAGGCTTGGTCACCGTCTTATGCTGGGTCACCGTGGCGTTCTGCTTGGCAATCTCCCTGGCCTTTATGGTGATATCGGCGCTGCTTAACTCCTCCACCAGCTCCTTGGCCCTAGCAATCACTGCCTCCGGAACCCCGGCAAGCTTGGCCACCTGAATTCCGTAGCTTTTGTCCGCCCCGCCTTTGATAATCTTCCTTAAAAATACAATGTCGTCCCCCTGCTCCTTCACGGCGATGCAATAATTGTTCACGCCGCCCATGGAGCCCTCCAGCTCCGTCAGCTCATGATAATGGGTGGCAAATAAGGTCTTGGCCCCAAGAATCCGGGGATTGCTGATGTGCTCCACCACAGCCCAGGCAATGCTTAAGCCGTCAAAGGTGCTGGTTCCTCGGCCGATCTCGTCCAGAATAATCAGGCTGCTTCTGGTGGCATTGCGGAGAATATTGGCCACCTCCGTCATCTCTACCATAAAGGTGCTCTGGCCCGAAGCCAGATCATCCGAAGCTCCTACCCTTGTAAAAATCCTGTCACAGATACCGATATCCGCCTCGTCCGCCGGCACGAAGCAGCCCATCTGGGCCATGAGAACAATAAGGGCTGTCTGCCGCATGTAAGTGGATTTGCCTGCCATATTGGGGCCCGTGATGATGGAGATCCGCTTCTTGTTATTGTCAAGAACCGTATCATTGGAGACAAAAAGATGATCCTTCTGCATCAGCTCCACCACCGGATGGCGGCCTCCCTTAATATGAATCACGCCCTTCTCATTGATCTTGGGCTTCACATAGTTATTCCTGGTGGCTGTCAGGGACAAAGAACAGAACACATCGATTCCCGCAAGAGCCTTGGCAGTCTTCTGAATCCGGCCCACCTCAGAGCCCACCTTGTCCCTGACATCACAGAACAGCTCGTATTCCAGAGAGAACAGCTTGTCCTCCGCCCCCAGAATCACGTCCTCCAGCTCCTTCAGCTTGTCTGTGGTATACCGCTCCGCATTGGCCAGGGTCTGCTTGCGGATAAAATACTCCGGCACCATGCTCTTAAAGGAATTGGTCACCTCAAAATAATATCCGAAGACTTTGTTGAACTTAATCTTTAAGTTCTTGATTCCTGTCTTGTCCCGCTCCTCCGCCTCCAGCTTTGCAAGCCATGTCTTCCCCTCGGTCTTGGCATGGCGGAGCCGGTCGGCCTCCTCATGGAACCCTTCCTTTATAATGCCTCCTTCCTTCACGGCAAAAGGAGGATCCTCCACAATCGCCTCGTCAATAAGCCGGCACAGATCCTCAAGAGGATCCAGATGGCTGCAGATCTGTTTCAGAAGAGGCCCGTTCATGTCCTCCAGAAGGTTTTTGATGTGAGGAAGCATTTTTAAGGAGGAGCAAAAAGAGATCAAATCCCTTGGATTGGCGGATTTGTAGCTGATCCGCCCCATGAGCCGCTCCAGATCATAGATGGAACCTAAGTACTCCCGGATCTCTTCCCTGTTTATGTAACTCATGTTCAGCTCTTCTATGGCATTCTGCCGCTCCAGAATAGACGCCTTGTGAACCAAAGGCTGTTCAATGAGACTCCTCATAAGCCTGGCTCCCATGGCAGTCTTCGTCTTGTCCAGAACCCAAAGAAGGGAGCCCCGGCGCTGCTTTTCCCGCAGAGTCTCCAAAAGCTCCAGATTCCGTCTGGTAGACGTGTCCATAATCATAAATTCCCCGGTGGTATAGGGGGTGATGGAGGTGATGTGGGACAGAGTGTTTTTCTGAGTCTCATAGAGATACTCCATGACCGCGCCGGAAGCAATAATCCCCACATCGTAATCCCCCAGTCCCAGCCCCTCCAGGGTTCCCACATGAAAATGCTCCCTCAGGATCCTTCTGCAGGAATCATCGGAAAAATAATGGCTGTCCAGGGAGGAAACAGCCATGTGGTAACGGCTGCGCAGATCGTCCAGATCCACCCCGCACATGTAGAACGCCTCGTTGCAGATAATCTCCGAGGGGGCAAACTTGTGGATCTCGTCCAAGAGATTCCTCTCCCCCTCCACCTCTGTCACCAGATAATCCCCTGTAGTAATATCACAGACCGAGATGCCGAAGATATCCCCGATGTAGACGATTCCCATGAGGTAGTTGTTCCTCGTCTCGTCCAAAGCCTGACTGCTGGTGATGGTTCCCGGGGTCACCACCCGGATTACCTCCCGCTTCACCAGGCCCTTGGCCTGCTTCGGATCCTCCATCTGCTCGGCGATGGCCACCTTGAAGCCCTTCTGCACCAGCTTGTACAAATAAGAATCCACGGCGTGATAGGGGATCCCGCACATGGGAGCCCTCTCTTCAAGGCCACATTCCTTGCCCGTCAGGGTGATCTCCAACTCCCTTGAGGCCGTTATGGCATCCTCAAAGAACATCTCATAAAAATCACCCAGCCTGTAAAAAAGCAGACAGTCAGGATACTGCTTCTTTGTCTCCATATAATGAACCATCATCGGTGATAATCCGGCCAACTCTTTTATCCTCTCTTCTCTTAGTGTATCGTTCCCCCAGCAGTTTAAGTACCCTGCCGGATCCGGCCCATATAGTAAAATCCTTTTGACTCCTCAAGGTAAACAGGTACGATCTTTCCGATGAGGGAGGGATCTCCCGGGAAATGAACCACCGTGTTATTGCCAAGACGCCCTGTCACATATCCCTCTAAGTGGTCGTCAAGCTCCTCCACCAGCACATCCTGTACCTTATGAAGATCCCGGCCGCACACCTCGGAAGAAATCTGCTGAACCTCAGCCAAAAGCCGGTCAAACCGGTCCTTCACCACATCCTCCGGCACCTGATCCTCCATGGAAGCCGCCGGCGTCCCTGTGCGCTTGGAGTAGATAAAGGTAAAGGCACTGTCAAACCTTACTTTTCTCACCACATCCAGGGTATCCAAAAAATCCTCCTCCGTCTCCCCCGGAAAACCCACAATAATATCCGTAGTCAGGGAAATGTCCGGCATAGCCTGACGAATCTTTGCCACCAGCTCCAAGTACTGTTCCTTGGTGTATCTTCGGTTCATCGCCTTTAAGATCCGGGAACTTCCCGACTGCACAGGCAGATGAAGGTGACGGCACACCTTTTCTGACTCCTTCATGACTTCAATCAGCTCCTCCGAAAGATCCTTGGGATGAGACGTCATAAACCGGATTCTCTTAAGTCCTTCTATTTCATTGACCTGCTTTAAAAGCTGTGCAAAAGAAATGGGCGTGTCCAGATTCTTGCCGTAGGAATTTACATTCTGCCCCAGAAGCATAACCTCCGC
>JAAWHU010000014.1 GCA_022796015.1 Hungatella sp. | reverse complement strand
GATTGCCCTCAGTATAATAAGATTAAAAAAGAAATAGCATCTTACTTTCTCAGGGTAGGGATGCTATTTCTTTTTATGATTGTCTATGTAAGACAGAGCTGCAAAAATAACAAGCAATAATGTCAAAACTTCCATCACGCTCATGGGCACCACCCTCTTTCGTAAGACTAGAGGGCATCTATCAGAAAACCGCATCCTGCTTTCTGTTCAGTTATACAATCCTGCTATAACATGAATACAAGTATTTCTCAATTAAAAAAATCAATTCAACGATTGTATTGTAAGTTTGATGAAAAGGGCATAGAAAATATAGAAGAGTCCTTGATTCAGATATTACAGAATACAACAGTCAAGCCCGTTTGTATGGGTGCAGATGAATCGCCGCAAGGGGTTTATGATGAGGTGGTTAATAGAATCCATATCTGTTCAGAAAGACTAGAGAACAATCCGAAAGCATTAGTTTTTACAAAAGATAATGTCGGATATATCAGAAAAGAGATACTGGGACTGTTGAAACTGTTGGGGAAACTGATAAGAACAGAGCCTATGATAAGCGCCTGCATTTTGGAGAGGTCAATGGAAAATACTATGCTGTCAGATTACCAGAGGGCACCGTGGCGGACAGAAATGAAAATGTAAAGATAGTACTGCCGCTATTAGGTAAAGAAGAATTAGAAAATATGGGGGCAAATGAAAAAGGTGATGATTCAAAGATTTACATAGAACCATTTATTGGTTCCGGTGCAACCCTGTTGAACCGTGGCCGCAGTGAAACAGAGATTGTCAATGATTTTGATCCGGCGGTCTCTAACTTGTATAAGGTTTTGTCAGATAAGGAAATGGGAAAAGAACTTTTAGAAAAAATGCTGAGGCTTCCATATCCTTTGTGATAATCAGCCAGCGTTATAACAACACAAGAAAACAGTTTAGTTGAAAAGCTTATGCTACCCTGTCATATCAACGCGATTGGAGGAAAGAGGGGGCAGGAAAGGTGTCAGAGCTGAGAATCTATTGGAAGAATGGAAGAAAGGCAGAAGAACTGCTGAGGGGAGAAAAGGAGGAAGAGGGGAAAAAAGAAGAGAGAATATACAGTGCCCAGGATATGATAAAGTGGGAAAAGAGGAGTTGAAAAAGAAATGGGAAATATGTAGAAGCACTACAGGCAACAGTAAGCCATCAGACAGGGATGAAGGTGTACTTTCAAGCAGCGATAACCGGGATCTATGGGTAAGAGTAAGGAATGGGGAAAGGGGGAAGTCTGTCCATATAGACCCCAGGTAAAGTTACACTATCAGTGTAAAAAGAGCCGCTTGAAAAACAAGCAGCTCTGGTGTATAATTTAATCAGAAAGGTTGATCGGACACGAAGTTCCGATGTGCCCTCAGTAAAATTTTAGCTAATTAAAGAAATAAGCGTCCAACTTTCTCAGGGTCGGGATGCTTATTTCTTTTTATGATTGTCTATGTAAGACAGAGCCGCAAAAATAACAAGCAATAATGTTAAAACTTCTATCACGCTCATGGGCATCACCCTCTTTCGTAAAACTAGAGGGCATCTATCAGAAAATCGCATCCTGCTTTCTGTTCAGTTATACAATCCTACTATAACATGAATACAAGTATTTCTCAATTAAAAAATCGATTCAACGATTATACTGGAAGAAAGGCTTAGAAAGGAAGTGTAAGCGTGTAGGGATTTACCTTTGGAAAGAGTAGAAAAGAGGTCATTTTACTTCTTTTTTACTCTTTTTGGGAGACAAAATATACCGAGGTATGGTAAACTATACGAGGAACCGAGTTTTTGAGGTCAGAGGAAAAACCTTGAAAACAAGGGAAAAAATGAGGATATACTAAGTGATAAGGAGTTATATAGACCATGATAAAAATATTATTTGTTTGCCACGGCAACATCTGCCGCAGCCCCATGGCCGAATTCGTCTTAAAAGACATGATAAAAAAAGAAAATTCCCACCGCCCCGCCGGCCGTACCCTGCCGGAGTGTTTCGTGACCTCAGCCGCCACAAGTACAGAGGAGATCGGCAATCCGGTTCACCGCGGAACCAGGGACATTCTGCGGCGGCATGGAATAGACACATCAGGAAAGCAGGCCAGGCAGATGACCAAAAAAGACTATGGGGAATACGATTACCTCATTGCCATGGACCAATGGAACATCCGCAACATGTTAAGGATCACAGGCGGGGATCAGGAGAAGAAGATCTGCCGTCTGCTGGATTTTACGGATAGCGGCGGAGACATTGCGGATCCATGGTATACAGGGGACTTTGAGACCACTTATGCCGATGTAACCAGGGGATGCCGCGCCCTGCTGGAACACATAGCTGCATTAAACACTGAGAATGGATAAGTAAAACAGGAGATAATCATGGAACAACCTATTTTAGAGGTCCGCAATCTGACAAAAATATACAATCTGGAACAGGACAATGAGTTTGAGGCCCTTCACGGTATTGATTTTATAGCCGAGGCAGGAGAGTTTATCTGCGTCATGGGGCCCAGCGGAAGCGGGAAAACCACATTTATCAACAATATCTCTACTGTGGATTTCCCCACAAAGGGGCAGGTATTCATCGATGGGGTGGAGCTGCGCACCATGTCGGCCAATGAAATCGGAAGGTTTAGAAGCCGGAACTTAGGATTTGTGTTTCAGGAGTTTAATCTTTTAGACACCCACACCCTCTATGAGAATATTGCCATGCCTTTGGCCCTTGCAAAGACCAGGAAGGAAGAGATTAAGCCCAGGGTAGAGAATATGGCAAGGCTGATGAGGATAGAAGGGATTCTTGACAAATATCCAAGGGAGTGTTCCGGGGGACAGCGGCAGAGAGGAGCCATATGCAGGGCTTTGATTATGAATCCTAAGATCATCATAGCCGATGAGCCTACAGGCAATCTGGACCGGGCCAATTCCAATGAATTTTTGTCCCTCATTGACAGGCTCAATAAGGAACAGAAGGTTACGATTATTATGGTGACTCATGATCCCCTGATTGCCTCCTATTCTTCCCGGTTTGTCTACATAAAGGATGGGGTGATTGAGAGCAGCATGGAGAGAGGGATCATGAGTCAGAAGGAATATTTTGAGAGAATCACGGAAATCAATGCCAGCGAATCGAGGGGATTTTTACAATGATAAGAGATGCGGTGCGTTCTCTGAAAAAAGATTTGGACCGGGCAGTGTTTTACTGGATTGTGTTTGTACTGTCCTCCATGTTCCTGTTTCTGTTTTTTCACCTGGCTTTGTCGGAAGCTGTGGGGGTTACCTTCATCTACAGCAAGAATGATCTGCCCACCTACCTGACAGTCTTTGATGTCCTTGTGTGCATCATTGTTATTTTTTTGGCCAATGATTTTTATGTAAAGAAAAAATCAAGGGAGCTGGCGGTGATTCTCATATGCGGCGGCACCTATCTGCAGCTGGTGGAATTTCTGCTGCTTCAGACAGGGATTCTGATGCTTCTTTCCATGCCGGTGGGAGTCGGCCTGGGCTGTCTTTCGTTTCCCGCGGTGAGCGCCATCATAGAGTCCATGTCCGGTTACAGAATCCAAATGGCCTTTGGACTGCAGTCAGTGATTCTTACGGCCTGTGTCATGGGTCTGGAGGTGTTCTGGTGCACAATGCTGAACCTGGGATATGCCTACAGAAGCAGCATCTGTTCTCTCATAAGAGGGGAGGACAAGGCAAAGCCTCGGTCCCGGTCTGCCTTGAGTACAAAGGGGCTGCCCTATATCTGTCTGGCTGTCTACTTTGGATGTGCGGGGCTTTTTTACACCTGCGGAAATGCTCCGGAGCGTATTCTGCTTCTGGGGTTTGTGGGGACTGCAGGTCTGTGGGGGAGCATTCACAGGGCGGTGCTTCCTGCTTTGGAACGGTCTGTTTCGGAAAAATGGGCGGGCTGCGGGGAGAAGCTGGTGTATATGGGGCTGTTTCGGGAGGATTTGAAGATGTCCCGGCTGTATGTTGTGCTGTTTATCTCTGCGGCCAACAGCCTGTGTGCCATGCTGGCGGGAACCACTGAAAAATCAGGGGAGTTTGCCCTATGTCTGGTGTCCTATGCTGTGATTATCCCTCTGCTGGCCCTGTCCCTAATGTTCCGGTTTGCCACGGAGGCGTCGGGACGGAAAAAGCAGTTTGCCATACTTTCCAACATCGGATACGGGGAAGATCAGATAAAGAGGATTAAAAATATGGAGCTTGTGTGGCTCTATGGATTTATTATGGGGACGGCTCTGCTCTACATTTTTAATATTGTGGCTGTCTTGGGCATTCATGGCCTGATTCCCGGGGAAATAGGAGCAGGGATTCTGCTGATCTTCACAGGTTCTCTTGTGGTCTGTGGGATCATAAGCAGAAGGCAGTATTAGATTAGGTGATTGCGAGGAGAGACTACTTTGGGAAAAAAGCCGTTGTCATTTATTATAATCGGATCCGGATGGCGGGCCATGTTCTATGTAAGGATTGCCAGACAGAATCCGGAAAGATTTCATTTGCAGTACATGCTGTGCCGCAGCGAGGAGAAGGCGCAGCATCTAAAGGAGGAGGGGATTCCTGCTACGGTATCTGAAAAGGCCTGTGAGGAGGCCGGGCCGGATTTTGTGGTGGTGGCAGTGAGCAAGCCTTCTATTTTTCAGGTCACAAGAGCATGGGCTTTAAAGGGTTTCCCCGTGTTGTGCGAGACCCCGGCAGGCCTGACCTTGGAGGAGCTTCATGGACTGTGGGAGCTGAGGGAGCGGTACAAAGCCCGAATCCAGGTGGCGGAACAGTATATCAGATATCCTATAATTGCGGCAGGCTTAAGAGCACTGGAGCAGGGGAAGATAGGGGAGCCCTACAGCGTATATCTGTCGGTGGCCCACGACTATCATGGGGCAAGCCTTATCCGCCATATGCTGAGGACAGAGCCGGGGCCGGTTGTCATGAGGGGAAAACGGTATGTATTTCCGGTGACGGAGACGGATTCCCGCTATGGAACCGTGAGGGACGGAAGTGTAAAGGACAGGGCGAGGACCTGTGTCGTTATGGAGTTTTCTTCCGGAAAGCTGGCTCAGTATGATTTTTCCGGTGTTCAGTATCACTCCTTGATCCGTTCCAGGCATTTGAACGTTCAGGGACAGCTGGGGGAGTGGAATGATACGACGGTCAGATTCGTGGGCCAGGGAAACCTGCCGGCAGAGGAATGCCTTCTGCCCTGGCTGGATCCACGATACAGGGATTTGGAGAGCAAAGAGATAAAGGAGATTGGGGGAGTATGGAGCCCGGCCCTTAAGATGGAGGCGGCCCAGGACGAGTATGCCATAGCTTCCATGATGGCGGACATGGAGGAGTACCTGTCAGAGGGAAAGGAGATATATCCTCTTAAGGATGCCTTGGAGGACGTGTATCTGTGGCTTCTCATGGAAAAGGCGGCGGCAGCTCCAGTCGCTCAGGTGAAATGGGAGCTTCAGCCGTGGCATGGAGGAGGAGAAGGACAATGACTCAGGACGAGAGAAGAGTATTTCTCATTAAAAAGATGTTGACCGAGGAGCCGGAATACCAAGGCATCGAGATGCCACGGCACATGGAGGGCCAGAAACGATTCTTAAGAAGCCTTATGAATGTCCGCAGGCCCCGGCCTATTGACCAGGAGCTTTTGAAGATCCAGGACGAATATCTTACCTGGGAAGTGGAAAAAAAGGGGATTGTAGATGGAGACAGCCTGCCTGTCTCTCCTGTAAACAGCCGGCTGGTATTGTGGAGAGGAGATATTACTACCCTGAGGGTGGATGGCATTGTCAATGCGGCCAACAGCGGCTTAAGAGGATGCTTTATACCCTGCCATTCCTGTGTGGACAATATGATTCACAGTGTCAGCGGGATTCAGCTCCGTCTGGCCTGTGACGAGATCATGAAAAAACAGGGTCATGAGGAGCCCACAGGCACGGCCAAGATCACACCGGCATTTAACCTTCCGTGCTCCTATGTGCTTCACACCGTAGGGCCTATTGTGTCCGGCCCTCTTACGGACAGGCACTGCGAGCAGCTGGCAGACTGCTACCGGTCATGCCTGGAGCTTGCCTCCGGGAGGGGCCTGAAAAGTCTGGCATTTTGCTGCATTTCCACAGGAGAGTTCCGCTTTCCGCAGAAGGCGGCGGCTGAGATTGCAGTGGAGACCGTGAAGGAATTCCTAAGGACAGACAAGAAAATAGCCCGTGTGATCTTCAATGTGTTTAAGATGGAGGATTACGAGATCTACAAGAATCTATTGGGTACGCCGGTGCGTGCTGGCTGAAGCCTGCCTCTGGCCGCCCCTGGGCACCTATGGGGAGGCTAAAGGGAAGGGTTTTCCAACGGGAATGTCCCCTCCCTTAAAACAAATCCTCCCGCGTAATATTATTCAGCCACTTCCCGCTGCGGTAATGCTTAATCACCCAGGGCCATTTGGCGAACTCGTCGGTACACAGAAGGAAATATACCCACATCACCGGCAGCTTCAGCACAAAGGCGGCGGCAAATCCAAGGGGCACCGCATAACACCACATGTCGATGGTATCGCAGATAAAGCCGAAGCGGCTGTCCCCGCCGGCCCGGAAGATTCCGACGATAAGGGTGGTGTTGACGGCGGCGCCCATGACGTAGTAGGTATTGATAAGCAGCATATATTTCAGATAATCCATGGCCTGATTAGAAAGCTTGGCATACTCCAGAACGAAAGGAGAGATGACCAGGATAATCAGACCGCCTAAGGCGCCGCTTATGACAGTCAGCTTAATGAGCTTTCTGGCGCTGGCCTTTGCCTCTTCCATTTTATTTTCTCCGATAATTTTCCCAAGAAGAATGCCTCCGGCGCTGGCCATACCGAAGCACAAAATGGTGCCGAAGTTGCGTACCACGATGATAAAGGAGTTGGCCGCCACGGCATCTGCCCCCAGATGTCCCATAATCACGGAATACATGGAAAATCCTACGCCCCACACAACGTCGTTGCCCAGAGCCGGCAGGGACAGCTTTACAAAGTCTTTAAACAGGACAGAATTGCGGATAAACAGATACCGAAGATCCAGCTTTACATTCTTGCTGAAAATGGACACTGCAAAGCAGGCGCCCAGTTCAATGAGCCTGGACAGGGATGTGGCTATGGCCACACCGGTTGCCCCCAGCTTGGGCATTCCCAAGAGGCCGAAGATGAATACCCCATTAAAAAGAATATTCAGGGAAAATGCCAGCACATTCATGGCAGTGCTTACGGCCACGCGGCCTACGCTTCTTAAGACGGACAAAAACACTTCGGTGATGCCCCAGCACAGATAACTGACACTGAGACAGCGCAGATAGGATGCCCCAATGGCAATCAGCTCCGGGTCGCTGGTGAAAAGCAGCATCATGATATGGGGAACAGAGAGACACAAAAGGGCAAATGTCACCGAAATAATGCAGGAGAACCGAAGGGCAATGCCCTCCACTGCCTGAATGGCCCTCATATCTCCTTTTCCGAAATACTGGGCGCACAGCATGGTTGCCCCGGTTCCCAGGCCATAGTAAACCATGAACAGCACATGGGTGTACTGGGAGGCCAGGGACACGGCGGAGATGGCGGACTGGCCTACATAGTTGAGCATCACCACGTCGGCGGAGCTGACGGCGGCGCTTAAAAGATTCTGTATAATAATGGGAAGCACCAGCTTGAAGATCTGGGGATAAAAGCGGTCTTCCCTGAAGGTTTTTAGGAGTAAGCTCATGACAAATGCCCTCTTGAATGTAATTTTTTAACATCTTATTCGAGTATATATCAGGAAAAGAAATTTGTAAACGGAATAAAGTACTCTCAAGTTCTTTATTTTATGTTATACTGTACAGTGCCACCAATGGAAAGGAAGCAAAAGAGTATGGGATTATTTACAAGAATGAAGGAGCCGGTGTTTTTAAAGGAGAACAGTACCTTGGGGGAGAGACTGGAAAAGCTGAAGGCATTGGAACCGTCATTGAATGAAGAGGGAAGGATAAAGCTCCGGCAGGATATCAGGTGTCTGGAGGCAGGGATTTTCGGGGAGAAGAACATTGCCTTTGAATTAAAGAACAGCCATATGCCCATGTATGTGATTCATGATTTGTATTTGAGGGACGGCGAGCTCACTTCTCAGATAGACTACCTGGTCATAACAAGGAAGCTGCGTTTTATTATAGAGTGTAAGAATTTATACGGGGATATTGAGATTGACAGCCAGGGGACTTTTGTCAGGACCATGAGGTTCGGCAGGCAGGAAAAAAGAGAAGGGATTTATTCTCCCATAACCCAAAACCAGCATCATATGGCCCTGCTTAAGAAGCTGCGCTTACAACAGGCAGGGGGCATCATAAAAAGGCTCTTTTATGACAGGCAGTTTGAAGAAAATCACAGATCCGTGGTGGTGTTGTCCAATCCCAGGACCGTCTTAAATGCCAGATATGCCAGGGAAGAGGTGAGAAGCCAGGTGATCCGGGCGGACCAGCTCATAGACTATATCCGGGAGGCCTGTGAAGAATCCGGAAACAAGGAGCTGTCGGATAAGGAGATGAAGGAGCTGGCTTACAGCTACCTTGATATGGAGCAGGAAAATGAGACTGATTATCTGGAAAAATACTCTGTCTATATCCAGAGGGACGTCCGGACAGAGGCCGGGGAAAAGGCCTGGGCCAGGGGGGCCGGGGAGCAGAGAGAGCAGGGGCAGGATCAGAAGTTAGATCCGGATATGGAAAGACTTGTGGGGGAACTGAAGGCCTTCCGATGGAATACCAGCCAGGCAGAGGGAATCAAGCCCTATTTTATATTCAACAATAATCAGATGATGGATCTGATCAGGAGGTATCCGGAGACTTTGGAACAGTTAAAGACAGTGTCAGGCTTCAGTGATATGAAGGTGCAGAAATACGGGCAGGAGATTCTGGCCATTTTGGATAAGTACAGATACGATAGAAGAAAGGCAGCGCCATGGCGAACCAGTTTTTAGAAATACCCGATTCATTTTGGAGTCTGTTCCGCTCAAAGAACAGGCAGATTTACATAGATGCCCTTTTGCAGGTCAATGAGGAATACCAGTACAGCAATTATTATCTCAGCCGGGAAATCTGCATTCAGACCTTAAGCGACCATTTTGCCAAACAGAAGGTGACTCTGGAGCAGGAGGAGACGGAGGATGATTTTGACCTGTTAGAACCCTTATCCACCAGAATCGTCAACTGGCTTGTGCGCACCGGGTGGCTGAGAAAGGTGGAGGATTACAATGCCATGACAGTAAATATTGTGATCCCCGACTATGCGGCAGTGTTTGTAGATGCCTTTGTCCATCTGTCGGGGGAGGAGGAAGACGAGACCCAGGTGTATATCCAGAACATATACGCCATTTTGTTTGCCTTCAAAAATGACCCCCGCTCCAACATTTCCCTGTTAAAGACAGCCTTAATCAACACCAGGCGGCTTAACAAGACCCTTCAGGACATGCTTCACAACATGGACAAATTTTTTGGCAGCCTTTTGGAGCAGAAGGCTTACGGAGACCTTTTAAAGGAGCATTTGGATGGTTATGTGGAGGAGATTGTCAGAAAAAAATATCATATTCTGAAGACATCGGACAATTTTTACCTGTACAAAGCGGACATTAAGAAATGGCTTGGCCAGATGCGCCAGGATGTTCCGTGGCTTCTGCAGGTCTGTGAGCGAAATAAAAAACTGCGGGGGCTGGATATCCAGGCGGAAGATCTGATAAAGCAGCTTGATCTTATTGAGAGAGGCTTTGACGACATTGAACACCGGATTATCAATATGGACAAGGAACATATCAGGTATGTGAGGGCCACGGTTACAAGGCTTCATTACCTGCTTAACAGGGAGGACAATATGAAGGGGCTGGTGATTCAGGTTCTTAATCATCTGTCCCAGACGGAAGGACGGGAGGAACAGGACCGGGAGGCGCAGCGCATAGGAGCCCTGATGAACCTGTCCCAGATGACGGTGATTTCGGAGAAATCCCTGTATAAAAGGAGAAGGCTTAAGACGGATTTTGCGGAAAGTCTTAAGGATGAGGAAGAGACGGCGGAGCTTTCCGGGGAGGATATCCTCCGTCTTAACAAGGTTCACAACCGCTACACAAGGCAGCAGGTCAATGCGTTTATTCTGGAGCGCATGGAAGGCGGAAGGCTGGAGGTGACCAGGGACATGATCGGCTCCAGAGAGGATTTTGAGAAGCTGGTGCTGGCTTACGACCATTCCACAAGGAAGGACAGCCCCTTTAAGGTCAGGGAGGAAGAGGCGGAGATGGTGGATAACGGGAAATACCGGTATCCCCGTCTGGTGTTCGAGAGGAGAAACAAATGATAGATTATTATGAGAACCTGTCAACCGAGGACAAGCAGAGGGTGACGGAGGCCATACAGGCCCTTTCCCATCAGACATTCCTGTTGGAGCGGCGGTATGACAGGAAGACAAAGCGGTATCAGATGAATAAGGAGTACTATGAGTGCAGCAAGCATCTGGAATTTCTCAAGGCTTATTTTGGGATTATGGATGTGGAGGTTCTGGAGAATACTCAGATGGGGGTGATCTACATTAGAGGGGAACAGGTTATCGGGGAGAAGCTCTCTAAGCTTGCCACCTTGTATATCCTGGTGCTGAAGCTGATCTACGACGAGCAGATGTCCGCGGTATCCACGTCAGTAAATGCCATGACTTCTCTGGGAGAGATTCATGAAAAGTTAGGAACCTACAGGCTGTTAAAAAAGCAGCCTTCTGTGACGGAAATCCGAAGGACCATCGCCCTTTTAAAACGGTATCAGCTTATTGAGCCCTTAGATGTGCTGGAGGAAATGGACGGAGTGAGCCGTATGGTGATCTATCCCACTGTAAATGTGGTGCTTATGGGGGACGATGTGCGGGCGCTGATTGAGACCTACATGGAAGGGGAGGAAGAAGATGACGAATCAGAGGTTTGAGGCCTTGTCCAGGATTTGTCTGAACAACTGGCATTACATAAGACACAAGACCCTGTCATTTCATCAGGGCATTAATTTTTTTACGGGACATTCGGGCAGCGGTAAATCCACGGTCATTGACGCCATTCAGATTGTGCTCTATGCCAACACGGACGGAAGAGGATTCTTTAACAAAGCGGCCGCCGACGATTCGGACAGAAACTTGATTGAGTATCTGCGGGGCATGGTAAATATCGGGGAGGACAATCATTTTTCTTATCTGAGGAATCAGAACTTTTCCAGCACCATTGTGCTGGAGCTAAAGCAGACAGATACCGGGGAATGCCAGAGCGTAGGTGTGGCCTTTGACGTAGAGACTGCCTCCAATGAAGTCTCCCGCATGTTTTTCTGGCACAAGGGCCCTATTCCCGGCCATGAGTACCGGGTACAGGGCCGGGCTATGTCCACGGAGGAGGTGAAGCTGTGGCTTCTGGGCAATTTTTCCAGAGAAGAATGTTACTTCGGGTCTCACAATGAGCGGTTCCGCAAACAGCTTTATGATAGTTATCTTGGAGGACTGGATCCGGAGAAATTTCCCCGGCTCTTTAAACGGGCCATTCCTTTCCGCATGAACATCAAGCTGGAGGAGTTTGTAAAAGAGTATATCTGTATGGAGCAGGACATCCACATTGAGGACATGCAGCAGAGCGTTATGGAATACGGACGCATGCGCCAAAAGATCGAGGATACCTGTCAGGAGATTGAGAAATTAAAGGAGATCTGCAGCCAGTATGACCAGGTGCAGCGAATCAGGCGGCAGCAGGAGGCATACGGCTATTACGCCGCCAGGCTGGAGATTCTTCAGGGGCGTTTAAAGGTGTCGGAGTGTCAGGAAAAGATCCATATAATAGGGGAAAATGCAAAGAAGATCCAGGCAGACATAGAACGGGAGCAGGAGGCCATCGAGGAGATCGGGGGGAAAAGCGATGAGCTTCTGGGCAGGATTACCATGAGCGGCTATGACCAGATGAGAGAACAGCTGCGCTCTCTCAATGATCTGATGGAACGGCTGGGCAGCAGCAGAACCAGATGGGAGCAGACTGCAGGTCATTTGAAGGCGTGGGAGGAGGAGGACAGCGTTTCCAACAGGACCCTGTGGGATGTGGAGGCCTTTGAGAAGGGGAGTATTACGGAGGAAGAACTTAAGCGGCTGAAATCCGACTTGGAGGAGGTACGAAAGGACGCGGCAAAGGAGCAGCAGAACGCGCAGAATCAGCTGCGGGAGCTGAAGAAGAACATAGGCCGGGCAAAGGAGGAGCTGTCTCAGTTAAAAACCGGGAAAAAGGCTTACCCCAAGGAACTGGAGCAGGCCCGTACCATTCTGCAGAACCGGTTGTACCAGGAGACCGGCAGGAGCGTGGCCGTGGAAATCCTGGCGGATCTTCTGGATATAAAGGATGAGCATTGGCGCAGCGCAGTGGAAGGCTATATGGGATACAACAAGCTGGCTCTTTTGGTGGAGCCTAAATATGCCTCTGCAGCCATGAAAATCTATGAGGATATGGACAAGGACAGATTCAGCCGGGTGGCTGTGCTGGATACGGAAAAGATTATGGCGGATCGTCCCCAGACCGTGAAGGGGGCCCTGGCAGAGGAGGTTACGGCAGGAAGTGATTATGCCCAGGCTTATGCAGACTATCTTCTGGGCCATGTGATGAAATGCGAAACCATAGAAGAATTGAGGAACCACAAAATAGGGATTACCAAAACCTGTGTATCTTATAGGAATTACCGGATTCAGCATGTGAACCCTGCCCTCTATACCACGGCTGCCTATATCGGAAAGAGCAGTATGCGCCAGAGAATCCGTCTTCTGGAGAAATCCATACATGAGATGGAGGAGAGGATGGAGCCTTTGCAGGACACGGTAAGGGAGGGAGAGCGGATTCTGGGGCTGGAGCATCTGGGCCAGGAGGTGTCCGTGTATCTGGAGTGGAAAAGGGATATGGAGGCCTATGGGGAGAAGGCCCGCGAGCAGAAGGAGCTGCGGCATAAGCTGGAGGAGATGCTTTCCCAGAACGTGGATAGCTGGAAAAAGGAGCGGCAGGCTCTCCTGGAGCTGGGGGATCAGAAAAAGGCCTTGTTAAGGCAGCTGGAGCGCAGGGCCGGAGACCTGGACCGTGAGGAGCAGGGAGAACGGGATAATCTGGTGACTCTCAACAAGGAGCTGGTGGAGAAGGAGAGGGCTTTAAAGGAAGACCAGGAATTAGACCAGGAGCTGAACCGAATCATCCGGGAAAAGGGAGGAGGCCCTTACCAGGGGCTTCGCAGTGATTATCTGGGAAAACTGGCGGCCGCGGAGGAGGAATGCCAGCGGGAGAGGAACCGTCTGCTGGAGCAGCGCAGCGCCTACCTAAGGATGTACCAGAATCGAAATTTTTCTCCTACCTCAGAGGACAACGAGGAGTACGGACAGCTTCTGAATCATCTCAATGACGACCGGTTAGAGGAATTTCGGGTGCGGGCAGCAGCCCAGGCCCGAACGGCGGTGGAACATTTTAAAGATGATTTTATGTACAAAATCCGCAGTGCAATAAAAGAAGCCCTCCAGAGGAAGGATGAGCTGAACCGGATTATCAGCCGGCTGGATTTCGGAAAGGACAAATATCAATTCTATATCGGAAAGAATAAGGGGCCGGATGGCCAGTATTATGACATGTTTATGGATGAGGCGTTGGAGATCAACCCCTCGGATCTGGATATCGGCCTGGACAATCAGCTGAACATGTTCACTGTAGAGCATGAGAACCATTACGGAGCCATGGTCAATGATTTGATCAGTATTTTTATTCCTCCGGAAAATGCCACAGCCCAGGAGCTGGAGGAAGCCAGACGGAACATGGATAAGTATTCCGATTACCGTACCTATCTGTCGTTTGATATGCAGCAGCTGATTCAGAATGAGGACGAGGTGATCAAAATCCGTCTCAGCAAGATGATCAAGAAGAATTCCGGCGGGGAGGGGCAAAACCCTCTCTATGTGGCTCTCCTTGCCAGCTTTGCCCAGGCCTATAAGATTGATCTAAAGCCAGGGGCTTTAAGGAATCCTACCATCCGGCTGGTGGTATTGGATGAGGCCTTTTCCAAAATGGACGGGGAGAAGGTGGCCAGCTGTATTCAGCTGATCCGGGGCCTTGGCTTTCAGGCGCTAATCAGCGCCACCAACGACAAGATTCAAAATTATCTGGAGACAGTGGACAAGATTTTTGTTTTTGCCAACCCCAATAAGAAGTCTATTTCCATTCAGGAGTTTGAGAGGAAGGAGTTCGGGGTGCTTCAGGAGGAATTAGAGGAAATTTAAGCTGAGCAAATATTCAGATCAGTATTTTGGAGGAAGGAGAGGAAGCGTATGGAAGTGAGAAAGCATATTTATTTTTCGGGTATGGTGCAGGGGGTAGGGTTTCGCTACCGTTCTACTTATCTGGCTCAGAGCAGGAAGCTGACCGGGTGGGTGAAGAATCTTTACGACAACCGGGTGGAGATGGAGGTTCAGGGGGACGAGAAAAATATTGAGAGGTTTCTGGAGGATCTGCAGAAACAGAGGTTTATCTCCATTGAGGATATGGAGATGACGGAACTTCCCTGTGTGGCGGAGTCCGGGTTTAGGGTGGTTTATTAACCCATGCCTTATGGACTGGGGGCTTATCCATAAGGCAAATCGGGTGAGAAATCCGGGCCTGTGTTCATCTCCTTACCTGGCCACGTACCAAAAGATTGCGGCCACAAGGGCGGTGGTAACTACGATACACATAAAAAGGGCAATTCCCCAATAGATTACAAGATTGGTGGTCTTGCTGAAAGCATATTTTTCCCGGAGCAGGTGGATGAGCCAGGAAAATACAAGGAGCAGGAACACGTAAATGATAAGGTAAGGGATGATAAATACCTGTGCGTCCGAAGGAACCCGGGAGAAGGTGGCAAAGAACATTGCCCCGGCAAGCATAAGAGCCAGGCAGTATGCCAGGGCGTTCTTTTGGTACACCGGCTTCCAGTCCATGGAGGGCAGGGCGCCTGTATGGCTTAAGGAGCTCTGGGCTTTCTTCTTCCACATGAGAAAGTCCCCTGCCGCCCAGGCCGCACAGCCAAGGAGAAAGGCGATGACAGCGCCGTGGGGGCACAGAAGGGTTCTTTTCTGATAACAGATCTGTGCATTGAGAAAAACCAGAATCAGAAAGAGCAGGGAGAAGGTGCGGTAGACTCCCACAGCAGCCCTGCAGATATTGTGGAAGCGCTCCTGGGAGTCCGTCTCCACAGGGAGGGCTTCCATGTCATCGGTGCAGAACACATGAAGATATCCGTTTGTGCCCGCATAATCCCAGCCGGCGTCCCGGCAGAAATCCCGATACTCTGTGAGGGTGGGGCTTAAGTTGGAGACAAAGGGGCTGGCGGCTGTCATGACCTCCACACAGTAGCGGATTCGGTGAGGGGCGCAGGAGCAGAAATGAAGGAAAAAGTTGTTGAATTTCGTCAATTTCCAGCCTTTTAGCGCCATGTCCTCCAGATAATTTTTAAGTGCGTCATTCTCGTAAACCTGATAGAAGCAGAGTACACGTTTTTTATTCTTCATAACAATCTCCTTTTTCTGATCCAAGACAGGCAGAGCCGTCCTCCACCAGGGCCTGCAGTCTTGCATATTCTGCGCGCAGCATGGATATTCCCTTATCTGTAATCATATAATAGCGCTTCCGGCCCTGACTGCCGGTCTCCCGTATCATCTGCTGTTCCTCAAACCGGGCCAGGAGCGTGTAGAGAGTGCCTGGCCCTATCTGGATTCTCCCCCGGGACAGAGAGAGCACCTGTCTGGAGATGTCTGCCCCGCACTGGGGCTCCCACAGGGCGAGGAGGATGTAGTACATCTGCTCACTGAGGCTTTGGAATTGTTCACGGGCCATGGGGAGGACTCCTTTCGTGCCTGCAACTCATGCTTTTTACTTAGGCTCCCGGCAGGGGTGTCCCGCCGGAGCACCGGATAAAAGGCAAAATAAATATCGAATATCGATATTAAAAGTATAATATCGATATTCGATAATGTCAAGAAAAAATGAAAATCAATAAAATTCCGTCTACAGAATCCCGATCTCCATAGGATAAGTCTTTTTTTCTCCCGGCGCCAGAATCTGAACATGGTGGCGATGAAGGAAGTCATCATCCTCATCATTGCGGATAGCACACCCGTTCCAAGGCTCGACACAGAGAAATGCAGGTTTTTTGCTATAGGGGGTCCAGAAGGCCACGGTCTCAAAGCCGGGGAAGGCCACCCAGACGCCTTTTCGTGTATTCCGGTTTACAATGGAAACCTTGCGTGAGAGAAGCCGGTCAAAGTATATGGCGTCATTGCAAAACAGCTCATAAGACAAAGGCAGTCTGCGGGTGTGGTCTAAATCGACTCCCTTGATACTAAGGTCAAATTCAAAGATATTCACATTATAAACCATGGAGGACGTGGTCTCCTCCTGGTCAAATTCCAGATCATAATCTTCAAATGCTTCCCCTTCCTCCAGAGGGCAGATAAATCCGGGATGGGCTCCCAGAAGGTAGCACATCTGCCTGTCCCCGGGGTTTTCCACGGAGTAATCCATAGAGAGAACGCCGTCCTTCAGACAGTAGGACAGAGTCAAAAGGAAGTCATAGGGGTAAAAACGGCGGGTATAGTCGTTGGCAGCAAGACGGAAAACGGCATGGTGTTCATCTGTCTGTTTAACAATAAAATCCGACTCCCGGCAGAAGCCGTGCTTGGGCATGTCATACCACTGGCCGTCAAAACGTGTCCGCCCGCCCCGGCAGTTGCCTACTGCAGGGAACAGAAGGGGGGAGCAGTTAGACCAGACAGCAGGATCCCTCTGCCAGATGTACTCTTTTTGGCTGCTGTCTTTTAAGGAGATCAGCTGGGCGCCTAGGGAGTCGATGACAGCGCAGATGTTGGTTTTGGGGTCTTTCAGGGTGATAATCAT
Source organism: Hungatella sp. (assembly GCA_022796015.1). Taxonomy (GTDB): domain Bacteria; phylum Bacillota; class Clostridia; order Lachnospirales; family Lachnospiraceae; genus UBA3402. Next base: position 38,320 of record JAAWHU010000014.1, on the reverse strand, counting down.
AGGATATGGTTCCTTTCTGTAGATGGATGAGGTTAGCAGTTTCTTCTATTTTATAAAAAAATTTGCCAAAATACCAGGGAATACCAAAAGAAATTTTTTTCTTTTTTCCATAATCCATATTAGAATTGATTTTTCAACTTCTCCTGCGTATAATAAAAACAATTTCTTCTACACTCAAGAATAAAAAAACAAAGGAGACCTCTGCTATGTTAAAAGATCTGGTATACAGCTGTCGTTCCTACCGCCGTTTTTATGAGGAGGTAAAGATTTCCCGGGAGGAGTTAAAGGATTTGGTGGAACTGGCCAGAATGACGGCATCTACGGCCAATTCCCAGGCTCTGAAATTCAAGATTATAGACAATGAGGCGGATAATGAAAAAGTATTTGAAACCCTTGGATGGGCAGGCGCTCTTCCTGACTGGCCGGGGCCGGAAGCAGGGGAACGGCCGTCGGCGTACATCCTGATTCTGGAGGACAAGGCTCTGGGGAAGAATAAGCTGACTGATGTAGGAATCACCGCCCAGACCATAATGCTGGGAGCCGTGGAAAAGGGATATGGCGGCTGTATGCTGGCTAATATCCGGAGAGACAACCTTGCAGAGGCCTTTGCCATTGACCCTGAGCAGTATGGAATCCAGCTGGTGCTGGCCCTTGGAAAGCCAAAGGAGGAAGTAAAAGTAGTTCCTGTGGGAGCAGACGGAAAGGTCGCCTATTACCGGGATCAGAACCAGGTTCATTATGTGCCGAAAAGAAGCCTGGAGGAAGTGCTTATTTAGGAGGTTGTATGTCCATAGATACGGCGTTTTGGTGTGAGATCACGGAGGAGGGGGTCTGCCTTCTGGAATACAGGGGATATGATTCCCTGGCAGCAGTGCCGGAGGAGATTGCCTGTAAGCCTGTGGTGTCCCTGGCTCCCTATGTTTTTTCGGCTCACAGGAATTACCATGACAGAGGCCATGGAGACGCTTTCTGGTGGAGCCCTTCGGCAGGCCGGATCTCTGAGAAGGAGGCGCAAGAAGTTCCCAAGGTCAAGGGAGAGGTTTTAACAGAGCTGCGCCTCCCCGCCGCCCTAAAGGAGGTAGGCGCCTACGGGTTTTATAATTGCTGGAATTTAAAAAAGCTGGAGTTGTACAGTACGACTTTGGACTGGGGGCCTGGAGTATTTACGGGATGCGGGGCAGTGGAGGAGCTGCTGATTCATGTGGATCAGTCCAGGAAATCGTGCCTGAAGGAGATTTTGTCGGAGCTGCGGCAGACCCTTAGGGTTACCTATGACGGGCCGGAGAAGGCCAGGCTGATTTTTTCGGAGTTTTTTGAGGAGGCAGTGGAAAATACACCGGCAAGAATACTTGTGACCAATACTCACGGATGTGGAAAGGAATACCGCAACGCTTTTGTAGCCACCCAGTTTCAGTTCCGGGAATATGACAGCCTGTTCTCTCAGATACAGATTCAGGAGCCGGAGGAACTGGTGACGGAGCTGGCCATGGGAAGAGTAAGGTACCCCTACGAGCTGGCAGAGAACCACTGCAGGCAGTATCTGGATTATCTGACAGAACACAAGGACAGAGCGGCCCGGAAGGCTCTTGAGAACCATGATATAGATGGCCTCATATGGCTGACAGAGCATCTTTCCTGGGACAGAGAGGAATTAAAGAATGTTATCGAAACGGCGGGCAGGCAGGGCAACCAGGCGGCGGTCAGTTATCTTATGAACAGGACTGCGGGACAAGGAAATGTGAAGCGGCGGCGGTTTGAGTTATGACAGAGGAAGAGAGGAAGAACCAATGAGTTTGTATTTGTATGTGATTTTTGGGTTAGTGAGTTTCCTGGCGTCCGTGGCGGGAGCCATATGCGGAATCGGCGGCGGGGTGCTGATTAAGCCGATTCTGGATGCCTTCGGGGTCTTGAGCGTAGCGAGCATCAGTTTTCTGTCCGGGTGCACCGTACTCTCCATGTCCTGCTATTCCGTGGTAAAAGCCAGGGTCAGCGGTTCTTCCCTTGTGGATATGAAGACCGGGACACCTCTTGCCATTGGAGCGGCATTAGGCGGCGTTGCAGGAAAGATGATGTTTCAGTACATATCAGGACTGGCGGCGGACAAGGACCAGGTGGGGGCGGTGCAGGCCGTATGCCTTCTTATTATCACCTTCGGAACGATGGTCTACACCCTGAAAAAGGACAAGATAAGGACCCACCGTGTAACCAACCCGGCGGCATGTATTGCCATTGGGCTGGTTCTGGGGATTTTCTCCTCCTTTTTGGGAATCGGGGGAGGCCCTATTAATCTGGTGGTACTGTTCTTCTTTTTTTCCATGGAGACCAAGACGGCAGCACAAAATTCCCTGTATATTATTTTATTTTCCCAGATTGCAAGCCTTTTAAATACCCTGATTACAAGGACAATGCCTGAGTTTGAGATAGGACTTCTGGCCCTTATGGTTGCAGGGGGAATCTTAGGCGGCGCCGGAGGGCGGATCGTCAACAGGAAAATGGACGGAGCCATGGTCAACAAGCTGTTTATCGGGCTCATGGTGGTGATTATGTTGATCTGTATCTACAACATGGTTCAGTTTATGTAAGGGGCCATGTAAGGACAGCGATAAGGAGGAGTTATGCCGGCATTAAGTGTGTTGATAAAACCTGCCTCAGGGAACTGCAATATGAGGTGCAGATATTGTTTTTATGCAGACGAACAGGAGCACAGGGAGGTATTTTCCCATGGGATTATGTCAAAGGATACGATGCACAAAATCATTGATCGGGTCCTGGAGTATGGGGAGCATACCTGTACCATAGCTTTTCAGGGGGGAGAGCCCACCTTGGCAGGCCTTGATTTTTATGAGGACATGGCAGAGTATATTGACGCCGCGCCTAATCCCAGAAGAATCCGCTTTCAGTATGCCATTCAGACCAATGGATATAATATTGATGAAAACTGGGCCCGGTTCTGGGCCAGGAATCATTATCTGGTAGGGGTTTCCGTAGATGGGCCCAAGGAGCTTCATGACAGATACCGGAGGGACGCCGCCGGGAAGGGCACCTTTAACCGGGTCATGTCAGGAATCCGGGTGCTGGAAAAATACCACGTGGAATATAATATTCTCACCGTGGTGACGGCGGCAACGGCCAGAAACGGTCAGAAGCTGTATAATTTTTTTAAAAAGAATCATATCCATTACCAGCAGTATATCGAGTGTCTGGATCCCATAGAGGAAATTCCGGGAGGCCAGGAATATTCCCTGACGCCGGAAAAGTATGAGGAATTTTTGAAGAGCATGTTTGATGCCTGGTATCTTGACGCCATGTCGGGAAATATCACCTACAACCGGTATTTTCAGAATCTTATGCTGATTCTCAACGGACAGCCGCCGGAGAGCTGCAGCATGAGAGGCATATGCGGAATACAGTGGGTCATAGAGGCGGACGGAAGTGTGTATCCCTGCGACTTTTATGCTCTGGATCAGTGGCTTCTGGGCAATGTGTGGGAGTCTGATTTTGAAAAAATGGAACAGCGCCGGGAGGAACTGGGCTTTGTACGGTGGTCTCAGCAGGTTCACGAAGATTGTAAGACGTGCCAATGGTTTGGGCTGTGCCGGGGAGGCTGCAGACGGAACCGGGAGCCCGTTACCTGCCACAGCACCGGAAGGAATTATTTCTGCAGCGCCTACAAGGGATTTTTTGAGTATGCCTACCCCAGGCTTGTGCAGGTGTATCAGATGGTGAGGAATGGGAGATGAAGAAACAGGCGGGTTATCCCGCCTGTGGTGTTGATGGGCATATATTTACCCCTTTTCTGAGAAATCCATTGCGGGAACACAAGGTCCGGAGCAATCCGGCAGCAAAGAGGGCAAAACCCCTACCTTGGATCCCTCCTATTAGGAACCGTATCTGCCGTCTCCATGTAATACTCAAGAAGCCTCATGCGCATGGTCTGAATCTGCCCCTCATATTCCGGGGATTCAATAGCATTGGACAGTTCCATAGGATCCTTCTCAAGATCATAGAACTCATCCTGCTCATAAAGCCGCATAACATACTTATATTGTCCCATGCGGATCATGGCCGCCTTGGTGTGCTCCGGCCCCTCTGTGCACTGAGTGGAAAGCCTGGGCCAGTAAGGAGATTCGGGCCCATGGCCCCGTTCCATAGCCTGGGTTTCCCCGTGAATCCGCCCGCCCTCGCAGAACACGGCGTCTTTATGGTCAGGCGCTCCTGCCACTGCTTCAAGAAGAGACTTGCCGAACTGCGTATAGTCTAAGGAGAACCCGGCCATATCCGCAAAGGTTGCCGGCAGGTCAAGAAGCTCCACGAGAGCCTCGCTCTTTCCCGGCTTTACAGGGAACTTGGAAGCCGGCTTTACAAGGAGGGGAACATTGGAAATGGGATTTTCAAAACAGTTCTGTACTTTCTCCGTGATGCCGTAATCCCCCGTATAATCTCCGTGGTCGCTGAACACAAAGATGCTGGTGTCATCATAAAATCCGTGCTGCTTCAGCCGATCCCTTACCATACCGAACTGATGGTCAAACCGCTCCACCATGCCGAGATAAACGGCCCGCAGTTCATTGTATTGATCCTCCGTCCAGTTATTTAGGTTCTGCTTTGACCGTATCCCCTGAAGCATGGAAGGCTTGCCCGGCAATTTTTCCACATCCGTGCGCCTGGGGGGAAGGCTGTCCCTGGCGATGCTGCTGAACCACGGCTCCTCACAGCCGTAGGGAGGATGGGGGAAGGACAAGGTGATATAGAGGAAAAAGGGTCTGTCGTCGCCCTGGGCCTTTTTCCTGTCCAGATAATCTAAGGCGCTCTGGATACAGTTCCAGTCAAAGGTGGATTTGGCATCCTCGGAGTCCATTTTTCCGGTGTAGAAAGAATAATAATGATCCTTCTTCATGAACTCCGGCATCTCCATAGACGGACTTTTGCCAAAGGCAAATTTTAAGTTTTCATCATCTCTGTGATTCACAAAGTCGGCGCCGCTGTAAAATTCGTCACAATACGGTGTTTTTGCGCGGTTGCCTGGGATAATGTCGTTGCGGCCTACCCAGATCACCTCATAGCCCTGATCCTTCATGGTGCGCAGAATATTGGGCTCCTGGGGTTCCTGAAGAAAATGCATGGTCCGATGGCCGGTGGTGTGGGGATATCTGCCGGTGAGAAAGCTGCACCTGGAAGGAACGCACACAGGATTTTGGCAGTATGCGTTGGCAAAGGAAACTCCATCCTCAAGAACAGAATCCAGATTGGGAGTCTTGGAGGCCGGGTTTCCCATGTGGGCCAGGGAATCACAGCGCATCTGATCGGCTACAAACAACAGGATATTAGGTCGTTTTTCCATAAGAAGCATCCTTTCTTTTTTTGTTGTGTCCAAAGGCCGGACTTGTAGATAGTCCTATTATAGCTTGGAATGGATAAAAATACAATGTTGTTTTGGATAAATATCCAAATGATGAAAGTGGATAATCATTTAAATTTCTGCTATAATGAGAACAAGAGAGCAAGGCGAACCAGGGAGGCAGGATATGAATCCACTTGAGCTGTTAGAAAAAGAATTTCCGAATCTTACCAAATCCGAGCAGGCAGTCACCACGTATATTCTGAACAATCCCATGTCTGTGATCCGCTATTCCCTGACCCAGATTGCAAGAGAAGCCAGGACTTCCAACACCGCCATAATCCGGCTGTGCCAGAAGCTGGGCTACCAGGGGTTTTCCGAATTTAAATTCTCCTTATCCAGGGCGGCTCTGTCAGAGCCCTATGAAAGCAGCGGGGGAGAGGAAGCGGAAGATTCCATGACGGCTATTGTGTCCCAGTATGTACAATACTTAAACCAGATGGCAGCAGAGGCAGACAGAAACCAGATTCGGCAGATTGCCGCTCGGATCTGTCATAGCTCCAGGCTGGCTATCATGGGCTATAACCGTACCGGGTTTTCCGCTTCCCAGCTGTCCTACCGCCTGTCAAGAATCGGTGTGGCCAACTATTTGGTGACAGATCAGGTGGTGATGATGGATTACATGGAGATTTTCGGCCCCGGAGACCTATGTCTGATTTTTTCCATCAGCGCTTCCAAGAAATATAAAGATATTATCCAGCGCCTGAACAAGAACGGCGCCTCTGCGGCCATGTTTACCATGAACAACACCGGCCCTCAAAAAAGGCTGTGTGATTACTATGTATGCCTTCCCCAGATTTCCTACAATAAAAAAATGGGGTTCTTAGACGACCAGGCTATTTTCTTTGTGTTTATTGAAGTCCTGATCAGCGAGGTGGCCAAGCTCCTCAATCAGAGCAAAGAGGAGGAACAGGCATGATAGACCCTACCCGCCACCGTCAGCTGGAGGAACTGGACATGGTAAATCTGTGTACCAGGATTCTCTGCAATTCCAGAAACGAGCTGTATCTGAACATGCATTTTCTGGATATCTCCTTAAGCAGCCTTGGCTTTGAGGCGGACCCTTCCATGAAGGGGATGGGAACCGATGGATATGTGATCTATTATGCTCCGGAAGTCTTGTGCAGGCTGTACCAGAGAGGGAGGGTCTATGTCAACAGAGCCTACCTTCACATGGTATTCCACTGCCTGTTCTGCCACCTGGATGCCGGGAAGGGGCTTGTTGGAGGAAACACCGCTCAGGCCGGGAATTCTATGGGCAGTTCAGACACCCTTAAGGATGCGCCTCCTGTCAGTGGGCAGGGGACTGTCAGGAAAAGGCGGGGAGAGGAATACTGGAACCTGGCCTGTGATATTGCCATGGAGTCTGTCATTGACAATCTCCATAAAAAATGCATTCATGTGTCCCCTTCTCCTTACAGGAGGGAATTGTACCTGCGCCTTGAAAGAGAGATGAAGGTATTGACGGCAGAAGGCATCTATGAGGCTCTGCAGGGCATGAATTTAACCCAGGCCCAGTACAGCCGCATGGCAGAGGAATTTTACGTGGACGATCACGGCAAATGGGCTCAGGATAGGCCTCCGGGGCAGCTTGTTCCCAGACAGACCAAGTGGAACGACAACCGGGAAAAGATGCAGACAGAGATGGAGTCCATAGGCCAGGATCCTTTTAAACAGGGGGAGGACAACAGTCTTTTGGAACAGGTTCAGGTGAAAAACAGGGAGAGATATGACTATAAAGGTTTTTTAAGAAAATTTTCCGTCACCAAAGAGGAGCTTCAGATAGACCAGGATTCCTTTGACTATATCTACTACACCTACGGCCTTAAGATGTACGGCAACATGCCTCTGATCGAGCCTTTAGAGACCAGGGAGGTTCGGCGCATCGAGGACTTTGTGCTGGTTATTGACACCTCCATGTCCTGCTCCGGGGAGCTGGTCCGGCGTTTTCTGGAGGAGACCTACAGCGTGTTAAGTGAAAGCGAAAGCTATTTTAAGAAGATCAATGTCCATATTATTCAGTGCGACGACAAGGTGAGATCCGATGTGGTGATCACGGATAGGGATCAGATGAAGGAATATATGGAGCATTTTACCATAGAAGGAAACGGGGGAACCGATTTCCGGCCGGCTTTTGAGTATGTGAGCAATCTGAGGGCTAAGGGGCGGTTCACAAGGCTGAAGGGGCTTTTATATTTTACGGATGGGAAGGGCATCTATCCGGTGAAAATGCCTCCCTATGATACGGCCTTTGTGTTTATCCAGGGACAGTACGAGGATGTGTCGGTTCCTGCCTGGGCCATAAAGCTTATATTGGAAGAGGAGGAGCTTAAGGAAGCGTATGAACATTAAAAGGGCGAAGGAAGAGATCAAGAATACCATTGAAGCATATCTTATGAAAAATGAATACGGAGCCTACGAGATTCCTCCCATCAGGCAGAGGCCCGTCCTCCTTATGGGGCCGCCGGGAATCGGCAAGACCCAGATTATGGAACAGATTTCCCAGGAATGCCGCATCGGCCTTGTGGCCTACACCATCACCCATCACACCAGGCAGAGCGCCATAGGGCTTCCCTTTATTCAGGATAAAATCTACGATTCCAGGCGGTGCTCTGTCACGGAATACACTATGAGTGAGATCGTAGCCGCTATCTATGACAAGATTGAGGATACGGGGATGCAGGAGGGGATCCTTTTTATTGATGAGATCAACTGTGTGTCCGAGACATTGGCTCCCACCATGTTGCAGTTTCTTCAATGCAAGACCTTCGGCAACCATAGGATTCCCCAGGGCTGGATTATCGTAGCTGCCGGCAATCCACCGGAATACAACAAATCTGTCCGGGAGTTTGACATTGTAACCTTAGACCGCATTAAGATGATTCCCGTGGAGGCGGATTTTGGAGTGTGGAAGGAATACGGGGAGAAGGTGAATATCCATCCGGCCATTCTCTCCTACCTGGATGTGAAGCAGCAGAATTTCTGCCGGATCGAGACAACGGTGGACGGCAAGCTCTTTGCCACCCCAAGGGGCTGGGAGGATCTTTCCAGGCTGATAGAGGTCTATGAAAAGCTGGGAAAAACAGTGGATCGGGAGGTGGTGTTCCAGTACATCCAGCACCCGGCGGCTGCCAAGGATTTTGCCAATTATCTGGAGCTTTACTACAAGTACCGGCAGGATTATCAGGTAGACGAGATTCTGGCAGGGAACGTGAGAGCAGGGGTCTACGGCCGGCTGGAGAAGGCGCCCTTTGACGAGCGGTTAAGTGTTATGAGCCTGATTCTGGCCAGGCTTAACGGCGGCTTCAGGCAGGTGACGGAGAAGGAGGAGCGGCTGGAGAGGCTCCAGCGGATCTTCAGACGGCTGAAGCCTAAGAGCCAGGAGCCGGAGGGAGATGGCAGAGCCGCGGCAGACAGCCGGCAGACGTCGGGGGAAGGAGGCTCCTTTCCGGCCGGCAGTTTGTCAGAGTACGACTCTCCGGCGCAGTATCTGGCAGGCCTTACTGCCGGTATGCAGGCGGAGCGGAAATATAAGCTGGAATCCGGGCTTTTAAGCCGCAGGGAAGATTATCTCTATCAGGATGTCTTAGGGATACTGGAGCGGACCCTTAAGGCCGTGAAGGCGGAGCACCGAGGCACGGAGGAGGAGGTGTGGGAGAAGGTATCCCAGATTTTCCGGGGAGAAAACGAGAGTTACGAGGAGTTATTTGACCGGTGCGCCGAAGGGCTTGAGCATGCCTTTGACTTTATGGAGGGAGCCTTTGGAACCGGCCAGGAGATGGTGGTCTTTGTCACAGGGCTGAATACCGGATTCTACAGCGTTCATTTTCTTCAGGAATATAAATGTAACAGGTATTATGAGTATAATAAAATGCTGCTCTTTGAGGACGAGGAGAAGGAGCTTCGGGATATGGCCGCTTACTCTTTGCTCCGCGGCCAATCACTCACCTGATTGGCCGAAAGTTCCTGATACATTCCACAAAGGCGTTCAGCGCAAAAGGCATTATATCATAATGGGGATAATAGGCGCCGATATCCCAGTAAGCGCTGTACGCCGGATTCAGTCCATAAACCCGGACGTCATAGCTTTCTTTGACCATGGTGATATAGCCTGCAGGCAGGATGACTACACCCATGCCTGCGGCGGCCTGGGTCATGGCAATGGGGAATCCATAGGTAGTAAGCCGGATCTGGGGGTGAATGCCGGCCTGGGAGAGGATGCGGTCCGTGATCTGGCGGATTCTCTGGTTTGGCCGGAACATGATAAACGGATAGGCGTCAAGGGAAGCCAAGTCAACCCAAGGCCCATTCTCCTCTGTTTGCAGCGGACAGCCGGCAGAGGCAACCAGGCAGAAGGGATCCTGGTATAAGGGAAGATAGGCCAGGCGCTTCTGGTTCACACTGTTCTCATGAGGAAAACGGGACACAAAGGCAAGATCAATCTGTCCGGAATGGAGCTGCTCTAAAAGCAGGCTGGTTCGGTTTTCCACACAGTCCATAAGGATTCCCGGAAACTGCCGGGTGTATTCACTGATGATTTCGGACAGCAGGGTGGTGGTAAGATACCAGCTTGCACCTATACGGAGTCTGCCGTGATTCAGCTTTTGCAGCTGTCCAACCTCATATTTGAACTTCTCGTACAGCTGCAACATCTGCCTTGCCATCTGCAGATATGCCTCTCCGGCTTCCGTAAGCTGTACGCCGGTATTGGTACGGAGGAGGAGCTTGCAGCCAAGCTCCTCCTCCGTGCGTTTCAGCTGCTGGGTAAGGGACGGCTGGGAGACATGGAGCCGATGGGCTGCCTTCGTGATATTGGTTTCTTCGGCAATCGCCAGAAAATATTCATATTCTCTTAAAGCCATTAAGGTATTCTCCTGTCTATGAGTGATTTTCTATCATAATATTTTCCTATGATTATAATTAAATAATAATATTTTACAATGGCAATGTCAAACTTTAGAATAAAATTATCAACAAATTGTTTAAACAGGAGGTGTGATTTGTGAATCTCTACCACAAGCCCGGATTTGTTTCCCAGAAAGCTCTCGGCGCAAGAAGTTTTTTCTATGTAGGGGGCAGGCAGATAGCGGAATCGGGAAAATCCTATATGGATGGGCAGATGTTTGTGGAAGCCTATGTCCCCAATGTGGTGCGCCATCCTGATCCGATTATTTTTTTCCATGGAGCGGGGCAGACCAATGTCAACTGGCTGATAACGCCGGATGGAAGGAAAGGGTGGGCGGACTATTTTGTGGAGCAGGGGTATTGCGTTTATTTGGCGGAGCAGCCATCCAGAGGGCGCTCGGCTTATCACTACAGTCCCGGGAATCCTCTGATCTATCATGATCTGGATGACATTCGGAAGCGGTTTGCTTCCGGCCAGGGGGAATGGCCTCAGGCCGCCAGATACAGTCAGTGGCCCGGCCAGGGAGATACGGATGAAGATGCAGCCTTTTGGCAGTTTGCCAAAAGCCAGGTGGAATATCTTCCGGACAACCGGCGTTCCCAGGAGCTGATACTTGCCTGTATGGAGGAACTGCTTTCCATCACAGGGCCGGCCATTCTTTTGACCCATTCCCAGGCCGGCCCCTTTGGCTGGAATATTCTTGACCGGTTTCCTGACCTGGTAAAAGGGGTGGTGGCGCTGGAACCATCGGGGCCGCCCTTTTCCGGGAACCTGGAAAGGCCTGTTGCCATGAATTACGGAATTTCTCAGCTGCTTCTCCGGTTTACTCCCAAGATTCAAAGCCCGGAAGATTTCAGTCTAAAGCTTTTGAAGGCGCCAAAGGAGGGGCTGATAGATGGGTGGATTATGGAGGATGCCTGCAGGCTTCCCCATTTTGCCGGAAAGCCTATTCTGCTGCTGGTGTCGGAGGCTTCTTACCACGCGCAGTTTGATCATCTGACATCTGCCTTCTTTACCCAGGCAGGCGTGCCCCATGATTTTGTGCGTCTGGAGCAGGTGGGAATCTATGGAAACGGGCACATGATGATGCTGGAGAAAAATAATCTGGAGATTGCAGCATGGATCGGCGGTTGGCTGGAAGAAAAGGTGTCTTAAGTTACAATAAGTTCGTATGAAAATGGAGGTTTGTTTCATGAATACACAGATGATTATTTGTATTTTGCTGTTTGTGGCTATGCTGATCAGCTTTTTGGCGGCAAAGCTTCCCCTTGGCGTAACGGCAGGTACTGTTGCGGTTCTTCTGGTTCTGACGAAATGTACCGAGCCTGCAACTATTTTAAGCGGAATCGGCAGTGCCAATGCCGTGACCATTGCCTGTATGATTATCCTGGCATCCGGTTTGGGGCAGACTTCCTTCCCCGCAAAACTAACTGCAGGAATCCGTAAAATTACCGGAGGCAATTACCGGCTGGCGTATCTGGGGGTCCTGTGTATCGCCCTGGCCCTGACCAGTATGCTGACCAGCCCCATGGCTGCTTATGCAATCGTATTTCCGATTATGGATTCCGTATGTGACGAGTTTGGTGTAAGCCGGTCCAAGGCACAATTTCCTCTGGTGGTAACCTGCCTTGCATGCTGTGCCATCCTTCCCCTGGGCGGAAGCATCAGCCAGAGTGCGGTATATGACGGATACATGCAGACCTACGGCTTTGCCCAGGGGTTCACAGCCATGGATTTTTTCCGGGGGAGATGGCCGTTTCTCATTATCGTTCTGGCATGGGCCTATTTTATAGCGCCGAAGCTGACGCCGGAGAATCCGGTTGTTCCGATTATCGCTTTGGAGGCAAAGAAAAAGGAGGCCAGGGCTCTGGGAGCTGTTGCTGATATTGCCGGCGTTATTATCTTTGTCCTTGTAATCTTTGGTTTTATTTTCAATAAAATGATTGGAATGCCCACATGGTATATTGCGTTCTTTGGTGTCATGGCTATGGTGATCTGCAAAACCTTGACCAAAGATGAAGCCATCAGGGCCATACCGGTGGATATCTGTATGCTCTTTGTAGGAGCCAATACTATGGCTACTGCGCTGGTTGCAACGGGAACAGCGGAGTATATCGGTTCCATTATTTCCCAGGTAGTGGGCAATGCCACCAATACAGTCGTATTGCATGCGGTTTTCTTTATTGTGCCCTTCCTAATTACCCAGTTTATGCAGAACCAAAGCGTTATGAACGTATTTGCCCCCATTGCATTGATTGCCTGTTCCGCTCTTGGTGCAGACCCGAGAGGGTGCCTTGTGCTGATCTCAGCAGGCTCCCTTACAGCCTATATGACCCCGTCAGCTACCGCGGCAGTTCCCATGTGTATGGGCGCCGGCGGATATGATGTAAAGGAATTATTTAAGATGGGCTGGCTGTTTGCACTGATTCTCTGCATTGGGTATGTGGGGTTTGTCAGTCTTGTAATGCCGGCATTTTAAGAGATAAGTAGAAGGAGGGGAACCATGTTAGATTCTTATATTCTTAAGGATGGAACACTTGTTTCTATTATGGATGGCAGTGAGAAAAAAGCAGATATTCTGGTGGAGAGCGGGAGAATCACAAAGATAGCAGAGCATATTGAAAAACCATTGGCAGAGGTAATTGACGCCGGCGACATGTACATCTCAGTAGGCTGGCTGGAGGCCCATGGTCATTTTGCAAAGGTGGGGGAAAAGGTCTGCATCAATGCGGAACAGGATCTTCTCTGCCAGGGGATTACCTATGCTCTGGACTTAGGCACTCTGGGACCGGATGATTATGCCGCATTCCGGGAAAAACTTCTGTATAAGACAAATCTGAAATATAAATCTTATCTTTATATAGGAAGAAAAGGAGCCGGAGGGCGGGACATGGACTTTGAGGGCCCCCAGGATATTGTGCCGGAACATGTGAAGCAGGTTGCCCGGCAGTACCGCCATGAATTCCTGGGCTTAAAGGCCAGGATTGATGATAAATTCTGCTTTGACCCGGATTATGTGATGAAGCAGCTTCGCAGGCTGGGGGATGAGCTTGATATGCCCATTGCGGTTCATGCGCCCAGAAGCCGTATTGGCGTTGACAACCTTCTGCCCTATCTGAAAAAAGGAGATGTGCTGTGCCATACCCTTGCAGGCAACAGTGATGTAATGAAAGTTTTGGATGAAGAGGGGAGAATCAGGCAATCTGTCATAGATGCCCGTGAGAGAGGTGTTATTTTTGACCTGTCCCATGGCACAAACGCTTATAGCTATGAGATTGCCGAGGCCGCCTGGAGGGCAGGTTTCTTCGTGGATACTATTTCCAGCGATCTGCACGGCGGCAATATCAATGGTCCTGTATTTAATCTAGGTGTTGTTCTTACGAAAATGCGCGGACTTACAGGAAAGCCATGGAGCTGGCTGCTGAAAATGGCCATAGCCGAACCTGTAAGACTGCTGCATATCCCCGATAAGGAGCTGGAGATAAAAGAGGGGATACCGGCAGAACTGACCGTGTTCCGGATTGATAAGGGAGAGTTTGCTTATCTGGATTCCAAAAAAGAGGAGCGTGTATTCAAAGAGAAACTAACGGCCTGCTACACCTGCACCGGGCCTTATGTGTATAGGTGCAGATAACATAGGCAGTGCTCCCGGGACTTTGTGAACACCGCTGCGTATGTCCCGCCGCGGACGAAAACTTAAGAAAAAGGAAAGTTGCATTTTAAGGATATTTTCTGATATAATGATACTGATAACCAAAAAACGCTTATTATAGCAGGAGGAATCAGGATCATGTGGAGAAAAAAGATGGCGACAGCTGCCGCCGCCGGTATCTTGGCAGCTGCTCTTACGGCATTCCCTGCCTTTGCACACGGACATGGACACCACAGCCGGGCAGCAGCCAGTGTGGATACCTGTTATCCCGTATGTACAGTGGAAGGCTGTACCGAGACAGGCCGTCACATTCATGACGACCATTACTACTGTGGTTATGAGCACAGCAGCGGATATTGTGATGGGTCTTGTGTGACAGAATCACAATCAGGCTCTTACTGTGGAAGAGGACACGGCTGCCATAGATAGCACGGTCAAAACCTGGTAAGAAGAAAGGAACCGTTGTCTCCTGGATGATTTATCATTTATGAGGCAGCGGTTCCTTTTTTATCTTAATTCTCCAAGATTACAAAGAAGATGCTGTTCCAGTTTCGCACCGTAATCCTTTGCCAGGGAGACAAGGTAGCTTCCGGCAGCATTAAGTTTAATCCCTTTGGGGCAGACAATGCACCAGTTCCATTTGGTATTCCCATGAAGGCGAAACCAGGCAATATTATCATCAAAGGCGGCATAGGACTGGGGCATAATAGTACAGCATAGTCCCCTGCTCACCATTTTGTGAAGGGCGTGATTCATAGATGTTTCAAAAAGAATATTGGGTTGAAATCCCGCTTCTCGAAACAGAGGCGTAATGACAGCCCGCATAGTAGATTGAGAAAAAATCAGGGAAAAAGGCTCCTCCTTAAAGCGGGCCAGGTCAATATAAGGGAGAGGAGAGCCTGGAGCCGGTGCGAAAACTGCCAGGGGATGTGTTTTTGGAATGCCAAGAAGTAATTCTTCTTGGCACAGATCTATGTATGCTGCGTCAATTTTTTCTGCATCCTGAAGCATTACAAATCCCAAATCCAGATGACCAGACAGAATAAGCTGATGCTGCTGTGCCACACTGCGCTCAGAAATGTGAATTGTAAATCGGGGAAAACGTTTATTAAAAGCAGGGAAAATTTCTGTAAACATATCAATCCCATGTTCCCAGGTCAGGCCGAGATTAAGTTCACCGATGGCAGAGTCCGATAAATCCTGAAGAAGCCCATAAGTATTTTTTTTAATTTTCATGATTTCTTTTGCATTTTCCAAATAAATAACTCCTGCCTGTGTGGGCCATAGCTTACGGTTGTCCCGCCAAAACAGTTTCATGCCAAGCTCTTTTTCTAGATGAATCAGTTGTTGATTTAGAGCTGATTGACTGATAAAAAGAGAGCTGGCAGCACGGCTGATATTGCCGTATTCTTCAATAGCAAGGATGTATTCCAGTTGTTTTAGATCCATGATTGACAGTCCTTTCTTTTTGTGTAAAGTAGATAAAAATCATCCCACATTTTCTATAATTAATACATGGAATTACTTAGAATTAATAGAAGAATTAGAATCTTTACTTCTTATTATAGCAGAATTATAATTATAGTACATAGAAAATAATATTTTTATGAAAAAAGGAGAAATATCATGAAAAAAATCGTATCACTGGCACTTGCGACAGCTATGATATTATGGACGACAGCATGTTCAGGCGGAAGCGGTACCAACGCCGCACCGCAGCCATCAGTCCAGACCGGGAAAGAGCAATCTGAGGAAAAGAATCCAGAAGGATATGAAGGCCCTGAGTATAATCTACAGCTTGGGCATGTAGGAGCAGAAGGCAGTGTGGAGGAAGTGGTCGCCAACAGTTTTAAAGAACTGGTAGAAAAAAACAGCAGCGGCAAGATTCAGATCGAAGTATTTGGCAACAGCCAGATGGGAGGGCTTAACGATCTGGTTGATGCCATTCGTTATGATACTCTGGATTTCGCCCTTTTTGCAGCCGGGAATATGGAAAGTTATAATCCAAAAGGAACCATATTGGGTGTGCCTTATCTGTTCAGCAGCTATGAGCATGTGGAGGCATTTTATGGGAGCGATGAGTGGGCGGCTGTACGGGATGAACTGGCTGAACAAACCAATGCTCTGGCCCTTGGAGATTTTCATACAGGTTTTCGGGATATTCTCTCCAATGTGGAAATTAAATGTGCAGATGATATGAAAGGGCTGTCTATCCGTATACCAGAGGCTCCCTCGTTTGTAAAGACTTTTGGCGCTCTCGGATGCAACACAACCGCACTTCCGGCTTCTGATGTGTATCAGGCGCTTCAGACCGGACTGGTGGAGGCCACAGAGGCAGCACCTTCCTACATGCGCTCCATGAACTATCATGAAGTTGCCAAGTACTGTATCATTACCAATCATATGTATACAGGAAACAGCATTTATGTATCAAAAAGTAAACTTGAGTCATTGGATCCTGCAGCGCAGGCGATTATAAAAGCAGCGGCTAAAGAGGCGGCAGAGGGGTCCTGGTCTATGGTTGCAACCCAGGATGAGGAGGCAATGAAGGCATTTTCTGATTCTGGTGTGGAACTTGTGAGCCCAGATCTTGATTCATTTAAAAATGCAATGACAGATGTATGGGGAGAATTGTTTATTGACTCAGTAGAGGGAGGACAGAACCTGATTGATGCAGTTCTGGCCTGCGACCCTGCCAAATAATAAAAAGAAGAAGTCTGGAAAACAGAGGAGGCGTGAGAGGGTGAAGGTTTTAAAAAAATGTTCCAGATGTTTTGATCAGTTTTTGGAGTACTGGTTTTATGTTCCGGCAGGGATGATGCTGGCATTGCTGGTGGTCTGTGCCCTGATGGTCTGCCTGAGAAAGGTGCTGATAGGGGCATTCAACTGGGCAGATGAGGCAATGCGGTATCTGATGGTGTATTCCACCTTTCTGACATTGCCTCTGCTTGTGGCAGGCAAACGCAATATTACAATTGATTTGACAGATATAATGTTTCAAAGGCGCCCAAGGGGAGCAAGGGTTTTCCATATTCTGGCAGAGCTTATGACACTTTTGTGCTGTGTTGTGCTGATTCCAAGTTTGTTTACCTTTATGCAGAACAACAAAAATGGATTTTCTCCTGCGATGCAGCTTCCTCTGTGGATTGTCTATGCCTGCCTGCCAGTGGGCTTTGGGCTTTCTGTGCTTGCAAGCATCAATAACCTTTTTAAAATGCTGGCCGGAAAAGAGGAGGAAGAAACATGACCATCGCATTTACATTTATCCTTTTTCTGACATTTATTGTGTTGACACTGCCTATCGCCTTCAGCATGGAACTTTCCACTGTGGCGGTAATGCTGGCCAATGGCCAGGGCAGCGCTCTGATTACTATTTTAACAAAACTTTTTACCGGGTGCAATTCCACCAGCATGCTGGCCATTCCATTTTTTATCCTTGCAGGTTCCCTCATGGAAGAGGGAGGAATATCTGACAAAATTCTGGAATTTGCCAATGGTATGGTAGGGCACTTGAGAGGTGGTCTTGCCATGGTGGCAGTGCTGTACAGCACTCTGTTTTCTGCGGTGACAGGATCTGCTGTTGCGGCGACAACAGCTGTAGGGGCTACAATGATGCCGGCGATGAACAAAAAAGGCTATGATAAACCTTTTACTGCGGCACTGATTGCCAGTGCAGGTACCTTAGGCCCGATTATTCCGCCAAGTGTTTCCATGATTATGATTTCTTCTATGACAGGAGAGTCAGTGGCCAACTTGTTTTTGGCAGGATTTGTACCAGGATTTATGATTGCAGGATTCTTAATGGTAATTGGCTGGCTTTATGCCAAGAAGAATCACATTCCAAAAGAACCCAGGCAGCCTGCCAAGGAGGCGGCCAAAGCATTCGGAAATGCCGTTTGGGCTCTTCTTTCCCCGGTGATTATCATCGGAGGCATTCTGTCCGGTCTTTTTACGGCTACAGAAGCTGGTATGATCTCATGTGTCTACAGTATGATCGTTGGAATGTTTGTTTACAGGGGGCTGACTCTGAAGAAACTGGTGGGTGTGTTTAAGAAGAGTGTGCTGGGTTCCGCACAGATTATGTTTTTGGTTTCTATGGCTAATGTATTTGCCTGGATACTGACGCGCAACAGCTTTGGCAGCATCTGCGCTGGCCTGCTGAAGAATATTGCCCATGAAAGAGTTGGTTTTATGCTGATTATGATTCTCTTTTTTCTCTTCCTGGGCTGTTTTTTGGAAGGAGCTGCCATGTGTACAATTTTTGTGCCGGTTCTTTACCCCATCGGCTGTGTATATGGAGTCGGATTTCCTTTAATGATCATTATGCTGATGTGTGTTGCGCTGGGACAGATTACACCGCCTGTAGGGGTGCTGCTTTCTGTTACTTCCGAGATGCAGGGGATCAAACTGACTTCGACCTTTCGGTATCTTCCGGCGGTGTTGGGAGCTCTTCTGCTGGCTGCGCTTCTGTGCGGCATCTTTCCGCAACTGATCACTTTCCTGCCCCGCCTGCTGGGCACCTTGTAAGATGAATGTATTTAAAAAGATAATCTGAAGGCAAAGGAGAACGTTTTGTGGATTTTTTAATTAAGAATGGCACCTTGTATGAACCGGAAGTTCATCAGCTGGTCAGTAAAGATATTGCTTTCGTGGATGGAAAGATTGCCGTGCCGAGGGCAGAACATTTCTATCACCAGGTTATTGATGCAAAAGGGTGCATTGTGACGCCGGGATTAATTGATTTTCATGTACATTATTGGGGGGTGGAATGCGGAGTAAGTCCTGATGCCAGCAGTTTCTGCAATGGAATTACCACTGCTGTAGATGCAGGGAGCACAGGCTGCAGTACCTTTCCTGTTTTTTACCGCACCGATATTGTAAACAGCAGGGTGAGGATTTTAAGCGATCTTTTGGTAGCCAGCGGAGGTCAGACCACATGGAAATATAATGAAAACATTGATCCTGAACTTTATGATGAGAACGAAATCGCAAAATTATTTGAAAGGTATCCGGGGCTGCTGGTGGGGCTGAAAGCCAGATTGTCCAAATATGTGATCAGGGAAAGCGATGCAGAAGATGCAGTGCTCCGCATGGTTATGCTGGCAGAAAAGGTGAAGACCAGGCTGATACTCCATGTAACAGATTGTGCCATGCCCCTTGACAAATTGTCATCTATGCTGCGCAGAGGAGATGTGATCTGCCATATTTATCAGAATTTAGGCAGCCGGGACAGAACCTGCCTTGATGCAAATGGCAGAGTGCTGGAGGGACTCTGGGCAGCAAGAGAGAGAGGGATTATATTCGATGCCAGCCATGGAAAGGGAAATTATGATCTGGAGGTTTGCCGCAGTGCGGTAGAACAGGGATTTGTGCCGGATATTATCAGCAGCGACAACAACGCTAACGGCAGTTTTATACATCCTCTTCACAGTCTGCCCCGTATTCTCTCCAAATATTTGGACTTTGGCATGAAATTAGAAGATATTCTGGATTGCGCTACCATAACACCTGCCCGTCTCATAGGGCATCCGCAACTGGGGACACTAAAAGAAGGAACTCCGGCAGATGCGGCCATCTTCCAATTGAAAGAGAAGAAAATCCGGCATACGGATATTAATGGGAATGTTATGGAGGGCAGACATGTGCTGGTGCCCCAGATGACTTTTAAAGATGGACGGTGTATGTACTGCCAGACAGATTTTACATAGGTATATAAGAAGCGATGAAGACAAGATGGCGGGATACTGCCATCTTTATCTTTGGCCTTCTAATCCTTCGGGACATATCGTTCCAAATGGTCAGCATTATAATATTCCTTGAATTTGTCAAAAAGATCCATTTCTAAGGCAGTGAAGATATGATCTTTTGGGTACACCAGCTGAACATATCGGTGATACATTTCATCAGGAATACACCAGTTTAATTCATGGCATACTGGAGTGGAAAAGATACAGGACATGGGCATAAGTGTGATGCCCATCTGATATTTGACCATCTCCATAATTGATGCGGTATTGTTGATATGGCACAAAATACGGTGTCCCGGGCAGTACTGCTCCAAAATACGGGTGGCTATGGAACCATCGGAGGTTTCCTTGGAGGAGAGGATAAAATTATCTCTGCGGAAAAGGGAGAAATCTGTCTGGGCGGGAACTGTCAAGACGGGGGAGGCTAAGTGTGCCAACGGATGCTCTCTTGACAGGTAAAGAGCAAAGGGTTCCTTGCGGATCAGGACAGACTTCATATCCGGAAGGTTCAGCATATGCTGGTAAGCCGTGATTACGAAATCGAGACTGCCCTTTTCTAACTGCCGAAGGAGAAGAGGGCGCCTTCCTTCGGATACATCCACGTAGAATTTAGAGTATTTTTCTTTTTCTTCTCCCAGAATCCGGGAAAAAATTTTTAAGGAATAGCCGGATCCCAGTCCGATCCGTAATTCCTGGCAGTCTTTGTATTCCTGAAGCTTGTGATATAAATCGTTTCTCAAATCCAACATTTTCCTGGCAGTCTGCACATAAAGAATTCCTTCAGAGGTAATCTGGAGTTTATTCCTATTCCGGATAAAAAGAGGAAGCCCTAAGTCTTTCTCCAGCGAAGACAGGCAGAGACTTAAGGTGGAGTGGGACAGGGACAAGCTACGGGCCGCTTGAGATAGGTTTTGGTATTTGGCGATCTCACAAAGGTATTCCAGCTGCTTTAAATTCATAACTTACATTCTCATTTCTGGTTATCCGGGATTTTGACCCTTCAGCCTTTAAAAAAATTCTATCGTAAGTTGTGAGGAAAATCAATAGTATATGTTAATTTTATATATTCGACAAAAAGATCAGATCAATCTATAATTATTAGTAAATAGTAATAAAAATACTCCAATTTTTTAGAAAAATTTGGAAAAATTACTCAAGGAGGAGAAATATGAAAAGATTTCAAAAAGCAGCAGCATTTTTACTAACCGCGGCGATGGCAGGCTCTCTGGCGGCATGCGGCAGCAGCGGAACCGGTCAGACGCAGGCTCCTGTAAAAGAGTCCAAGGAAGCACCGGCCAATACCCAGGCAGCGGGCAAATCAGAGCCTATTGTGGTTAATGGCTGTGAGAGCAGCGGAAACTCTGTAGTATCCTTGGAATTCTACAAATATTCTCTCCATCCGGAGTGGCAGTATGCAGAGTGCTGTTATGATGCTTTGATGCACGCTTCCTATGACGGAAAGTTTGAGCCAGAGATCTGTACCAGCTATGAGATCGAGGAAGATGGTTTAAGTGCCGTACTTCATCTTGCAGAGAATGTTAAATTCCATGATGGCACGGACTGCAATGCAGATGATGTTGTGGCAACACTCAATTACCTTGCAGAGAACAAAGATACGCTTGCCATGATTTCCAATGTATGGAAGAATCTGGCTGGAGCAGAGAAGATTGATGATTATACGGTGAAGGTAAATATGGATTATAAATCTCATGTGTTTGAGATTGCACTTGGTTATACTTTTATTCTGTCTGATGAAGATCTGGAACAATACGGAGACCAGATGTGGGCTCAGGGTGTGGTCAACGGTACAGGTCCCTGGAAATTTGTGGAATGGATTGACGGCCAGTATGTAAAATTCAACAGAAATGACGATTACTGGCAGGGAGTGAACACCAATGTGGACGAGCTGAATATTTGGTATATTACCGAGGCAAACACAGTGGTTTCTTCCCTAATCTCCGGTGAGATTGATGCGGTGGGTAAGATTGACAATGACCTTCTGCCCATGCTGGAGGGAAATGAGAGCTTTGACCTGGAGCGTTACAATGTGGATTCTCTCAATTACCTGCAGTTTAAGTGCGGAGCCGGGGACAGCTTTGAGGATATCAACATGAGAAAGGCGGTCTGCCACGCAATTAATTATGAAGCACTTTTAAATTTCTACGGCGGCGGGAAAGTTCTGGAATGTGCAGCGACTCCGGGCAATGACGGCTATGTGAATGCAGGCGGTTATGCTTATGATCCGGAACTTGCAAAACAGTATTTGGCAGAAACCAGCTATGACGGGCGGGAGCTTTCTTTGGCATCCTGGACATCCAGGCAGAATGAGTGTACTGCCATCGCCTCCGATCTGGCAGCTATCGGAATCAATGTAAAGCTGAACCTCTGTGACAGCGCCGCCTTCTCTGCCCTGCGCTCCGAGGGAAATTATGATATGTTCTACGGCGGAGTGGCTACTTGGGATGGGGATCTTATGACTCAGTATATGGTTCCCCGCATCCGCGATGACTGCCATAATCACGGTTATGTAGATGAAGAAATCAATGACCTGCTCACCAGGGCAGATGCGGAGACTGACCGGGAAGCGCGCAAAGGTATGCTGGAGGAAGTTATGACGAAGATGCATGACGATTATGGCCCTATTACAGGAACGATTGTGACGCAGGCAACCTCCTGCACCCGCAAGGGTCTGAAGGGGATCAATCAGACTTCCGGAGGCAATATGTTCTTCAGAGATGTAAAGGTGGACGAGTCTGTCTGGGAAAAATAAAATCACAATTCTTATAAAGGAGAGACTATGGGAAAATATATCTTAAAACGAGTCGCTTACATGTTGATTGTGGTGTGGGCGGTATCCCTGATTGCCTTTGTGCTTTTAAGGGCGGCCCCCAGTGACGCAGCGGTCCTGTCTCTTCCTGACACGGCTACCGAGGAGCAGATTGAGGCAAAACGGACGGAGCTTGGACTAAATGATCCCTACATTGTTCAGTATGGTAACTATATGCTGGGCCTTTTAAAGGGGGACCTGGGGACATCCATTATGTACGGATATTCCTGCAGGCAGGCGATTATGAGCCGTCTGCCTGCCACCTTCAATGTAGCGATTACCTCGGCGGTTCTTATTCTGTTTATCAGCATTCCTCTGGGTATTACGGCAGGGGTAAAGCAGGGAACAGGTATTGATTTTTTTGCCACATTCTTTGTGGTGCTTTTACAATCCATGGCTGTGGTCTGGGTGTGCATTCTGCTTCTGCTGATCTTTACGGTGAAGTTTAATCTGCTGCCTGCCATGGGCTACAAAGGCTGGTCCAGGCCGGAATATCTGGTGATGCCCATTATTGCCAGCGGTTACCGTCTCATGACATCTTTAACCCGTATGGGTCGGTCCGGAATGATTGATGTGCTCAGTGAGGATTATATTACCTGTACCTATGCCAGGGGAATGAGCCGTTTCGAAGTATATACCAAGTATGCCTTTAAAAATGCTTTGATTCCCATTATAACCATTTATGGCCTGAATATTTCTACTATGCTGGCAGGAGCAGTGGTAATTGAGACCGTGTTCAACATTCCGGGCATCGGCACCATGCTGGTAAATGCCGTAAACCACAGGGACTATCCTCTGGTTCAGTCCACCTTGATTGTTACTGCAGTGATTTTTGCGGTCATTACCCTGATTGTGGATATTGTCAATGCCTATATTGACCGCAGAATGCAGCTGAATTAAGGAGGAGAGGTTATGGATAAAAAAATATTACTGAGACGAATGCGCCGCAGCCCCCAGTTTGTAGTAGGCGGTATATTGGTTGTGTTTCTGCTGTTCATCGCTCTGTTTGCAAAATGGATTGCGCCAAATGATCCCAATGTAGTCAATACGATGATCCGTTTAAAGCCGCCGGGGTTTGTGGATAACGGCGTCACCTACTACCTTGGTACGGACCAGCAGGGGAGAGATATCCTTTCCCGCCTATTAGTTGGAAGTTCCGCTTCTATTTTTATCTCCATTGTGGCTACGGTTGCAGTAACCATTATCGGAACATCCCTTGGAATCTGGGCGGGTTACAAGGGAGGAATCATTGACAATATTATTATGAGAGCCACAGAGGTTACTATGGCAGTACCTACTCTGACTCTGGGCATTGTGATCGTAGCGGTTTTTGGAGCCAGCATTCCCAATCTGATTCTGATTATGGTGGTCAACTCCTGGAACGGATTTGCCAGGATTGCCAGAAACAATGTTATGGTTATTAAAAATCGGGAATTTGTCCAGGCTTCCAAGGTACTTGGGGCAAAAAGTTTTAATATTATGTGGAAGCAGATTTTTCCCAATATTACAACACCTTTGATTATCCAGGCCAGCGGCAGTTTCGGCAGCATTATTCTGGTGGAATCCTCCCTAAGCTATTTGTACTTGGGGATTCAGGCTCCTCAGCCCTCTTGGGGCAATATGATTGCAGACTGCCGGAATTTTCTTCCGGTAGCGCCATGGACGGTAATAGCGCCCGGCGTTGCCCTGATGATCGCCGTACTTGGTTTTAACCTTTTAGGAGATGGCCTGCGGGATGTTCTTGATCCGAAACAGCGCCGGTGATGGAGGAGGAGAATAGGTATGGAACAAAAACAAGAACTGCTGAACATAGAACATCTTACCATCGAGTTTGATACAGAGACCGGGACGAAGCAGGTGATCAATGACTTAAGCCTGGTTATCCACTCAGGAGAATCTTTGGGGCTGGTGGGGGAGGCTGGGGCCGGAAAAACCACGACTGCGTTAAGTATTCTTCGTCTGCTGTCGGACAATGCGGTGTGTAAGAGCGGTACCATCACATACAAAGGACAGGATATTTCCAAATTGAGCATAAAGCAGATGGAGGCCCTCAGAGGTGACAAGATCTCCATGATTTTTCAAAATCCCTTAACCTCTCTTAACCCCGTATTTACTGTTGGGGAGCAGATCGCCATGGTTCTCAGGAAGCACAGAAAGCTGAAGGATCGAGAAGCCATGGGGGAGGCCGGAAAGCTTATGGAGTTGGTAGGTATTCCCCAAACCCGTCTGAAGGATTACCCTCACCAATTTTCCGGGGGAATGCGTCAGAGAATCGGTATTGCGGCCGCATTGGCATGCAGCCCGGAACTGCTCATTGCAGATGAACCTACCACTGCTTTAGACGTGACCATCCAGGCTCAGATTCTGGAGCTGATGAAGGAGCTTCAGACAAAATATGACACCTCCCTGCTGATGATTACTCATAACTTGGGAATCATTGCAGAGCTGTGCAGAAATGTTGCGGTTATGTACGCAGGCTCCATTATCGAGTATGGAACGGTGCGGCAGGTATTCAAAAATCCCCTTCATCCCTATACGGCCGGCCTTTTAGGGGCAATACCTAATCTTCAGGATGACAAAGAATGGCTGACGGCAATCCCCGGTACGATTGCAGACCCGGCAAAGCTTCCGCCGGGGTGTGGTTTTAATCCCAGGTGCGAAGGGTGCAAAGAGATCTGCATCAGTAAAAAGCCGTATCTGATAGAGGCAGAGCCGGGCCACTTTGCAGCATGCTGGAATTATGGGGAGGAATCGGAACATGAGTGACGTGAGGGATAATACAACCCTGATTGAAGTAAAAAATTTAAAAAAATATTACAAGATCAACAGCAAGGCGACTCTCCATGCCGTGGATGATGTGAGCTTTCAGATCGGCTGCGGAGAGACCATGGGTCTTGTGGGAGAAAGCGGGTGCGGAAAAAGCACCATAGGAAGCGTGATGATGCGGCTCCAGAAGCAGACAGCAGGAGAGGTTTTGCTGGAAGGCAGGAATATTTTTGATATAAAGGGAAGCAAAGAAGATATGGATGTGCGCCGTAAAATGCAGATTGTGTTCCAGGACCCGTATTCATCCTTAAATCCCAGAAAGCGTATTAAGAGTATTCTTGCAGAGAGCTATGAGACTTTAAATCTGTGCAGCCGCTCCCAGCTGGAGGAATGTCTGGAAATGCTTTGTGACAAAGTAGGGATCTCCAAGGATATGTGGATGCAATTCCCCCATGAGCTGGATGGAGGCAAGCGGCAGATCGTGGGAATCGCCCGGGCTCTCAGCGTTAATCCTCGGTTTATTGTGTGCGATGAGCCCGTATCTGCCCTGGATGTTTCCGTTCAGGCCAAGATTCTCAACCTTTTAATGACTCTGCAAAAGGAAATGAATATCTCCTACCTTTTCATTTCCCATGATTTGAGTGTGGTGAAGCATATCTCCCACAAAATAGCAGTTATGTATCTGGGCCGTATTGTAGAACTGGCAGATAAGGAGGCCTTGTTCGTCAACACCCTTCATCCCTACTCCCTGGCATTGCTTTCTGCAATTCCTCAGGTGGACATGGACAATAAGGTGCATCGCATTGTGCTCAAAGGAGATGTGGTGAGCCCTATTAATCCTAAGCAGCAATGTCGATTTGCTCCCCGCTGCTGGATGAGTCAGCCTATTTGTTTTGAAAAGGAGCCGGAATTATGTGAGGCGGAGCCGGGACATTGCGTAGCCTGCCACTTTGCCCGGGAGTCACGAAAAAATGCCCAGAATGCAGAGGTTATCAGTTTGGATAACAAATAAATATTACAAGGAGGATATCATGTCTGTCGCTGAAATTGAAGACAAAATTCCTGTTGTCCGTGCCAGGGGAACCAACTATGAAATCGGGTTTGCCCATGGTTCTCAGGCAAAAAAACAAGTAAACATTACCCTGGCAAACTTGAAAGAGAGTGTGCAAAATACAGTAGGGCTGGGC
The DNA here is from genome assembly GCA_022796015.1 of Hungatella sp. Classification (GTDB taxonomy): domain Bacteria; phylum Bacillota; class Clostridia; order Lachnospirales; family Lachnospiraceae; genus UBA3402. Next base: position 11,837 of record JAAWHU010000014.1, on the reverse strand, counting down.
TGGGACACATGTGTGAAAATTGCGGGCGCATTTATGCCTGTTATTAAAAAGAAGGTTCCGGAATATCTGGAAGAGATTCGGGGAATTGCCGAGGGTTCCGGCAACAGTTTCGAGGATATTTTTACATTGAACTGCAGGACGGAGCTGGGAGGTCAGTTTGCCTGTGAATTCGGCATAAACATGGAGAGGGTCCGAGAGCTTACGGGAGACTGTTCGGTCATAGGAATTACCCAGTCCCGTACAGCCGGCAATACTAATTTGTACAGCCAGAATTGGGACAGCAGTTCATCTCAGATTCCCACACTAATCTATATGATCGTCCATCAGAATGACAAGCCGTCTATCGCCTGGACCGGCGAGGCAGGGCTGCTGTGCCGGATGGGCGGCATGAATAACTGCGGCATTGGATTGGGCGGCAATACTTTAAGCACCAATGCCCCCATTGATTTTGAGGGGATGCCGCTGCAGTTTGCCTATCGGCGCATTATGGACCAGAAGACCTTTGCGGATGCAGTGGAAGCCGCGGTTGACAGTCATGTGGCCAGCAATATTAACTTGCTGGTGGTAGGGCCGGAGGGTGAGATGGTGAACATCGAGGTCGAGTACAAAGGGTGTAAAATCTTAAACAAGAAAAACGGTGTGATCTCTCACGCCAATATCTATAAGCATCCCAAACTTCCCACCGCGCCCTACAGGGAAAAGGAGTATCCCAAGGGTGTTCTGCGCTCCTTCAGGTTAGATACTTTGGTAGAGGAGCTTAAGGGCGATGAGCTTGGGGTGGAGGATATTAAGAGAATCATGACAGACCATAAAAACTATCCTGCCGGCAGTATCTGCCGACACGGGGAGGCTGTCGTGACGGTGTTTTCCGCGATCAATGATTTGAATAACCTGGAAATGCATTTGGCCATAGGGAACCCCTGTAAAGGGTATTGCAGCGCAAAGCCTTTTGAGGAGAAATTTTAAATCATCGCCATCGGCTCTAAAGGCCGATGGCGTTTTTTAGATCAATAGGACTTATCGGCAGGAGATAAGTTCATGGCAAGAACAGCAGCATTACTTGTCGTAATAATGACTGTAGGCGTCACACAGCATATTCATCAGAGTCGTCTCCTCGGCAGAAGGATGCCGTTTTTTATGCTGAAAACACAGCAGATACCGATAATAGGGCCTGGCCGGACGGCAGACAAGAATTCCTATATCTCTGGGAACACAATAAGCCGGGGAGATAGACAAGCATACGCCCTCTAGGACCATCTGGCAGATAGCGTGGGTAGAATTCAGTTCGCAGATCACTCGGGCATTCATATGGTAGTCCCGGAAGATCGCCTGGGCCAGCTGATAATCGCAGGTATCTCGGGGTGCCAGGGCAAAATCCTCCCCGGAGAATAAGCCCATATCAGCAACGGGGGGATTGTTGTAATCCCGGGAGGCGGCATGAGCATGGGGATGGCCGGGCGGAATCATCAGCCACATTTCTTCTTTTTTCAGCAGATCTATTTTATAATTGTCGTCTTGTATAGATTCACTTCTCCCTACAATGGCTATATCCAGCTCTTTGTCATAAAATTTTTTGAGAAGAGCGACGGTGCGTCCTTCCGTGATATTTACATGGAAGTTAGGCATGAGAACATTAAAGTCTGCAAATACCCGGGCAAATATCTTGAGGACCATCTGGGAGGCGATTCCTATATTCAGGGTTTGTTCCCTGCGGGGAGAGAGCAGGGTTGTATAGAGCTCTTTTTTCATATCTAAAATCTGTTCCGCCGTCTCCACATATAGTTTGCCCGCAGGGGTGATGATCAGCCTGTTCTTCACGCGGTTGAACAAAAGAACACCAAGCTCTTCTTCCAGCTTGTGCAGAAACAGACTGAGCGTAGACTGAGACACAAAGAGCCGTTCTGCAGCTTTGGATAAATTTTGTTCTTCGGCTATGGCGACTATGTATGTCAGCGATTTTAAATCCATTGCCAAAACCCCTTAATCCGTACAGATTACCCGAATCTCAGAAAAATATCCCTCTGTGCCGTTATCCACATAAAGCCCTACGGCTCCATGGTTTCCCTTTCCGTGTTTCAATCCATCAACAACAAGGAGCGGATCGGGGCTGTGATTCAGATAGAATTCGGCGCGGTCGTCTTCGATTACGGCTTTTAAAGTGATCCATTCATCCAGTGCCACATCGACAGGCGCCTCGTAGGCTGTAATTCCGAAATCTCGAAAATAGCTGAAGGTATAGCCGGGGAATGAGAAATACTGGCAGCCGTGAGATCTTCTTATCGGGTCCGTACAGCCGCGCCCGTTTGTGGGCCTCACATAAAATGATTCAAATTCGGAATCGGAGTCATTGGCGCGGAAGACAATGCCGATAAATCCTCTTGCATAATCCGGAGCTTCCGGCAGCAGACGGCTGAGCATTTTTACTTCAATGATTCCGTTGTGAAACTGCAAATCTTTAAGTTTGGCGTAAGTGTTGATATCAGGAGTGTCGTTTTTTAGAGGTTTAGCTACCTGCAAAACAGCGGTTTCCCCCACCTGTGCATCTTTAACTGCCACATTTACTGTAGTGATGTCTTCGGTAGTTAACTTTATATGTTTTTCCATAGTTGGCTCCTTCTCGGTCTTGACGGTTTCGATTGACTGCTTCAATTATATCTGTTTATTTTGAACCTTGCAACCACAAACAAATTTATTACTTAGTCACTTTATTGTAACCGCTGCCGTTTACAGATACCACGTGTAGCTTATAGCCATCGGTGATTCCCTTGTCCGCTTGAGGGAGCGGTATCGGGCGCAAAAAAAGAGCCTCTGACAGCTGAACGCTGAGAGAGGCTCTCTTCTCGCTATGGAGACAATACTTCTGTAGGTTTTACTTGTGCTGTGCATAATACTCATCAAACAGCTTGTTGACAGCCGTATGGGTATCGCCGCAGATGGACGGAAGGGAACCGCCCCATGCTTCCTCAGCCTGGCCGAATCCTTTCTCCACAGCAGCCTGATACTTCTGCATCAGTTCCACATCATCTCCTGCCAGAGCGGCAGCAAAGTCGAAGATTCTCTGAGAAGTCTGCTTAACGCCCCAGAACCCATCCTCGGAGATAGCCTGCTGAGCCTCGGCCTTTGTCTTCTCGTCTACGGTATAGTTGCCGCTGGCCATCATCTTCCAGAAATCATCGCCGTTTGCCATGGAGAAATTAATCCCCTGCTTCTGGAAGTTCTGAACCATCATATTGGTGAAACGGGTCATCTGATTGTTTATGTCATCTTTCAGACTCTGAACCAGGGAAGCCCTTTCGGAATCACTCATCTTCGTGGTAGCTTTTGCATCCTTGCTAAGCTCAACACGGTCTACATCCGGCTTTTCAGCTTTTGCGGCAGTCTCGGCTGCTTTGGCATCAACAGGCACATCAGAAACTGCAGACGCTGACTTAGCCTGCACAGGCTGGTTATACAGCCTCATAACAGAATCCTGATCAACTCTCATATAATCCTCCTTTAGACCAAATTAAATTAAAAGTGTTTATACGAAATATATCGGCGTCCTAAAAGGAAAAATAAGGAACCGCAGAAAGTTTAGAATCATTTTAGAGACGCAGAACAGGAGATGTGGTATACTGTAAGCAATGAACGGTGCAAAAGCCACGTTCTTTTTCAAAGAAAGGACCCCTCCCATGAAGATCCGAACCCGTCTGGGAATCGCATTTATTACCATAACCCTGGTGCCCATGCTTTTAATTTATTTGGCCTTCAGCCTTCTGAGTACCTATCAGATGCGGGCTTTCCGGGACTACTACGGCTTGGCCGAGCAGGTAAATCTCCTTTCCGGCAATACCATGCAGATATTCAACCGTCTGACTCAGGGAAGCCAGAAGGCGATTCGGGAAAAGATAGAGACATCTCCGGACAGCTTTGCTGACCCGGCCTATTTGGATGCCATCAATCAGGACTTAAGACAAAAATACGCCTACCTGATTGTCCGCAAAGGCAGCGAATTCATATATTCCGGCAGAGAGGACGAGAATCCTGAGATATACCAGCATCTTCCTGATTATGATGAGATCGGGAACACGTTCTTAGAGGGCGGTATCTACTTAGACGGCGCCACTCAGCATCTTATCAAGCAGGTGGATTTCAGATACAGCGATGGAGAAGAGGGCAGTGTATTCATCATATGCAGCGTAGATGACGTGATCCCTGAAGTCAAATCCATGTTTCTGGAGATTTTATTTTCCGGCATCATGATCCTTCTGCTGACAGGGGTTGTCCTTACAGGCTGGGTCTACAAAGCCCTTCTGGCTCCCTTGAACAAGCTGCAGCTGGCCACCAATGAGATTAAGAACGGCAACCTGGATTTTACCCTGGATGTGGACATGGACAATGACGATGAGATCAGCCAGCTGTGTCAGGACTTTGAAGAGATGCGTATGCGTCTGAAGGAAACCATAGAAGAGAAGGTTCAGTATGACAAGGAGAGCAAGGAGCTCATCAGCAACATTTCCCACGACCTAAAGACGCCGATTACCGCCATTAAGGGTTATGTGGAAGGGATTCTCGACGGTGTGGCCGCATCGCCGGAGAAGCTTGATAAATATATCCGGACGATTTATAATAAAGCCAATGACATGGACCGGCTCATAGACGAGCTGACGTTTTACTCCAAGATTGACACCAACAAGATCCCCTATACCTTCTCTAAGATCAATGTGGCAAGCTATTTCAGGGACTGCGTGGAGGAAGTAGGGCTGGAGCTGGATTCCAACAACATTGAGCTGGGTTACTTTAACTATGTGGACGAGGATGTGGTGGTCATCGCCGATGCGGAGCAGATGAAGAGGGTGATCAACAACATTATCAGCAATTCCGTAAAATACCTGGACAAGAAGCGGGGAATCATCAACATCCGAATCAAGGATGTGGGAGATTTCATCCAGGTGGAGATTGAGGACAACGGCCGGGGAATTGCCGCCAAGGATCTGCCAAATATTTTTGACCGGTTTTACCGCACGGATTCCTCACGCAATTCTTCCAAGGGGGGAAGCGGAATCGGGCTGTCCATTGTCCGTAAGATCATAGAGGATCACGGCGGCAAGATCTGGGCCACCAGCAAGGAAGGAATCGGGACGGAGATACACTTTGTGTTGAGAAAATACCAGGAGGTTATATATAATGAAGAGAATCCTAATCGTTGAAGATGAAGAGAGCATCGCAGAACTGGAAAAGGACTATCTGGAGCTCAGCGGCTTTGATGTGGAGATTGAAAATGATGGGGAGCAGGGACTTCACCGGGCCCTTCAGGAGGAGTATGACCTGTTTATTCTGGATCTGATGCTTCCCGGAGTGGATGGATTTGAGATCTGCCGGAAGGTCCGGGAAGTGAAAAACACGCCCATTATTATGGTGTCCGCCAAGAAGGAGGATATTGATAAGATCAGGGGATTGGGACTGGGAGCGGATGATTATATCACCAAACCTTTCAGCCCCAGTGAGATGGTGGCCCGGGTAAAGGCCCATCTGGCCCGCTATGAGCGGCTCATCGGAAGCGGTATGCCGGACAACGAGATCATCGAGATCCGAGGCTTAAAGATAGACAAAACCGCAAGAAGGGTGTGGATTAACGGGGAGGAAAAGAATTTTACCACCAAGGAGTTTGACCTGCTCACCTTCCTGGCTCAAAATCCCAACCATGTGTATACAAAGGAAGAGCTTTTCTCAAAAATATGGGATATGGAATCCATAGGTGATATTGCCACAGTAACGGTGCACATAAAGAAAATAAGGGAGAAGATTGAATTTAACACGGCCAAGCCCCAGTACATTGAGACCATCTGGGGGGTCGGGTACCGGTTTAAGGTGTAGGCGGTTATGTTAAGTAGGAACAACAACAAGAGGAAAAACAGATGAAGTACAAGACAAGATTTGCCGCATTTTTTGCGGCTATGACTCTTTTTAATCTGGCCGCCAACTTTGCTCACCCTGTGACGCCTACAGTAATCAAGAATCTGAATCTCCATGATTACATGTTCGGTCTGGCACTGGCCGCCATGCTTTTTACCAACTTTTTAATGTCTCCCTTCTGGGGAAAAATCAACAACTATGTGTCCTCGCGCCTGACTCTGGCAGTGTGCTGCTGCGGGTATGGAGCGGCTCAGGTGTGGTTTGCCTATTCCACCACAGAACTGCAGATTATCCTGGCCAGGATGTTTGCAGGGCTGTTTACGGGAGGTATATTTGTCAATTTTCTCACCTATGTGGTGAACAAGTCCGCGCCCCAGGATCAGGGGAAGCATCTGACCATCTCGGCTACCATCCAGAGTGTGGCAGGTGCTTTCGGATATATGATCGGAGGATTCCTGGGAGAGATCTCTGTCATCACGGCTTTTCTTGTTCAGGCAGTGGCTTTGGCGGTGACGGGGATTTTGTTCTTTCTGATCTGTGAGCCCGATGAGGTGTCAGGCCTTTTAGGAATTTCGCCTAAGGAGCTGGCAAGGGAGGCCAATCCATTCCGGGCTTTTATGGACAGCCGGGCATTTATGACCGTTTCCTTTGCCATGCTGTTTGCAGTGAATGCTCTGATTAATTTCGGCAATACAGGCTTTGACCAGGCATTTAATTACTATCTCAAGGATGTTATAGGTCTGACCTCCTCTTACAACGGAATCATCAAGGCGGCAGTGGGATTTATCTCCTTTATCTCCAATATGACCCTATGTATCTGGATTATTAACAAGACCAATGTAAAACGTTCCATGGTATCCCTGACTGCAGCCTGCGCCGCCGCAGCCATGGGGACAGTGCTTGCAGGGAATATAGGAGTATTTATAGGCTTCAGCGTGGTGGTATATGCAGGTTATTCCGTTAGTGTGCCTGTACTTCAGAATATGATTGCAGGCCAGGCGGACATAAAGCAGAAGAACCTGGTAATGGGATTTTTCAATGCCACCAAATCCCTGGGAAGCATTGCCGGTTCCATGACAGCCGGATTTATCTATTCCGTTCATGTGAAGCTGCCTTTTGTCTCCACCTTCATCATTTATGGTCTGGGTATGGCAGTGGCTGCTGCCTATGCCTGCCGCAAGGGCGGCAGAAATAAAAAGCAGGCCGTGAGAATATGAAAATTCCGGTAAATATGCTGATTGACATGAATATGAAAATCTGTTATAGTTACTATGCCAAACGGGAAGATTCAGGATCTGTCTTGAATGTTCTCGTTTTTTTGCCGGAAAAGTGAAGAAGTAGTCGTGCTGATTTCAGAAGGAAAACAGCCGGTGTCAGGAAATGTGGAAAGGAAATTGAATGGAAACAGTAAAATTTGATGAGCTACAGTTAGATGAAAGAATACTCCGGGCCGTGACAGAAATGGGATTTGAGGCAGCATCTCCCATTCAGGCTCAGGCCATACCGGTACAGTTAGAAGGAAGAGACGTGGTAGGACAGGCCCAGACGGGAACGGGAAAGACGGCGGCGTTCGGAATTCCTCTGCTTCAGAAGATCGATCCCCACAGTAAAAAGCTTCAGGCCATTGCCCTGTGCCCTACAAGGGAGCTGGCCATTCAGGTGGCCGAGGAGATACGGAAGCTGGCAAAATTTATGCACGGAATCAAGGTGCTTCCCATCTACGGAGGCCAGGATATTACCAGGCAGATTCGGGGACTTAAGGAAGGTACCCAGATTGTCATAGGAACTCCCGGGCGGGTTATGGATCACATGAGGAGGAAGACCATTCGCTGCGATCACATCCATACCGTGATTATGGATGAAGCCGACGAGATGCTGAATATGGGATTTTTGGAGGATATGGAGACTATCTTAAGCCAGCTTCCCGAGGAGCGTCAGACCGTCATGTTCTCCGCCACCATGCCTGCGGAGATCCAGAACATTGCCAAGCGCTTTCAGAGAGAGCCGGTGACGGTGAAGGTGGTAAAGAAGGAGCTGACTGTCCCCAAGGTAACCCAGTATTACTATGAGGTGAAGCCAAAGACAAAGGTGGAGGCAATGTGCCGCCTTCTGGATATGTATGCCCCCAGCCTGTCCATCGCATTCTGCAACACCAAGAGGCAGGTGGATGAACTGGTTCAGGATCTTCAGGGAAGAGGGTATTTTGCAGAGGGCCTTCACGGAGACTTGAAGCAGATGCAGCGTGACCGGGTTATGAACAGCTTCCGCAGCGGAACAACAGAGATCTTGGTGGCTACGGATGTGGCGGCCAGGGGAATCGACGTGGACAACGTGGAGGCCGTGTTTAACTATGACATCCCCCAGGATGACGAGTACTATGTACACCGTATCGGCCGTACAGGCCGCGCAGGCAAGGAAGGGATTGCCTTCAGCTTTGTAGTGGGAAGGGAGGTTTACAAGCTTCGGGATATTCAGCGCTACTGCAAGACAAAGATTATCCCTCAGGCCATTCCGTCCCTGGACGATATCACTGCCATAAAGGCGGAGAAGATTATGGAACAGGTTATGGATCTTATCCGTGATACGGATCTGACCAAGATGGTGGCGCTCATAGAGCAGACTGTGCTGACGGAGGAAGAGTGTACCTCTCTGGATGTGGCAGCCGCTCTCTTAAAGCTGTCTATGGGCGAGGAGAATGAAGATATTATCGAAAGCAGCCGCCCGGCCCGCTCCTTAGATGATCTGGATCGGTACGGCCGTGACAGCGGAGGCCGGGGCAAAGGCGGACGTTCAGGCCGGGACGGAAGAGGAAGCCGCTATGGCCGGGATGGAAGAGAAGACCGGGAAGATATGGCCCGCCTCTTTGTTAATATCGGCAAGAATCAGAATATCCGTCCGGGAGATGTTCTGGGCGCTGTGGCGGGAGAATCGGGAATCTCCGGAAAGCTGGTGGGAAGCATTGACATGTATGATAATTACACCTTTGTGGAGGTGCCTAGGGAATATGCAGGCGCAGTCCTTAAGGCTATGAAGGATGTAAAGATCAAAGGGAAAAATGTTCATGTAGAGAAAGCCAACGGCAAGGGAAGATAGAAAATTTTTTTAAATAAAAGCCAACCATGAAAAAAACTTCTTTTTTATGGCTGGCTTTTATTGCATTTTTGCCACAGAATGGGTATACTGATAGAAGACGAAGGAGGTAATTTGCGAAAGTCAAAGCTAGGAGAATATTCTGCCCATAGATTCCATACAAAGCCTTGGTACACCAAGCATTCCGTTAAGCCCAGTAAGACAAAAACACTCGGGCAGAGGGCCTTCCTGTTTTTATGGTCTTAAGCTCCATGGCGTAATGGCTTTTCCTGGATTCTATGGGCAGAATATTCAGCTAAGTTTTGAGTTTCGCAAATGCCTAAAGACGAAAGGAAGGAAAGGAGAAGAGAGGATGGTACTGCAGAGTAAGCGTGTCTGGATTGGGGGACAGTTTGCGGAGGCTCAGCTGGAGTTTTCGGGGAATAAGATTGCCGGGGTTTATCCCTATGGGATGAAGGCGGCAGATGAGGATTATGGGAATAAGCGGATCGTGCCGGGTTTTATTGATATTCATACTCATGGAGCTTATGGCTTTGATACCAATGATGGGGAGCCGGAGGGTTTAAGAAATTGGATGAGGCAGATTCCGGAGGAAGGTGTTACAGGGATCCTTCCGACCACCGTGACCCAGATGCCGGATGTGCTGACAAAGGCAGTGGCCAATGTGGCAGCTGTGGTGGAAGAGGGCTATGAGGGCGCCGAGATCCTGGGGATCCATTTTGAAGGCCCCTATCTTGACATGGAATACAAGGGGGCCCAGCCGCCGGAGGCCATTGCAGAACCTTCCGTAGAGCAGTTTAAGAGGTATCAGGAAGCCGCCAAAGGCCTGATCCGGTATATTACCCTGGCCCCGGAACACGACCAGGAGTTTGCCCTGACCAAATACTGCAGGGATACTGGAGTGGTAGTCAGTATAGGACATTCCTCCGCCACCTACGAGCAGGCCCTTATGGGCATTGCCAACGGCGCTATGTCCATGACCCATGTGTACAACGGAATGACCGGTTACCATCACAGAAACCCGGGACTTGTGGGGGCTGCAATGCGGATCAGGGATATCTACGGGGAGATCATCGGAGATGGCTGTCATTCTCACCTGGCTGCCCTGAACAATTATATTACTGCCAAAGGCCGTGATTATGCCATTCTTATCAGCGATTCCTTAAGGCCAAAGCACTGTGCGCCGGGGGGAGACTACGAGCTGGGGGGACATCCCATTGAGATCAGCGAGACAGGCCTGGCTTACCTGAAGGGGACCTCTACCATCGCCGGAAGCACCCTCTTTATGAATCGAGGCTTAAGGATTCTGGTGGAAAAGGCCATGGTGCCCTTTGACACAGCCTTAAACTGCTGTACCATAAACCCGGCCAGATGCCTTGGGGTAGATGGAAGAAAAGGCCGTCTCACTGCAGGATATGACGCAGACGCAGTGGTGTTAGAAGATGATTATGAGGTGTGCCAAACGTACTGCAGAGGGAAGAAGATGCTTTAAAGGCAGGAAGGGCCGCCTCTTGAGGAACTTGTATTCCTCCTGGGCCGGCCCTTTCTGCCGGTCTGAGAAAGAAAATATCCTTTTTATAGGAACACATGCTCCTTAAGCCGCCCAAAGGCCTCCTCTACCCGGCTTAGGGGAAGGGCAAGGTTCATGCGGATGGTGTAAGGCTTGTTGAAGGGCCTGCCATCCTGCCAGATGACACCTACATCCCATCCGGCCCGTAAGAGTTCGTCCAGAGTCCTGCCGTGTTCCCTGCACCAGACGGAACAGTCCAGATACAGCATGTAGGTACCCTGGGGCTTGGTGAGGGAGATGCCTGTAAAGTTAGAGAGAATATAGTTGTATGCGTAGTCTACATTGGCGCTGAGAACCTGGCACAGCTCGTCCACCCATTCCTGCCCTTCTTTGGAGTAGGCCCCTATGAGGGCGTGCATGGACATTACATTCTGAGAGTTGTAGTGGGACAGGGAGGACTGTTTTCTCAGGCGGTCCCTCAGGTATTTGCTGTAGACAATGTGATAGGAACCTACCAGCCCGGCCAGGTTAAAGGTCTTGGAGGGCGCATAGACGGCGATGGTGCGGTTCCTGGCATCCTCCGATACTGACTGAGTCGGCGTGTGCCTGCGGCCATCTAAAAGAAGATCAGCCCAGATTTCGTCAGATACCACCACACAGTCATTGGCTTTGTAGACCTCCATGGCCTTTGCAATCTCCCACGGCTCCCATACACGGCCTGTAGGATTGTGGGGAGAACAGAAGACGGCAAAATGGATGGAATGGGCTTTTAATTTCTTGTCCATGTCTTCATAGTCCATACGCCATATGCCGTTCTCGTCCTGTACAAGCTCACTTAAGATAAGATGGTATCCTGCGTTGGTGAGAGAACCGGTGAAGCCAATGTAGGTGGGGGCATGAACCAGGATCTTGTCGCCGGAGCTGCAGAAGGCCTGGGCGGCAGACACCACACAGCCAAGGACGCCGTTCTCATATCCGATGTGATCCTTTGTAAGCCCGGTCACATGGTTCCTGACAGACTGCCAGTTGATGATAGCGTCATAGTAGGCGTCCGAAAGGCCGAAGTATCCGAAAGCCGGATGGGAAGCCCGGTTGGCAAGGGCCTGACACACGGTGGGAACCGTGGGGAAGTTCATGTCTGCCACCCACATGGGAATCACATCAAATCCCTCCATGGGGCCTTTTGGCGAACCGGTTACCCGTTCTAAGTCATCTACGGCAATGGAGTCCTTGCCGTGCCGGTTCATGATCGAAGTAAAATCGTATTTCATGCTTATAATCCTCACTTTCTTTTTATCATCTAGTGAAACGATGTACCAGGTTACAGAACAAATTTTTCTAT
>JAAWHU010000096.1 GCA_022796015.1 Hungatella sp. | reverse complement strand
GAGTGTGCTATCTGATAGCGAAGAAATTCGGTGATACAGGTTGTTTGGCCTTACAGACATCACATGGCCAGCATCTGGCAGATTTTAAGAAGAGGCTGGTAAAAGCCGTGGGATATGACACCATTCAACTGGTGACAATCAGCCGCCCATCTGCATATGGGGAGTATGAGCCTTATCATTTCCTTGAAACAGAGATGGAGTTTGAGGAGGCAGTAAAGAATTTGTAATTGATAGGAACCACAAGCGAAAATAAATAAGCCTACCTTGTTTCTTGACGGATGCAGGTAGGCTTATAGTCTATAGCGGAGGTGAACCACTTTGTGGGCGGTTATTTTCCTAGGTCTAATATAGCATCAAGTAAAACCAAGGTTCACTGTTGCGTAGAGAAGCAGCAAAGGCTGGAAAATTTTAGTGAATTAACCCTCCTTTTTAGTAGAAGGGGCTCACGAAAAGCCCTGGTTTTTTTTCTTATACAGGAGGTGGATTTTCTGTGGAAATACAGCGGATTGGCCGCCTTTCTCTTTTGATTTTCTAGTTGCCTTTACCAGATATGTATGCTAAAATAGATTTTGAGAAAATCAAGGACGGCAAGGGTGTACCACCACGGAGAGTTCGCACCTCCCCGTGGCAAGGATGGTAATTCAGCTACCACACAATACTGACGAATCAGCGATACACAAAAGTAATTATAAGGCACTGGAAGTAAAAGTGCAATCTTTTTTGTGTTGTTAAATTGATGAAGTCAACCTTAAGACATAGTTACGAGGTGTTGGTGTGGACGCATACTGACGCCTCGTTCTTGATTTCTCGCTGGGATACCAGGTGGCAGAGCAATCTGCTGCCAAAGTATCCTAAGTGAGAAGTCGGAGTTCAAGGAGCTACGATTTATTTTGATGCCTTCGTAGCTCCTTTTTCTTTGCAAAAATATGTCTTATAGGAGGATGAGAGAAAGATGTTTTGTTCACAGTGCGGAAGTAAGCTTCCTGACGGGGCGGTTGTTTGTCCTGAGTGCGGAGCAAGGGTTGAGAAGGAGATTAACTTCTCGGATGTAACGAGCTATGCGGGCCAGAGAGTCCAGCAGGTGTCCGACGGAATTCAAAACCAGATGGAGCATTTCCGGAAGTCTCAGGCAGAGGCGTCAGAGAGCAGGAGAGTCAAAACCATCAACGAACTATTTGTAGATCCACGGGAACAGCAGAGAGCAGTCATTGGCGGCGGGTATCTTAGCAATATGCTCCATTCCGGAATACTAAAAAAGGGATTTGGAGTTCTTACGGATTGCAGGATGTATTACAGGGGTAAGAGCTATTCCAAGGTAAACAGCCATTTTATTAAAACCGATGAGGATCGCACAATCGATATTCAATATATTACTTCATCCGGCTTTTCTTATATAAGAAATCTTACCTGGCTGTTTTGGGTGGGCGCTTCCCTGTTATCGGCGTTAGCCTGGTGTATCATGGGAATCGGGGCCAGGTCTGATGACACATCGATGTTATTATTTCTTGTTGCCTGTTTATTTCTTCTTGCCGCTGTGGGCTGCTTTATCGCTTACATGCTGGCAAAGCAGGTGATTTACACGGTGACCTTTCCGGGAGGCAGCCTATCTATCAAAGCTTCGTCTTATGGAGTGAAGGAGGTCAGAACCTTTGACAAGGCGCTGCATTTGGAGATAGACAGATTTCTGAGAAGCTAGGAGGTGGATCTTGTGTATTGTAAAAAATGCGGCAGGTCGTTGAAGGACAGTGCAAAGTTCTGCCCTTACTGCGGGGAAAAGGTTGAGTCCAATGGGAACAATGATGTGAAGGGTACTTGGGCGCCGGAAGGCTATTCCGGCCAGGGGACGGCTCCCGGAGGATATCCTGTTAATACCGGCTTTCAAAAGCCGAATCCCGTACCAGCAAGAAAGCCGTCGAAGCTGCCGAAGGGCCTTGTGGCAGCCCTGGTATTTTGTGCTTTAGCGGCTGTGATTGGCGGAGGGAGCTTTGTGTATCTTGGCAGCCGGGATAAAAAAGAGGACTCAAAGCCAACCCGGAGAAATGAGGAAGCAGTCAGGACTACGGAGGCAGTAGTGAAGGCTGCGGATGGAGCGAAGGCTGCGGAAGAAGCGCCTTTGGAATCCGTTGAAGAAGCCCCTGCTTCGGTGGAGGAGCCGGATTTCTCTGCGATTTTGGCAGCTTATCAGCAATATGCAGATGGCTTCTCTGACACAGATCTGCGTTACAGCTTGATTTATATTAATGATGATCAGGTGCCGGAATGCCTAATCTGGTTCGGAAGCCGTGAGATAAAAATTCTAAGCTACATAGGTAACGCCATAAAGGTTTTTGAACCGGAGTATTATGGATGTCATAGCCTGGAACTCGCTTATACGCCGCAATCCGGCGAGTTTGCCGTAAATCAAAGCTATGGCGTGGGAGGCTATGATTATACATTAGCAGAGCTGGGCAGTGGGTTTGAAGTGAAAATGCACGCAGAATCAAACGGGGGCTTCGATTACCCGGGCCATTGGAGTGCTGGCTATGATATCGATGGGGAGCCTGTTGATGAAGAAACTTATTATGCACAAACCGATCTGTCGCGTTTCCAGCAGACCCTGGATACATTTTCGCCCGATGGTATGTATGACTCGATCCTGTCAGCCTATGCAGCATTGACCTCTAAAGAGCAGCCGGCTGCCCAGGAAGGCTCCGAGTTTATATTGCCGGAAAGCAATCTCAGGTATATGACCTACCATGATTTAAAGGGGATAGATGCTGAGAATTTGCGGATAGCAAAAAATGAGATTTATGCAAGGCACGGGCGAATGTTCCAGTCAGAGGATTTAAGCCAATATTTCAATTCTAAGTCCTGGTACAGCGGTACTGTATCGCCGGACAGCTTTTCTGAACGTGTCTTTAATGATTTTGAGTCCGGCAATATTAGTATGATACAGTATTTTCAGGATGGGATTCCCAATGGGAATTATTATGCCTCCGGGTTTCAGTACAAGTATTTTAAGATTGATTCAGGGATCCTTACTGTCTTTGCCGGTTGGAGCGACTGGGGGGAAGGGTATGCTCTCAGCCTTCCCATATCCGATCAGTGTGTCTGGTGGCGTGAGATTGAACAGGAGCCCTATATAGGCGGGGAGGATGGAATCCTCCATCTCATAGAATATGAGCGTGCCAGGTACCAGGAGTCTCCGTCGAAATTTGAAGATCCCATTGGTATTTCCGTTGAGGTGAAAGACGGGGTTGTTGTAGGGATAAAGGTTTATGTGTCCTGAACCGGATTGTGAAGAGCACGCTTAAGCCAGATAAAAGCGTTCCCCCTCAATCACCATGGCAGTGAGGCGTCCTCCTCCCACACAGCCGGTGTCAATGCAGATGATACCTGTCTCTGGGAGAAACTGGACGTCTCCGTAGCGGAGAGGGCGGGAGATTCCCCGTTTTCCCGTAAAATGGGTTACAGTCAAAAGGGGAGTGTGGCCTACGATGGTCAGCCTTCCGCAGTACTGATTGAGAAAAAGGGCAGACCGGTCCCACAGAAGGCATTCTTCACTGTTGCGGCAGGGATGCTCCTTTAAGACACCGGCATGAACGCATTGAAACCAGGGGGTTCTGTAATACAGGATGGTATTTTCCTTAAGCCACCGGGCCGCTTCCTCTATGGAAGCGTCATGGGCAAGAAAATCCTTCCTTGTATCAGATCCCCCGTCTGCCTCCCACATCTCAAGGGCGCAGTCACAGCCGGCTCCATAGTCGATCATCATCTGCTCATGGTTGCCGCGGATCAGGATACACGCTTCCCCCATACGGGATTTTAAGGAGCGAAGGTATTCAAATACCTGAAAGGACCGGGGCCCCCGGTCAATCATATCTCCAAGACTGATGAGCAGATCTCTGCGCTGGTCAAACTGCACTTTTTCTAAAAGCAGAACCAATTCTTTAAAACATCCGTGAATATCCCCGATAATAATTGTTCTCATATGCCTCCCGCACCAGTTCTAATATTGTTTAAAATTATCATAAAGTATACCTGACACCCTTTAAACCGTCAATCTCATTTCATTGACAATTTTCCGGCATCCATATACACTATAGATAGTGAAACCTTGTGAAAAGCCGCCAAGGCCAGGATATTCTGGCTGCGGCCGGCTGTCTTTACGAGAAATAACCGTAAGTATACAGCGGAGGGCTTTAATATGGCAGTGAAGGAGAATGTGAAGGAACAGACCAGAACCAGAATCAAGGAGCCTAAGCAGTACCGGGTTTTGGTCTATAATGATGATTTTACGCCCATGGACCTGGTGGTGGATATCCTTATGGGAGTCTTTGATAAAGAGGAGGCAGAGGCAGTTACCTTGATGATGAGCATTCACCAAGGAGATTATGCCGTAGCCGGGGTTTATTCTAAGGATATTGCACAGACCAAGGCGGCAGAAGCCGTGCAGTGGGCAAGATCAGAGGGGTATCCTCTGAAGGTGGAGGCCGTGTGCCCGTAGGAGGGCGGGGGTTATACATTAAGGATGTCTTCATGAGAAAAAAGTTAATCATAAGGAATAGGAAGCTATGGAATTTACGAAAACTATGCAGCAGGTGATGGAGCGGGCCGTGGGCCTGGCCAGAGAAGAGGGGCACCGTTATTTTATGCCGGAGCATATCCTCTATGGAATGACCTTTGACCAAGGGTTTGCAAGAGAGTATGAGAGCGGGGGAGGAACCGTCTCCAGGCTGAGACAGGACCTGAAGGATTTTTTGAAGGGGCAGGCAGGAAAGGCGAAGGGCGACAATATGGTCCTGACGGCAGACACGGAGAGGGTGCTGCGCATGGCAGAGGGGCAGGCGAGAGCAAGCGGAAGGAACGCCGTGGGAGTCAGCCATCTCCTCTCGTCAGCGCTTCAGCTGGAGGAGTGCTACGGCGTATATTATCTTGAGGTTCAGGGCGTGGATATGATAGAGGTCCTGGGCGAGATGTCCCGTGACAGCCTGGCGGCGGAGCGGGGGCGGGGAGAGGAGCTTTTTTCTGCGGGAAAAGGGCCGGGAGCTCATGGGGAAAGAGGTGAGGGCCGGGAGGGCGGAGATGACCCGCAGGCAGGAGCCCTAAAAAGCCCCAGATGGCGCAGCTACCTAGAGGATATGAACAAGACCTGCACGAGTAAGAATCCTCTCATCGGCAGGAATGACGAGATGGAGCGGACCATCCAGATTCTGTGCAGGAAGGATAAGAACAATGTGCTTCATGTAGGAGAGCCGGGAGTGGGAAAGACTGCCCTGGCCTACGGCCTGGCAAGAAGGATTGTAAAGGGCCAGGTGCCAAAACCTCTTTTACAGGCCAGAATCTACGCCCTGGATCTAGGCGGGCTTTTGGCCGGGACTCAGTACAGAGGCGACTTTGAAAAACGGTTTAAGGAGATCATGGACGGTTTGTCGGGGGAGGCGTCGCCGATCCTGTATCTTGACGAGATCCACAATATTGTGGGGGCCGGGGCTGTGGGAGGCGGAAGCCTTGACGCCGCCAACCTGCTGAAGCCTTATTTGGCGGCAGGCAGTATCCGGTTTATAGGGGCCACCACCTATGAGGAGTATAAGAAGCATTTTTCCACAAGCAAGAGCCTGGTCCGCAGATTTCAGAAAGTGGATATTAAGGAGCCTGGCAGGGAGGAATCCATAGAGATTTTAAAGGGCCTAAAATCCGGCTACGAAAAATTCCACGGGGTAACATACGGGACAGGGGTGCTGGAGCATGCGGTGGAGATCAGCAGCCGCTATATCAACGAGCGCTTTCTGCCGGATAAAGCCATTGACCTCATAGACGAGGCGGGGGCCTTTAGAAGGCTACACCCTCTGGATCAGAAAAGGCAGACAGTCAATAAGGCCCTTTTAGACCAGGTGCTGGCGAAAACCTGCAATATCCCGGAGAAGACCGTAGAGAGAGGGGAGCTGGAGCGTCTGGCCCTTCTGGAGGAACAGCTGAAAAAACAGATCTTCGGACAGGAGGAGGCCGTAATACAGGTGAGCAATGCGGTGAAATTCTCAAAGGCAGGGCTCAACGAGGATCAAAAGCCCATTGCTTCCTTCCTGTTTGTGGGGGCTACGGGAGTGGGGAAGACAGAACTGGCCAAGGTCCTCGCCGGGGAGCTGGGGATCGAGTTCATGCGTTTTGATATGAGTGAATATTCAGAGAAGCATGCCGTGGCAAAGCTGATTGGCGCCCCGGCCGGATATGTGGGGTATGAGGAGGGGGGTATTCTGACGGAGGAGATACGACGCCATCCCCACGGGGTGCTGCTGTTAGACGAGATTGAAAAGGCCCACCCGGATATTTACAATGTGCTTCTCCAGGTTATGGATTATGGAACCCTTACGGACAACCAGGGGCGAAAGGCGGATTTTCGCAATATTATTCTGATTATGACCTCCAACGCAGGGGCCAGTCAGGTGGGAAAAAGCAGAATCGGTTTCGGCAGCACCCGGCAGAATACGGAGGCGCTTACGGAGGAGGTAAACCGGACTTTCCGGCCGGAGTTCCGCAACCGTTTAAGCAGAATCGTATTGTTTCGCAGCATGGATGACCAGATGGCAGACCGGATCACGGAGAAGAAGCTGGATGAACTGGCGGACAAGCTGTCCAAAAAAAAGGTAATACTGAACAGGACCCTGAAGGCAAAGGAGCATATCAGGAAAGGGGGGATTACCCAGGAATACGGGGCGAGAGAGATCGACCGGGTCATAGAGGGGGAGGTAAAGCCTCTTCTGGCGGAGCTTCTTCTTTTTGGAAGGCTGAGACGGGGCGGCGCCTGTGTCCTGGATGAAGAGGATGGCAGATTGGTAATCCGATGATATGATGACAAAAAATTTATAAAATTATTGGGAAATGTATAAACAAAACCGGCGAAATATGGTAAAATATCCTTATTCACCATATATAAGGAGGATTACCATGGGCAAGGACAGGTATATTATCACAATTAACAGGCTTTACGGCAGCGGAGGCCGTATTATGGGAAAAAGGCTGTCTCAGGAGCTGGGGATTCCCTTCTATGATGAGGAGATCCTGAAGATGGCATCGGAGGAAAGTGCCATCGGGGAGCAGTATTATCGTCTTAATGATGAGAAGGCAGGGAGCAATCTGTTTTTCAGGGCCATCGGAGGATTAAAGACCAGCCTGGAGGAGCCATCCCTAGATGATGATATCACCTCGCCGGAGAACCTTTTCCGTTTTCAGGCCAAGATGATGCGCCGGGTGGCCAAGGAGGAGTCCTGCATCATTATGGGACGGTGCGCAGACTTTGTCCTGGGATCAGCGGGAATCAAAAACCTGGTAAGATTGTTTGTGTATGCAGACAGCAGCACCTGTATCAGGAGAGTCATGGAGGTAGACGGGGTGGATACGAAGGAGGCCCTGCGCCGCGCCAACCGCATCAGCCGGGAGAGACGTGATTATTACAAATATTATACGGGAAAGGAATGGGAGGACATGGCCAATTATGACCTTCCCATCAACACAACCACCCTGGAGCTGGAGCCTGCAGTCCAGCTGGTGAAGGCCTATCTTGGACTGAGGAACATAGAGCTGTAATAAAATTTTAATATTTTTTCGACAGCCTTCTGTCGTATTAAGGAAAAAGTTATGGTATAATCTCGAAAGGGATAATACCATAACTTTTTGTTACAGATTCCTTACTTTATATTACAGGAAAGAGAGCACCCATGAGCGAAAAAAAGGATTATACGAAAATATTGGACAGAGCAAGGAGAAAGCGCAATAATCGTGATTATATCCGATATCTGATTATGGCGCTGATGCTGGCAGCCGTGATTGCCGTGATTGCATTGATCGGTACTGCGGTAAAGAAAGGGCTTTCCGGAGAGGGAAAAGAAAAGGAAGCGCTGCAGTCTGTGGAGGAAACCTTGGAGGAGGAGAGCACCGCAGACGAGGAGGCAGTAAGGCAGTCGGAGGAGGCCCGCCAAAGGGAAGAGGAGGAAGCACGCCGGGAGGCTGAAAGGCAGGCTGTGGTGGATGCCTACGGCAATCTCGGGATCGTCCAGGTGTCCGGGTATCTGAATGTGAGAAAGACTCCTGATTCAAAGGGCGATGTGATTGGAAAGATGCAGGAGAACAGCGTCTGCGACATTCTGGGACAGGAAGGGGACTGGTATCACATCCAGTCAGGCCAGGTGAACGGATATATTTCCAGCCAGTATGTCATAACCGGTGAGGAAGCCAGGGCCAAGGCCTTAGACCAGGTCAAGGAGCGGGCCGTGGTGACGGCGGACAATGTGAATATCCGTCAGACACCGGAGATCAAGGACGACAATGTGGTGGCCCAGGCCCTTCTGGACGAGCGGTATGAGGTGGTGTCCCGGCAGGAAGGCTGGATACAGATTACAAGCGGGTATATTTCCGCTGATTTTGCCCAGGTGAAGCTGGCTCTCAATGAGGCGAGGAAGATGGATCTGAAGGCCATGGCCATCAATCAGTATCACAATATCCTGATCTCCAAGGTCAACAGCTATCTCAATATCCGAAGTACTCCCAAGGATGAAGGCAATGCCAACATCATCGGAAAGCTGCCAAGCAAGGCGGCAGGAGAGATTCTGGAGACAGAGAACGGATGGTATAAGATTCATTCCGGAAATATTACCGGATATGTGACAGCGGACAGCCAGTATACTGCCACAGGCCAGGAGGCCATTGACCTGGCGACCCAGTCTGCATCCCTTATGGCCATTGTTAATACGGACAAGCTGAATGTGCGGACCTCTCCCACTACGGAGGCGAGTATCTGGACTCAGATCTCCAAGGAGGAGCGGTATCCCGTGGTGCAGCAGATGGACGGCTGGGTTCAGATTGAGCTGGATGGGGGAGATGAGGATGAGAACACGGATGGCGCCTACATCTCCACCAGGGACAATAATGTGGAGGTTCGCTATGCCCTGACAGAGGCTATTAAGTTCTCTCCCCTGGAGGAGCTGGCCAACCAGCAGGCGTCCAGAAGAAACCAGATTGTGAATTTTGCCCTGAAATACGTGGGCAATCCATATGTCTGGGGCGGAACCAGCCTGACCAAAGGGGCAGACTGTTCCGGGTTTGTCCAGTCGGTTCTGCGCAACTACGGAATCAACCTGCCGAGAACCTCAAGGGAACAGGCCAAGGTGGGACGCGCTATTAACTCCAGCCAGATGCGGCCGGGAGACCTGATCTTCTATGCCAACAGCAGCGGTACCATCAACCATGTAGCCATGTATATCGGCAACGGGCAGATCGTTCATGCGGCAAGCAGGAGAAGCGGAATCAGGATTTCCACCTGGAACTACAGGAGTCCTGCGCGGATTCGGAATGTGATAGACTAAGGGAAAATTCCGGCCGTATTGTCATCCGTCCCAGGGGCATTCGAGGATGCCCCCAGGGCCGGATGATAGAAAGAAGAGCTACAGGCCCAGGATATAGCGGGTATAGGCAGAAAGAGAAGAAGCAGATGAGAAAAGACCGGGAGTGTAGGGGGTATAGTGCTGCTGGCTTTTGTAGGCTTCTTGAAAGGAAGGCGGCCAGAGGCCCTTGGGCTGAGGGAGGAAAAGGCCTTCCTTTTTGGTGTAGCAGGTGTGAGGGGCGGCTCTTTTGCGGGCCGCCTTTTCCACATATTCTCCTACGCTTTTATGTATGGCAGTATCTTCATAGATTAAGTAGTAGTAATCCTTGTAGTCGCTATAGAAATGCTTCAGGGTGCCGCAGAAAAGCTTTATGGTCAGGTAAAGAAGGTTGTCCTCTGCTTTGCAGAGGGCCAGAGGAGTCTCCCAGGAGATGGGAACAGGGAGGAAGTCCCTGCCTTCTAGGATGAGGGTCAGAAGAGGGCCGGATTCTTCCGGGGTATGAGGCTCCTGCAGGCGTTCTTCCCGTAAAAGAAACTCCTGCTGGAAGAAGTCGGGGTAGAAGAGCATGGGGAGGATTCGGGGCATTCCCTCCAGGTCTTCCCGGTTGTGGAGCATGAGCATGGAGTAAAGAGCCTCCTCCCGGGTCATGAGATAGTCCTGGTAGACTTGTGTGAGCTGGCCTCCGGAATAGGGATCCTGGCGGAAAATGCCGAGAAAGTGTTCCAGGGACTTCTGCTTCAGATGATCCAGGGCCAGAAGCTTTCGGTATGGCTTTATGCGCTTATAGAGATCAATGCTTTTCAGGGCGGAAAATCCATAGGCAAGCCCGTAAACCTGACAGCGCTTTAGGAGAAAGGGAATGTCAAAGCCATCTCCGTTAAAGTGCACCAGGACTTGAAAGTCCTCCAGCAGGGTAAAGAATGCCGTAAGAAGCTCTTTTTCCGACTGCATATCGTCTGCAAACCACTGGATCAGCTGCCATGCCCCCTGCCTTAAAAAGGCGCAGCCAATGAGATAGACCTGGTGGCAGCTCCCGGAAAATCCGGTGGTCTCTATATCAAAAAAAATCATGTTCTCCTGGTCTCCCAGCCTTCTTAGAGGGTAGGATTCTGTGAAAGGAAAGGTGCAGCGTTGGGTGATCATAGAATACTCCTTCTGTTAAATTTCTCCACCTCATTATAAAAGAACACCCGGATCAAGTCAATGGATAATAGAATGCCTGTTCGGTACGTCTTGCAAAGAAATAAGGTGTATGTTATGATGATAAGGACAGATTGCCAGGAAAGAGGGACGTGCCGTGATATCTTATATCAGAGGACCATTAATAGAGATTGACGAGGATACCATTGTGGTGGAAGCCGGAGGCATAGGCTACAACATCCGGGTGCCCCTGTCTTTGCTGGGGGAACTGCCCGGCATGGGAAAAGAAGTGCGGATCTATACATACCTCCAGGTCAGAGAGGATGCCATGAGCCTTTACGGATTTTTGAACAGGCAGGACTTAAAGATGTTTAAGAAGCTTTTAGGGGTCAGCGGTATCGGCCCTAAGGGAGCTTTGGGATTGCTGTCTGCCATGAGGCCTGACGACCTTCGTATGGCCGTGGTCTCGGGAGATGTGAAGGCCATTTCCAAGGCGCCGGGAATCGGCAGCAAGACGGCCCAGCGCCTGATTCTTGATTTGAAGGACAAGATCGCCGTGGAGGAGATGGTGCCCGGCTTTTTCAAGGAGCCGGCAGGAGGAGAGAAGACCGGCCTTATGGATGCGGGAAAAGAAGCGGCAGATGCCCTGGTGGCCCTTGGATATTCGGGGACAGAGGCCCTTAAGGCAGTGAGACAGGTGGAGATTGCAGAGGGTATGACCGTGGAGGATGTGCTGAAGGCTTCCCTGAAATATCTGGCATTTTAAGGAGCAGGCAGAACAATATGGAACGCAGGATTATTAATACAGATTTGACAGAAGAAGACGTAAAGGTGGAATCTCATTTGCGGCCCCAGTCTCTTAAGGACTATATCGGCCAGGAGAAGTTAAAATCCACTTTGCAGATTTATATTGACGCGGCCAAGTCCAGAGGCGACAGCCTGGATCATGTGCTGTTCTACGGGCCTCCGGGCTTGGGCAAGACCACCCTGTCCGGGATTATCGCCTGTGAGATGGGTGTAAACATGAAGGTGACATCAGGGCCGGCCATCGAGAAGCCGGGGGAAATGGCGGCTATTTTAAATAATCTTCAGGAAGGGGACGTGCTCTTTGTAGACGAGATCCACAGGCTTAACCGTCAGGTGGAGGAGGTGCTCTATCCGGCCATGGAGGATTTTGCCATTGACATTATGCTAGGCAAGGATTCCTCCGCCAGATCCATCCGCCTGGAGCTGCCTAGATTCACCCTGGTGGGAGCGACTACCAGGGCAGGACTTCTCACGGCACCCTTAAGGGACCGGTTTGGCGTGGTGGCAAAGATGGAGTTTTATACTACCCAGGAATTAAAGGCCATTATCTTAAGATCCGCCAGGGTGCTGGATGTGGAGATTGAGGACGCCGGGGCCTTAGAGCTTGCCAGGCGGTCAAGGGGAACGCCCAGGCTTGCCAATCGGCTTTTAAAGCGTGTCAGGGATTTTGCCCAGGTAAAGTATGACGGGGTCATCACCAAGGAGGTGGCTGACTTTGCCCTGGATATACTGGATGTGGATCCTATGGGGCTGGACAACAATGACCGGGCCATTCTTTTAACCATAATCCAGAAATTTTCCGGCGGCCCCGTAGGTCTTGACACCCTGGCGGCAGCTCTGGGGGAGGATGCAGGGACTCTGGAAGATGTATATGAGCCTTATCTTCTCATGAACGGACTGATCAACCGCACCTCCAGAGGGAGAGTTGCCACGGAGCACGCCTACCATCATTTGGGATGTTCTGAGAAAGGAGCAGAGTAGCATGAACAATAAAGGCGGCAGATTCATGGACCGGCCGTTCCTTCGCCGCGCAGCGCGACAGCCTCGGGCACGGTCGTTTGGCCGTCGCTGCCGTTCCTTTGATCATGGGCGG
>JAAWHU010000013.1 GCA_022796015.1 Hungatella sp. | reverse complement strand
ACAACCGCAGACTATCCCTACTCGTTCTAATCTGACTAAGAGAATTATAGCACGTTATGTCGAATAATGCTATAAAAGATTTGCGTTAATCACTCCGCCCAATATCCATCTGCGTGTCCTGATAACTTTGCGTTCCCTCTGTATGGATAGGGTTTAGACAAAGCGTTGGTAGATAATATGCAAAGGGATATTGACGAAATACTTGTTTTAAACGGAAAGAAGAATCAAGAGGGAAGGGTAGTATGTGATACCACCACGAAACTAATTGCAAAAAGAAGAATCATTTATCAGAGTTTTTGGAGGAAATATGAGAAGCTGAAACAATAGGATAGCCCTTGCAAATGCCCGAGAATATGTTAAAATATCCTTGATGCCATATATGGTGAAAGGACAAACATGGCCAGCAGAAAAGTTTATCTTGTGGACACCGAGAACGTGGGAACTGCATGGAAGGAATTACTTCCCCAGAAGAATTCAAAGGATATGATCATTCTTTTCTATACAGAGCATTCCCCAGGCATCTCCTACAGCGATCTGAACATCATTCGGGAGTATCCTTCATCCTTTGACATGATTTTATGCTATCCGGGCAAGAACGGGCTGGATTTTCAGATGGTCTCCTACTTAGGCTATCTGATTAAGACGGCGCCGAAGACCGAGTATATTATCGTGTCCAATGATACAGGATTCGATTCCGTGGTGAAGTTCTGGTGCGGCAGAAAGACCCAGGTGTCCCGAAGAAGCAAATCGGAGCTGACGGCTCCAAAGGAGATAGAGGCAGAGGGTGAGGATGTCAGGATCATGCTGAAAGAGGCATTATCGGAAACATACCAGACAGATGAATTTCTGGATAAGCTGTACCAGATGCTGTGTAATTACAGCGTAAAGCAGCTGCAGGGCTTGTATTTTGCCATGCAGAAGGAGCTGGGGGCTCAGACGGGTATGGAGATATACCGGCAGTTAAAGCCCCAGATCAAAAATATTTATAAAAAAATACCCAAATAAATCAAGACATATATGGCATCGTTTCTTCTGGCGGCTGTGGGACCCTTTTTTAAGGGTCTTTTTTGTCGGCTTGAAAACGGATAATCAGTTGTATTCACAGGTAGAACATAGTATAATGGGACAAGATACAGAGACAGGAGGAAGCTCAACATGAAATATCGTACATTTGGAACAACAGGTTTGGAGATATCAGCCCTTGGATTTGGATGCATGCGTTTTCCGGTTCTGGAGGATGGAAGTATTCACGAGGAGGAAGCAGTGGCCATGATCCGCCACGCCATTGACGAGGGAGTGAACTATGTGGATACTGCCTATCCTTACCACGGCGGCAAAAGCGAGATCGTAGTAGGAAAAGCCTTACAGGACGGATACAGGGAAAGGACCTATCTGGCAGACAAGTGTCCGGTATGGCTTTTGAAGGAGGCGGGAGATTTTGAAACCTATCTGGATGAGCAGCTGGAGAAGCTTCAGACAGACCATATTGATTTCTACCTTCTTCATGCCCTGAACAGGGAGCGATTTGAGGGGATTGTAAAGAAATTCCGGCTGGTGGATAAGATGAAAGCAGCCCGGGAGGCAGGAAAGATCCGTTATCTGGGCTTTTCCTTCCACGACAGCCTGGAAGTGTTCAAGGAGATTGTGGACTACAGCGATGCGTGGGATTTCTGCCAGATTCAGTACAATTACATAAACCTGGAATACCAGGCAGGCACAGAAGGCCTTTGCTACGGGGCGGATAAGGGGCTGGGGGTGATTGTCATGGAGCCCCTTTTAGGAGGACGCCTGGCTAATCTTTCCGACCATGTTGCGGCAAAATTCTCGGACAAGAAGACACCCGTAGAGCATGCCCTTGATTTTTTGTGGGATCAGAAGGAAGTGTCCCTGCTCCTAAGCGGTATGAGCGCCCGAAAGCAGGTGGAAGACAATCTGGCCTATGCTACAAGAAGCTCTGCGGGAATGCTTTCTGACCAGGAGCGGGCAGCCTATAAGGAGGCAAAGGCAGTCTATGATAAGATGTCCATGGTGGACTGTACCGGCTGTGCCTACTGCATGCCCTGCCCATTCGGATTAAATATCCCAGAGCTGTTCAAAGCATATAATGTCTTCGGCCTTCGGGGAAAGAACGTGGCAAAAGAGGCTTATGAGAAGCTGGAAGTAAAGGCCGATGCATGCCGCAGCTGTCATCACTGTGAGAAAGAATGCCCCCAGCATATCCAGATCAGCCAGGTGATGAAGGATATTGCCAAGCTTATGGAATAGAGAAGCATTCCGGGATGCTCCTCTTAATTCCCGCACTCAATACTAATAGCATTGAATTGTTCCAACAGATCTTCGATACAAAGGGCCGCCTTCTGCTCCCCGGCTTCGTCCATAATGGCGCGGCCCTGGTGCATCATGAGAAGGCGGTCCCCGTATTCCACGGCGTAGCGGAGATTATGGGTGACCATTATGGTAGTCAGCTTTTTCTCCTTTACCACCTTGCCTGTAAGCTCCATAATGATCTCGGCAGTCTTGGGATCTAAGGCAGCGGTGTGCTCATCTAAGATCAGGAATTCAATCGGGGTCATGGTGGACATTAAAAGAGCCATGGCCTGTCTTTGTCCTCCCGAGAGGGCTCCCACCTTTACAGAAAGCTTATCCTCCAACCCCAATCCCAGGGACTTTAAACGATCACGGTAAAGATCTATGCGCTTTTTGTTTGTGCCCGGCAGAAGGTTAAAGGCTTTTCCCTTGTTGTCCGCAAGGGCCATGTTCTCCAAGATGGTCATATGGGGGCAGGTGCCCATAGCCGGATTCTGGTAGACCCGGCCTATGCGCCGCTGGCGCTTGAACTCCGGCATATAGGTAATGTTTTCCTCTCCTATATATATGGAGCCGGAGTCTATGGGGATGCTTCCGCAGATAATGTTTAACATGGAGGTTTTGCCGGAGCCGTTGCTGCCTACCACGGACACAAACTGGCCCTCCTCAACCGAAAGGTTAAAATCCTGAAACAGGCACATCTCGTTGATGGTTCCCGTATTATAATATTTGCTGATATGATTCAGTTTAAGCATGGCCCTTTACACTCCTTCTTCTCTCCGTGCTGACTATGAGGATAATCAAAAACAGAATGGAGGTAATCAGCTTTAGATCATTGGCCTCCATACCCATGGAAATCGCTGCCGAGATACAGGCTTTATACACGATGGAGCCTATGATAACCGCCGTGGTGGGCCGTAGCTCTTTCTTGTGAAGATGACTGAACATGGAGGAGCCGGACTCCGGTGTCAGAAGCTGGATGCCGATAATGACACTGGCAAGGCCTATGACCATGGTTCCCGTGCCCACGGAGATCTCAAAAAAACCTTTGTGCTGGCAGTAGATAGAACCGGCCATGGCAGTAAATCCATTGGCAATGGCCAGGCCCACGATCTTTACCATGCCCTTGTCCTTGGCAAGGGAGGTGACTAAGGCTTCGTTGTCGCCTACGGCCCGCAGAAGATAACCGGATTTGGTACTCAGGTACAGATCCAGGAGCACCTTGCACATAATGGTTATGACAAGTAAAATCAGAACCATGGCGTAGGGGGACAGGCTGTGGGGAATATGCTCTGCCAGAAATTTATTCTCAAAGATGGTTTCCTGGGTAAAGATAGGCACGTTAGCCCGCCCGCCTGCAATGCGGAGGTTCAGGGAGTAAAGGCCGGTCATAACAATGATGCCGGACAGAAGATCCCTTACCTTCAGCTTTACATGGATGAATCCCGTGACGCATCCTGCCAGGGCCCCGGCGCCGAAGGACAAAAACAGAGCGGCAGCAGGATGGACGCCGGAAAGGATTGCGGAGGCAGTGAGAGCAGCCCCCATGGGAAAGGTGCTGTCCACGGACAAGTCCGGAAAGTCCAGGATCTTGTAGGTGATATAGACTCCGAGAGCCATGATGGCGTAAATAAGCCCTTCTTCAAAAATGCCCATGATCAGTGTCATAATAATTAAAAACCTCCAGATTATTCAGTAATTTCCGTAAACAATTCCTTTGCAGAGGAGGTCAGCTTTTCAGGAAATGTGATGCCTAAGTTTTCCGCTACCTTGGTGTTGCCGTAGAAGGAGGCCTCCTCTATAACTTCAAAATTCATTTCACTCGCTTTTTTCTTACCTTTAAGCACGGCAGCCGCCATTTTCCCGGTCTGCTTTCCAAGCTCAATATAGTCAAGGCCCATGGAGGCCAGGCATCCGATTTTTACCTGTTCAATCTCGCTTCCGAATACGGGAATCTGTTTTTTGGCCGCCTTATCCAGAATAATCGGAAGAGATGCCACCACAGTGTTGTCCGTTAAGTTGGTGACGCAGTCCACCTTTTCCAGAAGAGAGTCGGCGGCAAGGGGTACATCGGCAGTGGTGGAGATTCCTACATCCACAATCTCAAATCCGTAGTCAGGGGCAGCCGCCTTGTACTCCTCGATGGTGGAAAGGGAGTTGACTTCGCTGGTGGTGAACATGATGCCAATGGTCTTAGCCTGGGGAAGAATGGCCCGGATCATCTCCAGCTGCTGGGTGACAGGAAGCTTGTCGCTGGTTCCCGTGATCTCGCCTACGGGAGAACCATCGGGGGCAGCCAGCTCTGCAGCCACAGGGTCCGTGACTGCCGTGTAGATAACGGGGATGTTCTGTTTCCTGCCGATTCCGTAGGCGCTCTGAGCCATGGGAGTGGCGATGCCGCAGATGAGATCCACGTGCTGGGAGGCAAAATTGGAGGCGATCTGGCTTGCAATACCGCCATCGGCCTGGGAATTCTCATAGAGCACGGTCAGATTCTCTCCCTCCACGATCCCTTCCTCTGCAAGCCCCAGAAGAAAGCCTTCCCGGCAGTTGTCAAGGGAGCCGTGGGCGGCAAACTGCCCGATGCCGATGGTGTAGTTGTCTGTGCCGGAGGCTTCCCGGTTTTCCTGGGAGGCCGCCTGGGCAGGAGCTTTGGCGTCAGGGCCTGCGCACCCGACAAGAAGAGCAGCAGTTACAGAAGCAAGAAATAAGATTTTTACGGTTTTTTTCATTGTATAGTCCTCCATTCCGGCATTTCCGCAATAAAAAATCTCAAGTATGCAGAATCTCTGCATGCTTGAGACGAATATTATCCGCGGTGCCACTCAAATTGACCTTAGGTCCTCTTTTTCATATACCATCATATATGCCGCACTGGTAACGGCTACGGAAGCCGTCAGTCCCTACTAGGCAAGCCATTGGGGACCGCCCTCAAAAGTCCATTCAGCAATTCCCTCCATATCGCATTCACACCGGCAGCGACTCTCTGAAATGTTAAAGAAAAGCTTACTCCTCTTTTTCAACGGTTTTGTTTATTGGTATGTATCTTAATACAGAATATTTTATTTGTCAATAGGTAATCTTTGCCTTTCTTCTTACCTCTCCATCTTGCTGCGGTACTGGGAGGGAGAAAGCCCGGTTACATTTTTAAAGGCCCGGTTAAAATGTGCGGCGTCCTCATAGCCCACGGCAAGGGCAATATCCAAAAGCCTCAGGGAGGAATCCTTCATCATCTCCTTGGCGGTCTCAACCCTTTGCTGGAGAATGTATTCCCTGACCGTGATGTTTAGATGCTTCTTAAAAAGGCTGCTGAAATAATTGGGGTGCAGGCGAAACTGGGCGGCAATATCTGCCAAGGCCGGCTGTTGGGACAGATGGGCGTTTATGTAGGCCTGGGCTTTTTTAATCACATATTCCTCGTTGTTTTTCTTAAGGGTCTCCAGCTGGCCGATGTAGAGGAGAAGAATCTGCCCGAATTTTTCCATAAGCTGGCTTAGATGAGGCAGATTTTTGATCTGGGCGGCAAGGTCATGCTCCGAAAGCTTGTACTGGGCCACAATTTTAATAAGACTGCCGTTTTTCTGCATAAGGGCGTAGATGAAGCCGGAGAGAGCCTTTTTCAACTGTTCCCTGGATATGGCCTCCTCCGATATATGATAGAAGATGGTATGGATTCGGTCTAAGACGCCGGAAGTATCCAGCTCCAGGACAGCCAGCTGGAGCTGCTCCAAGGCTTGGTCCAGCTCCGGCAGAGTCAGACTGTCTCCTCTGCACTCCAGATCAAAGTACCGGTCCGAGGAGGCCGGTTCAGGCAGCTGGGACAGGATGTCTTCAGGCAGATGGCGGGTGCTGTCTTCAGGCCGGAGGCCGGAAAGCAGGTCTACAAGGCCCTGGATGTTCACCGGCTTTAAAAGATAGTCGTAGGCTCCCAGCCGCAGGGTGGTACGGATATACATGTAATCGTCATAGCCGCTGAGCATAATGACCGTGGAGGGCAGCTCCTCCCTGTGAATAAGCTCCAGGAGACGGATGCCGTCTAACTGGGGCATCTTGATATCGGAGATAATGATGTGATAATAAGACTGGGTCAAAAGCTCCAAAGCCTGTCTGCCGTCAAAGGCTTTAAAGATCTGGTAAGTATGGGGGAAGTGGTCTCTTAAAATGGTCTCCAGCCCTTCTATGATATTGGAATCGTCATCAATCAAAAGTATTTTTAACATAAGTCATGCCTCGTTTGTCCTCCATGGGAGCTGCAGCGTCACTATGGTTCCCACCTGGTGTTTGCTGTCAATGTCTGTGGTGTACTCTTGGCCATAAAACAGCTGGATCCTCCGGCATACATTCCGAAGGCCGATGCTGCTGTCAGCGGTATCCTGAATATTCCGGCGCAGAGCCGTAAGCTGCTCCTGGGTCATCCCCTTCCCATCATCGGAGATCTGGATGATGATGCGGTCATCCTGCCGGTATCCCAGAATATCGATGGACAGTGTCTGATCCTTGGATTCCATCCCATGTATCACCGCATTTTCAATAATAGGCTGAAAGATCAGCTTAATGATGGGGCAGTCCATAAGCTCCTCCTCAAAAAAGATGTTGGTCAGGATTCTGTCTCCATACTGGTAAGCCAGAATGGAAAGATAGATGTCCACCTGCTTCAGTTCCTCCTTAAGGGTCACCTCACTGGTGGTGTTGCGCAGTCCGTACTGAAGATTCTGCCCCAAAAGCTCAGCCATGGACGACACGTCATAATCCTTGTGGGAATAGGCCTTCATGTGCATAATCTCCAGGGTGTTGTACAGGTAGTGGGGATTGATCTGGGTACGCAGAAGCTGAAGCTCCGTCTCCTGCTGCTTTTGCTGTTTAAAAAACACCTCCTGAATCAAAAGGCTGATCCGATTGGACATCCGGTTAAAGGATGCCGATAAAACCTGGATTTCCAGGGGGAAATCTGTGGTGGAGACCGTGGTGGCATGGCCCAGCTCAAAGTGGTTGCAGGCTTCAATAAGGCAGTCTAAGGAGGACAGAATTTTTTTGATAATCGTGGTGATGATGGCCATAATAATAAAAAGGATAAGGCAGATCACCAGGGTGTACAGGATGTGAACGCTGCTTAGGCCTCCGATTACATCGGTGAGAGGGGTCTGTATGACTAAGGAGTATCCGTTGCCGTGAAAAATACTGTTGTACACATACCATTCTCCCAGACAGGCTTTCACATGGCGGCTCAGTCCGTTGGCGTAAGGAACCGGGGAGTTGGCATAGGAATCGCAGTCAAAGGAATCATCGATAGTTCCGAACAGCCGGATCTGGTCCTTGTACAAGGCAAATTTCTGGTTGGGGGCCAGCCTGATCTGATGAAAGGCACTGACCAGATAGTCCGTGTCCATACCTGCCACACAGTATCCCACAATCCGTATGGTGTTTAAATCCATGATTCCGCGGGCCATGCAGATGGAGCGGAAATCTTTGTCATGCATTCCGGAGCCGTAGAAACGCTGGGGAGGAATCAGAAGAGGAGTCCCGGTGTTAAACTGGGAAAGCTCCTTAAGCCAGCCGGGATCATCGTGGATAAAACAAAGGCGGTAGGCAGTGCTTTTCGGTGATGCCACACCGTTGCCCTTTAAGTCATAGACGGCAATAAAGTCTATGGGGGCAGGAGATAATTCCGTCCGTGCATGGCTGTCAAAATAGGTATAAAATTTAAAGTTTTTCAGCACGTTTCCCTCTCGCAGGGTCCGGCAGATATAGGAATCATTGTTCTGGGTGTAAAGCCGGGAGGGGAATAGGGTGGCCTGCTCCAGCATACCGATATAGGTCTCTGCATTGGTCAGCATTTGTTCGCCTGTCTGATAGTACCGGTTGGAGGCGTCGTTGTATATCTGGTAAGTATTCATAAAAACCGAGTAGATCAGGAACGCCATGGCCAGAAAAAACTGGAGCCCTGCGATGGAAAATAATCCCTTTTTTATTGAAAAGTGACGGTTCATAAAGTACCTCATAAAAAACATTCTATGTAAATAATACAATAATCTTGGAAAATGGCAAGTAAAATTTGAAAATGGTATTTATAAAAAAAGAAAAACGTATATACTTTGACTTGTATTTGTAACGGAGAAACAACAATAGGTAATTGCGAACGTCAAAGCCATGAGAATATTCTGACAATATATTCCATACAAAGCCTTCGTACACCGAGCATTCCGCTGAGCCCAGTAGGACAAAAAACACTCGGGCAGAGGGCCCTCCTGTTTTTTATGGTCTTAAGCTCCATGGTGTAATGGCTTTTCCTGGAATATATTGTCAGAATATTCAGCTAAGTTTTGAGTTTCGCAAATGCCTAAGAAACAACAAAAAGAAAAGGAGCAGTGAGTGATGAAAAAAAGAGCAGCAGTCATCTTGGCAGGAACCATGTTGATAACAACCGCACTATATGGGTGTTCAGGGGGAAGCTCCGGACCGGAGCCTCAGACATCCCAGGCAGCTGATTCCACATCGGCAGTAGTGTCCACAGAAGGAACCACGGCGGCATCAGGGGAAACCGGGGCATCAGGGGAGAAGGTGGCCATTGAATTTTTCCATCAAAAACCAGAAAATGTGGAATTGTATAACGAGCTGATAGCAAGATTTATGGAGGAGAACCCGGATATCCAGGTCAATATTACTCTGGCGGAGACTACCACCACAACTCTGATCTCCCGGGTGGCAGCCGGCAATATCCCCAATGTTGTCTCCGTATTTCCATGGAGCGCCTCCTACAAGGATATGTTCCGGGAAGGCCTGTTCCGGGAACTGACCGATGAACCCTTTATGGAGAGAGTGGTTCCGGGAGTTCTGGACCGGTGTGAGATCGATGGAAAACAGTATTCCCTTCCTTTAACGACCAATACCTATGGATTGTACTATAACAAGGACATCTTTGAAGAGCTGAAGCTGGAGGTACCGAAGACCATGGAAGAATTGTGGGGAGTGTGCGACAAGCTGGTGGAAGCAGGAATCCAGCCCTTCTCCTTCCCGGATAAAAAAACCACCCGTATCAGCCAGATGTTTGACCGGACTCTTATCGGCTGTGTGGATCATGATTTTTACACCAAGTGCGACCAGCTCATAGCAGGGGACTATAAGATTACGGAGGATCCCAATATCCGCGCCTATGCAGAGACTATTGTGAAGCTTCGTCAGTATGCTAATCCCGATTCCTTAGGCTATGACGACGAGCCGGCTTACGAGGAATTTACCAGCGGAAAATCTGCCATGTACATCGATGGCTCCTGGGCCGTGGTTATCTTTGAGGCCATGAATCCGGAATTGAATTTTGACTGCACTGCCATTCCTGTGATCTCCGAGGAGGAATTCTGGACGGCAGGCACTGTGGACACTGCATTCAGCATTTCCTCCGACAGCACAGAGGAGCAGTATCAGGCGGCGTTAAAGCTTTTGAACTTCCTGGTAAGAGAAGACATTGCCCAGGAATTCAGTGACCGGGACAAGAATCCTACCTTGATTAAAGGGGTGAATTACGGTGTGAAACAGTTGGAGGAGATCAATGAGTTTGTCAATGCAGGAAGATTCGGGCCATCCCTGGCCAGCGTCTGGACCCAGGATCTGAGAAACAACCTGAATGTATCGGTGCAGGCTCTGATTCTTGACAAGGATGTAGATACTTTCCTGGAGGAATTCCAGAGCCTGGTGGAGGAATACTATACCTCCGAATAAGAAATACAAAAAGGAGATCGCCGTGAATGTTAAATCAAAGAAGAACAGAGACAGAAATATAACCCATTTTTTATACATCCTGCCTAATTTTATCCTGTATTCCCTGCTGTCCATTGTCCCCATAGGACTGGGGCTTTACTACAGCTTTACGAACTGGAACGGAATCGGCAAGAACTATAAGATGGTAGGATTTTCCAACTATATTAAGATCCTAAAGGACAGGAGATTTCGTAGGGCAGTAACCTTTAATCTCCGCTATGCCGCCATGCTGATTCTCTGTGTCATGATCCTGGCAGTGATTCTGGCCCTTCTTATGGATCTGAAGCTAAAGGGGCAGAATGTGTTCCGCGCCGTATATTTCTTTCCCGCCTGCGTCAGCATGCTTACCATCGGACTGATCTTTAACTATATTTTCTTTCAGGGAATACCGGGAATCGGAGAATATCTGGGTATTGAGGCTTTAAAGAAAAATATATTGTCCGGGCGCAGCACAGCCATATACGGGATTTTGGCAACCAATGTGTGGAAAAGCGTGGCCATCCCAACGGTCCTTGTGATCTCTGCCCTGCAGACCATTCCGGGGGAGATCCTGGAGGCAGCCACCGTAGATGGGGCCAACGGCAGGCAGCGTTTTTATTACATAACATTAAGATATATACTTCCCATATTAAGTATTATTTTTGTTCTCCTTCTGAAGGAAGGGCTGATGATCTACGACTATATTATGGCTCTTACCACGGGAGGTCCGGCAGGAGCCACAGAGAGTATTACTCTGTCCATCTACAGAATCGGCTTTGAAGACATGAAGTTCGGCTATGCCATCTCCCAGGCAATGATCGTTGCGTTTATCATTGCGGTGATTTCCATTGCACAGATTAAATTTACGGATAAGAGAAAAATCTATGATTAAGGGAGGGTTGATATGAAGAAAAGAACAATGATTGCGGTATTGGCTTACACGGCCCTGTCCTTAGGCGCTCTCCTGGTGATCTTTCCCTTTTATCTGACCGTGGTCTCGTCCTTAAAGGATATGAGCGATATCTTCAGCAACTTTTTCGGTCTGCCTAAGCGCATGGTGTATGACAATTTTTTGTATGTTCTTAAGAGGCCCGATTATTTTATTGCTTTGAAGAATTCCGCTGTGATTACGGGGATTTCCGTGGCGGCCATGGTTTTCTTTCTTCCCATGTGCTCCTATGCCATATCCCGGAGGAGATTTCACTCTAAGTTCTATAATTTTCTGTACTTTTTTATGGTGGCAGGCATCTTTATTCCATTCCAGGTGAAGATGCTTCCCATGGTAAAGCTTATGAGCCAGCTGGAGCTTTTAAACCGCTGGGGGGCAATCCTTCTCTATATTGCCAATTCCACCTGTGAGGGTATTTTTCTCATGGTGGGATATCTGTCTTCCATGCCGGAGGACTTGGAGGAGGCGGCTTACATAGATGGCGCCAGCACAAACCAGGTGTTCTATAAGATCGTAAGACCGATTATGAAGCCCATTATCTCCACGGTGGTAATCAAGAATTCCCTGTGGATCTGGAACGACTATTTTATGCCGTCTCTGGTTTTAAACCAGTCCAACTTAAACAGGACCCTCACCTTGTATCAGTATTCCTTCCGGACGGAAAATTCAACGAACTTTACCATTGTCTTTGCGGTTATGCTTTTATCCATACTGCCTATCTTTATTGTCTATTGTCTGTTCCAGAAGAAGATTGTAGCCGGTATGATGGAAGGGGCAGTAAAGGGATGAGGAAGGAGGAGAACAATCATGGCGCTTTTACATGTGAATCTTCATTCGGATGTGTTAAATATGGACACGGGAATCTCCGTGATTATGCCGGAGCGGATGCAGGGAATCGGCCTGGCGGGAAAGGAGAGTAAAAAACAGTACCCGGTGCTGTGGCTGCTTCACGGCAGAAGCGACGACCACACCATCTGGATGAGGAGAACTTCCATCGAGCGGTATGCGGCGCCCCTTGGAATCATGGTGGTAATGCCGGAGGTCAGCTACAGCCGGTATCTGAATATGGTTCACGGGCCCAAGTATTATGACTTTATATCCGAAGAGCTTCCCCGGCTCTGTGCCAGACTGTTTCCCAGGATGAGCAGGAGACGGGAGGAAAATTACATTGCAGGGCTGTCTATGGGGGGAGGAGGAGCTATGTGGATCGGGCTTCACAACCCCCGGCAATACGGAGTAATCTGTATGCTCTCTACAGGAGGCATTGCTCCTTTGGAAGGATTGTGGAGAGGAAAAGACAAAAACGGAGCAGGTTATTTAAAATGCAACCGGGACATCTACGGAGTGGAGGACTCAGACAGCCTGGCAGGCACGGATTATGACATCTTGAAGGTGATAAAGGAGACGGCAGAGGAGCACGCTGTGGTGCCCAGAGTTTACCATGCCATGGGGACAGAGGATATTCGTTATCCCGTGGCCATGAAACTGAAGGAAACCTTTGAATCCATACCGGGCAATCCCTACCGATATGAATATCATGAGGGGCCCGGAAGCCATGAGTGGGTCTTCTGGGATGAGTGGATTGAGAAGTTCCTTGGAACCCTGAAGGAGGAAGGAGAGCAGTGAGATGGCGTTGATTCAGACTCATTTTTTTTCTGAGGCCCTTACGGAGTGCAGCTCTATGAACGTAATAATCCCTGTGGAAGCATACCCGAGGGAGCTTTATCCGGTGCTGTGGCTTCTTCCGCCCATAGGTTGTGACCACACGGCATGGCAGAGGAATACCGGGGTGGAGCAGCTGGCAGAAAAATACGGGATTATAGCGGTTATGCCGGATATGAAGCTGAGCTACGGACTGGATATGGCATATGGCCTCGACTATTTTAAGATGCTGACGAAGGAGCTTCCTGAGATGGCAGCCCATTATTTCCCGGCGGATATGGGATTTCAGATGATTGCAGGAGCAAAGGAGGGAGCCTACGGCGCTGTGATGGCCGCCCTTCGTTTTCCCGGAAGGTACAGGGCTGCCGCCGCGTTATCGGCCGGCTCTCTCACAGATGAGAACTGGGAGGAAACGATGGAAAGCCAGGCGGAGCATGCCTTCGGAACAAGGAATACGGCGGTTTTAAGAGGCGGGGACTATGACCTTGGTTACTGGCTGGAAAACCTTACAGATGAGAGGCTTCAGGTGTTTCTTGCCTATTCTCCCCATGACCAGTTGGGACTCAGCGCCGGGATCCTCAAAGAAAAGTTAAAAAAGAAGATAGGAGGCCGGCTTTGGGCAAAGGAATGGCAGGAACCTTTGACCTGGGCTCACTGGCTTGCCGGCGTGGAGCATATGGTTAAAGCTGCAATCTCTGCACCCCTCTGAAGAAGGAGGGGGGCAGAGATTTTTGCAGATTCTTTCTCCGCCTGTCGACTTGTCAAGGCAAACTTTCTGTGGTAGAATCGGAAAGGAACTTATATGTAAGGGAGGGAGGCGTATCAGGTGAAGAAACTGCTGATTGTTGTAGACATGCAGAATGATTTTATTGATGGCAGTCTGGGAACAAAAGAGGCAGAGGCCGTTGTGCCGGCAGTAAAGGAAAAGATAAAAGCCTATGAAGAGGCAGGGGATGAGGTGGTCTTTACAATGGACACTCATTTTGAAGATTATCTGGATACTCAGGAGGGAAGGAATCTTCCTGTGAAGCACTGTATCAAGGATTCTCATGGCTGGATGCTTCACGAAAGCCTGAAGGATTTTTCAGGAAAGCGGTTTGAGAAAAGAGCTTTTGGTTCTGTGGAGTGCGGACAGTATGCGGCCGGGGGAAACTATGAGTCCGTGGAGCTTGTAGGGCTGTGCACGGATATCTGTGTGATCTCCAATGCCATGCTGATTAAATCCATGTCCCCGGAGCTTACCGTGATTGTGGATGGCAGGTGCTGTGCAGGCGTGACGCCCCAGAGCCATGAGAATGCCCTAAAAGCCATGAAGATGTGTCAGATTATGGCGGGGCCCAATAAGGAAGCATAGTTAAAATAATAGGAGGAAGTTAGAATGAAAAAGAAATTGGTGTGTGTAATGACAGCGTTTGTTATGGCGGCGGCAGTAGGATGTGGGGGAAGCAAGGATGCAAAGTCTCCTGCAGCCGAGACCACAAAGGCCGAGACTACGGCGGCTGAGGCAAAAAAGGAGGAGACCACGGCAGCCGAGACCACAAAGGAGGAGACTACGGAGGCTCCCACTGAGGCAAAGGAGGAGGGGCCGGCTTTCCAGACAGGAACCTGGGATGAGCTGGTATTTACCAATCCATGGCTGGGGCTGACACTCACCTTCCCTGAGGACTCCTATGTGTGTACGGAGGAAGAGGTTCAGGCAGTCCTGGGTGCGGGGCAGGAGGTTCTGGTGAATAACGGCAATTACACAGAAGCCCAGTTAAAGCTGTCTGAAGCCACCACCGTATATGACTTTATGGTAGTTCTGCCGGATGGACAGAGTAACATACAGCTGGCTTATGAGAACATAAAGCTGACTGCAGGCGGTATGGATATTTCGGCAGAAGACTATCTCAATATCGTATGGGAGCAGGTGTCTAAGATTGCGGATATGCAGTACAAGAAGGAAGGGGAAGAGAAGGTGGACTTGGCCGGACAAAGCTTTGCAAAGCTTTCTGCCAGCCTTATGGAGGGAGCCCTGTATCAGGACTATTACAGCATCTGTCTGGGCGATCATATGGTAACTATGACCGTCAGCTATGTGCCGGAAAGCAAGGACGTGGTGAATGAGCTGATAGCAGGAATTACGGCGGCCCAGTAACGAAAAGATTATGGAAGAAAAAAAGGAACAGTTTCAGATCCGGCAGGCGGATATGAGCCATCTGGATGAGATCATGGCTATCTATGAAAGAGCCAGGCAGTTTATGGCCGCCCACGGCAATCCCACCCAGTGGCCTTCTACATACCCGCCGAGAGACATGATTGTCCGGGACATCGAGGCGGGCCTCATGTTTATGTGTATGGCAGGAGACCGGCTGGGAGCCGTATTCTACTTTAGAGAGGGAGAGGAACCGGACTATGCCAGGATCTGGGATGGGGCGTGGCTTGACCAAGAGCCCTATGGAGTGGTGCACCGCATCGCATCGGCGGGAACGGTGAAGGGGGCCGGCTCCTTCTGTCTTTCGTGGGCATGGCAGCAGTGCGGCAACGTAAGGATAGACACCCATCGGAACAATGTGGTGATGCAGAGTCTTCTGAAAAAGAACGGCTTTGAATACTGCGGTGTGGTTCACGCGCGGGATGGGGATGAGCGGCTGGCTTTCCAGAAGAAAAAACAATAAAAAACAGTTGCAATGTGAAAAGAATCATTTTATAATATCACATATTAGTGCGAAGGGGCATTAGATAGTTTCTAATGCCCTTTTTGCAGCACAGCAGAGTTTGTGAGGAGGCAGGATTATGAAAAAATATGTATCGTTACTGCTGGCCGGAGCTATGACGGCGGGCATGTTAAGCGGATGCGGTTCTGCGTTTGAGGACAGTACCTCTACTACCGGGGCAGCAGCCGACGCCACCAAGGCGGCTCAGACAGAGACAAGCCCGGGCGCAGCCGGGGAGGAGACTTCTGCCGCAAAAGAAGGCGCTGCAGCCGGACGTAATGTGATCCGCATTCCTGAGAAAAAAGAGTTTCCTACAGTAGACTGTCAGAAAAATACAGAGTTTTATGTGGTTCCCCTCAATATTTATGACCGGCTTGTGGAGTGCGAGGTGGTAGACGGAGTGGCTACCATTGTTCCCGGCCTTGCGAAGAAATGGGATATCAGCGAGGACGGTCTGGTATACACGTTCCACCTGAGAGATGATGTAAAGTTCCACAACGGATCGGATTTTACGGCGGATGATGTGGTATACACCATTGAGCGCATGATGGATCCTGACACATCGGCGCTGAACACGGACTTTTTCAGCATGATTAAGGGAGCCAATGATATGCTTAACGGCCAGGCGGATCATGTGGAGGGAGCCGTGGCAGTCGATGATTACACGGTGGAACTGACGCTGGATGTTCCCTTCGGCCCCTTTTTGGCCAATCTTGCCACACCTTCCTGTTCCATCTATGACAGGGAATCCACAGAGGCGGCAGGGGATCAGTTCGGAATCGACCCGGCGGTGACTGTGGGAACCGGCCCCTTTAAGATGGAGAGCTGGGTGCTTAACGACAAGATCACTCTGGTGCGCAACGACGACTATTTCAAGGGCCCGGCCAAGGTGGACGGGGTGGAGCTGATCCAGGTTCCCGACGAGAATACCCAGAAGCTTATGTATGAGAACGGGGAGCTGGATATTGTGGACTTAAGCAGCTCAACCTCTCAGCTGGCATACTTTATGGGCAACGACAAATATAAGGACAATCTGGTGACAGGGCCGGAGGCAGGCAATTATTTCTACGCCTTCAACCAGTCCATAAAGCCCATGGACGACGTGCGGGTGAGGAAGGCCATCTCCATGGCCATTGACCGTCAGACCATCCTGGATCAGATGTACAACGGAGCCGGCCATGTGGTAAACTCCATGCTTCCGGATGGTGTTCTCGGTTCCTATGAGGCCCAGGAGATTCCTTATGATCCGGAAGGCGCCAAGGCCCTTCTGGCGGAGGCAGGCTACGGCGATGGCTGTGATTTGGAGATCTATCAGAAGACTACGGATGCCGCCGACGCCCTGGCTATGAACCAGGTGGTTCAGTCCATGCTGAGCCAGGTGGGAATCAACGTGACCATCAAGCAGATGGATGAAGCGGCCTT
The DNA here is from genome assembly GCA_022796015.1 of Hungatella sp. Lineage (GTDB taxonomy): Bacteria > Bacillota > Clostridia > Lachnospirales > Lachnospiraceae > UBA3402. The sequence continues at coordinate 38,864 of JAAWHU010000013.1, read as the reverse complement.
TCTTGCCGAGAGGAAGGAAGGCAACATCGGCATGACCAGAGCCGTGTGGTGGGCTGATTTCAATGACCCGGATAATTTCCTCTACACCTTCTTTACAGAGAAAAATGCGAAGGCACGTTCCATCAATCACACCAACACCGATGTCTTCCAGTGGCTGGAGGATGCCAGGGCTATGGTGGACGAAGAAGAGAGAATGGCTTTGTATCAGAAGATAGACACTACCATGGTTCAGGAGGAAGTGGCAGTGCTGCCTCTGTATCAGATGGATCATGTTGTGGTGGTTCAGGACTGGATCAAGGATTTCCATATTCCGTGGAACGGCTGGACAGATACCTCCTATTATACGGTTTCTATTGAAAGATAACAGACTGACAGGCGGCCTACTCACAATCCGGGCCGCCTTTTTATTAGAGCGTGTCGGAAGGCAATACACTAGTACATAGCACAGGGCTGCTGCCCCACTCCCTATGGGCAGCAGAGAGGCGGATCCAGACCGAAGCTAAGAAGGAGGAAAGGGCAGATGTTAAAATACATAATCAAGCGGATATTGATTACGATTCCCGTACTTGTGGGAGTGGTGTTTTTGATTTTTGTCATGCTCAGCGTAGTCCCGGGGGATCCGCTGACCGTGATGATGGGTGAGAAAGTCAAGGTGGACGTGATTGAGCGTCTCAGCAAGACCATGCACTTAAATGATCCATGGTATGTTCAGTTTGCATGGTATTTGTGGAATGCCCTTCATGGGGATTTCGGCACATCCTATAAGCTGATGAGGAGCGTATCCTCCGTTATTGCCAATGCATTTCCAAAGACTCTGATGCTGGCTGTCACTGCAGCGGCACTGTCATGGGTGATCGGGATTCCGGCGGGAGTGATCTCTGCCGTGAAAAAAAATTCCATCATCGACCATCTCTTTATGGGCTTTGCCTTGTGCGGCGTGTCCCTGCCTGCTTTCTCCGTGGGAATGTTTCTCCAGAACATCTTTAACGGAATCCTTCCGGTGTCAGGCTTTGCTTCCCCTATGCATCTGATCCTCCCTGCCCTTGTCCTGGGCTGGAATGCGGCAGGCACTATTGCCCGTCTTACCAGGTCAAGCCTTTTGGAGGTTTTGGAGGACGATTATATCAGGACCGCCAGGGCTAAGGGCCTGGCGCCTGTGCCTGTGATTGTAAAGCATGCCCTGAAGAATTCCCTCCTGCCGGTTATCACCATGATGGCCATTCAGATCTCAAGCCTACTGTCCGGAGCGGTGATTACGGAGACCCTTTTCAGTATTCCGGGTATCGGCCGGCTGGCAGTGGACGCCATCAATGGCAGGGATATGCCCCTTCTCCAGGGAACCGTGATTTTTACTACCACGGTGATTATTGTGGGCAATCTGATTGCAGATATTCTGTACTGTGTAGTAGACCCGAGAATTCGAGTGGAAGGAGGAAAATAACATGGCGACATTTGAACAGGCTGTTTCTCTGGCCGCCCGCCTGGCTGTGGATTCGGTGAAGGACCAGTATTCCCCGGAGGAACGGCTGGAAGCTATCGGACAGGTGGAAGAGGAGGAGATGGAGTACATGCCAAGGCCGGACACCCTTCGGGCTAAGCTCCTCATGATGTGTCAGGAGAATAAGGTGGCTGCGGCCAGCGCCGTGGTGCTGGCAGTCATGGCTCTTGCCATTATCTTTGCCGACAAGCTTACCTCCTTTGACCCCAATACGGTGAATCTTATGGAGCGGCTTCTTCCCCCCAGCAGGACTCACTGGTGCGGAACCGATGACCTGGGCAGGGATATTTTTACCCGTATTCTCTACGGGGGAAGGGTGTCCCTTCTGGTTGGAATCATTCCCACTTCCATTTCCATGTTTATCGGGATTATTATGGGGATGGTCTCCGGCTATATCAGGCACCTTGACGCAGTGATTATGAGGCTGGCGGATATTGTGCTGGCATTCCCCTCCATCGTGCTGGCCATGGTGGTGATGTACACCTTGGGAGCCACCACCAGCAACATCTTCATCGCTCTTTCCATGATCGGATGGGCGGGGACTGCCCGGATCGTCCGTTCCCAGACTCTTTCCCTGCGGGAACAGGAATTTGTGGAGGCGGCCAGAGGCATGGGCGTGAAGAAATGGACCATTATGTTCCGCCATATCCTTCCCAACTGCCTGCCCTCCCTTATCGTGCTGTTTACACTGAATATTCCTGACGCCATTCTCTCGGAGGCCAACTTAAGCTTCCTGGGGGTAGGTACTCAGCCGCCGGATTCCAGCTGGGGGCTTATGGTGTCCCAGGCCAGAACCTATGCGGTGTCCAGCCCGTGGATGCTGATTTTTCCAAGCCTTGCCATTCTTATTATGGTGCTGGCCTTGAATTTTTTGGGAGATGGGCTAAGGGATGCGGTGGATCCTCATATGAAGAGGTAGGTAATTGCGAAAGCCACTATGGACGCTATTCCATGGGGTAAATGGCTTTTCCCAGAAGATAGGATCAGAATATTCAGTCAGGCTTTGAGTTTCGCAATTATATAAGTGTGACAGAGTTGTGAGGCTGGCAGCGCAATGATGGCCTGTATAGAAAGGAACTGAGATATGGAAGAGAAATTACTGGAAATCCAGGGACTGCGGACTACCTTTTTTACCAGGGAAGGGGAGGTTCATGCGGTGGATGGGGTAGAGATCGAGATCGGGCCCGGAGAGAGCGTGGGGATTGTGGGAGAATCAGGCTGCGGTAAGAGCATGACAGCCATGTCGGTCATGGGGCTTTTAAAAAAGCCGGGTAAGGTGGACGGAGGAAGAATCCTCTTTGAGGGACGGTGTCTGACAGACATGGCCTTGAAAGAGAGGCGGAAGATTCTGGGCAATGAGATTGCCATGATCTTTCAGGAGCCCATGACTTCTCTGAACCCTGTGACTACCGTGGGAAAGCAGGTGCAGGAGGCCCTATGCCTTCACAATAAAGAATTGGACCGGAGGGAGGCAAGGGAGCGTGTGATTCAGGTGTTTGAGATGGTGGGGATTCCCGATGCGGCCAAGCGCTATGGGGAGTATCCTCATCAGCTTTCGGGAGGCCTGCGTCAGAGGGTGATGATCGCCATGGCTATGGTGTGCAATCCCAAGCTCCTTATTGCGGACGAGCCCACTACGGCGCTGGATGTGACCATAGAGGCTCAGATTCTCCATCTCATGAAGCAGCTTCAGGAGGAAAAGAAAACGGCAGTCATGATGATTACCCACAACTTAGGGGTAGTGGCCCAGTTCTGTACCAGGCTGTATGTGATGTATGCCGGAAAGGTTATGGAGAGCGGCACGGTGAAGGAGATATTTAAACATGTATGTCACCCCTACACTGATGGTCTTATGCGGTCTGTGCCGGATATGGAGTCCAAGGAACGGCTGTACAACATCCGGGGCATGGTGCCCAGTATGCTTCATCTGCCCAAGGGATGCCGGTTCTGTCCCAGGTGCCAGTATTCGGGGCCTAAATGCTTTGAGAAGGAACCAGAGCTTTACCAGGTTTCCCCGGGCCATTTTGTAAGGTGCTTTCTCTTTGAGAATTCGGCCGAGGGCGGCGGGACAGATGAGGCCCAGGTTAAGGAAACCATGATTCAGGAAAGGGAGGATGGATGATGAGCGAGAGAGAAGTTCTTCTGCTGACCCGGAACCTGACAAAGGAATATGAGCTTAAGAATAATTTTGGCATCAGGAAAAGACAGGTGGTTCACGCGGTCAGCAATGTGTCTATAGAGATCTACAAGGGGGAAACCTTGAGCCTGGTGGGAGAGTCGGGGTGCGGAAAGAGCACCTTAGGGAGGATGATGATGCGTCTTATCGAGCCTACAAACGGCCAGATTCTCTTTGGGGGAAAGGATATTACCGTTCTCTCCGAGAAGCAGATGAATCAGATCTATAAGAAGATTCAGCTGATCTTTCAGGATCCTTATGCCAGCCTGGATCCCCGCATGAAGGTGAAGGACTTGATCGGGGAGCCTTTGGTCACTCATAGGATGTATCCTACAAAGGAGGAGACGGAGGCAAGGGTAAGGGAATTGATGCACATGGTGGGAATCAGGCCGGAGCTTATTGACCGGTATCCCCACCAGTTCAGCGGCGGCCAGCGTCAAAGAATCGGTATTGCCAGGGCTTTGGCTTTAAAGCCGGAGCTTATTGTATGCGATGAGCCGGTGTCGGCCCTTGACGTGTCTATCCAGTCTCAGATTCTGAATCTCTTAAAGGATCTGCAGCAGGAGTTTGACCTGACTTATCTCTTTATCTCCCATGATCTGGGGGTGGTGCACTATATTTCCGACCGAATCTGCGTCATGTTTTTAGGCAAGGTGTGCGAGATCGGAGACACGGAGGAGATCTACACAAATCCCATGCATCCTTACACCAGGTTTCTCCTGGATGCGGTGCCCAGCATGGATCCGGAGAAAAAGCAGAAGAGAGAAAATATTCTGTCAGGGGAGATTCCAAGTGCAGTGAATCCTCCTTCCGGCTGTCGGTTCCGTACCAGGTGCCCTTATGCCAAGGATATCTGCGCCGAGAAGGAGCCGGAGCTTAAGGAGTACCAGGGACGGAAGGTGGCCTGCCATTTTCCCCTTGGGACATGAACCCAGGGCAGCAGTAAGGCAGCTAACAGACAGGGAAGCCTGCCGCACACAGGCGTGACGGCTGCACAGAGAAAAAGCTGCCAAAAGGCAGTATAACATAGGAGGTCATATATGTATAAGCTGTGGGAAGCCTTGAAAGAGGCAAAGAAGTACAAATGGGTGGAGCTTTCTCATTCTCTCAACAATGACAGCCCCTACTGGGCAGGGATTCCCGAAGGTTCCGTGGAGCTTGGAACCACCTGCTTTGACTGGGGAGGCGAGATGCTTGACTGTCTGATTCAGACATTTAAGTTTCCGGGGCAGTTCGGCACTCATATCGATTTTCCCGGCCATTTTGTGAAGGATCGGGAGCTTTCCGAGCAATACGGAGTGAAGGATCTGGTGTTCCCTCTGTGTGTGGTGGATCTAACGGAGAAGGTAAAGGAGAACCCTACCTATGTGGCGACGGCCCAGGATATGAAAGAGTATGAGGCAAAGTACGGGGAGATTCCTGATGGCGCCTTTGTGGCTCTGAGAACAGACTGGTCCAAAAGATGGCCGGATATGGATGCCCTCTCCGGGACGGACGCCCATGGGGGAGAGAATTTCCCGGGCTGGTCCATGGAGGCCTTAAGATACATTTACGAGGAGAGAAACGCCGCTGCCAACGGACATGAGACCCTGGATACCGATGCATCCTCGGAGGCGGCAGCAGCAGGAGACCTGGCCTGCGAGAGGTATGTGCTGGACAAAGGTAAGCTTCAGGTGGAGGTTCTTACGAATCTTGACAAAGTAGCCCCTGCAGGGGCTGTAGTTTTGGTGTCCTACCCAAGGATCGAGGGAGCCACAGGACTTCCCGCCAGGGTGTGGGCCATAACGGAATAGCCGTTACTGTTCACAGGGTGCCCTGTGAACGTAACTGTATGGGCTCATGACTAATCAGCAGAGTGATTCGTCATGGTGTGAACAACGAACAGCCGACAATTATTGCATAAAAAATAGGAAAATGGTTGTGTATTTTCTGAAAATTTAGTATAATAAAACCAGCGGACGGCAGTTTGCGCAATGTAGAATAAAAAGGGGGATATTCCTATTATGAAGACAAGAATGAAAAAGATAGGAACCACAGGGACTACGGCACAGATGAGAGTGATTCCGGGACATTTTGCAACGAATCATGCACATATCAACTACTATCTGGACCTGACCATGTTAAAGAGCAGAACCAGCGAGGCAAGAGCGGTTGCAAAGGCCATGGCTCATCTCTATCTCTTTGATACGGTGGTGGACACCATTGTGTGTATGGAGGGCATGGAGGTGATCGGCGCCTTTTTGTCAGATGAGCTTGCCAAGGGCGGCTTTATGTCTATGAATCAGCATAAGAGTATCTATGTGGTGAGGCCGGAGTTCAACAATAACAGCCAGATTATCTTCCGTGACAACCTGGTTCACATGATTGAAGACAAGCATGTGCTGGTACTGGTATCCTCGGTTACTACAGGCCTGACTGTCAACAAGGTGATTGAGAGTATTCTGTACTACAACGGAATTATGACTGGTGTCTCTGCCATCTTCGGCGCAGTGGACGAGGTGGACGGGATTCCCATTAAGGCTGTCTTCGGAAAGAAGGATATTCCGGATTATGAGTCCTTTGATTACCGGCACTGCCCCCTTTGCCAGCAGAAGCAGAAGCTGGATGCGCTGGTGAATGCATTTGGGTATTCGGAGCTGTAGGGAATATTGAGATAAGAGATAGATAGGAAAAGGACATGGCCATTGGTATGGCCATGTCCTTTTTTGATTGGCGCCTATTGGTTTAGAAACAATGTTTCTGCAGGGACTGAATCATGTTTTTAACGATAGGCGCATCGGGTCCATGGTCACAGTAGGCGGCCGTAAGATAAATGGGTGGGGCAGAAGGCAGGGGAAAGGAGCAGAAACCGGGCTCCTGTAGGACGATTAAGTGAGGCAGTACCGTGATCAGCCGTTCTTTAGCGACAAAGGAGAGGACTGTATGGAGTTGAGCGTAGGAAGAATACACTTCACCGGCGAGGAAAAAAAGGGGCCTCTCATAAAGCTCCTGTTCTCCCATATACTGACAGACAGGCAGTTCCATAAGTTTATGAATAAGCTGCAGAGAGGACAGACAGGAGTCCAAGGAGAGCTGTTCCATAAGGGCCCTGCTGCAGGTGATGGACCAGGTATCTTTTCGTAGGATCTTCCGGCAGATGCCATTTTCCTTCTCTTCAGAAGAGTGGGAGAGATAGGAGAGGTAGAGGCCGGGGCGTCCCTGGATCAGCTCTTCAAGCCGGGGACATGCGGCAGCTTCCCGATACACCGCTTTTCTTCCGGTAGGGATCCATTTTTCAAGATTTTGGGCTGCAGAGGCCATAAACACCCCGAGTGATGGGGCAAATGCGGCTTCAAAAGCCCGGGACTCCATTTTCTCGGTCACATGTTCGGTGATTTCGTTATATTGTTCCAAAAGAGGACCGCATTGAGCCAGATAAAATCTGCCGGCATCCGTAAGCTCCATTTTTCGATGTTCTCTGGTAAAGAGCTTGGTTCCGAACTCTTCTTCCAGGCGCCGTATAGACAGGCTGAGGGTGGACTGGGAGATTCCCAAACTGCCGGCTGCCTCTCTGAGTCCCTTATGTTTACAAATTTCATTAAAATAAATCATCTGTTGAATCGTCATGGTTTATCTGTTCCTCCATTGATATCATCATATATAAAATCCATGAGACAACGTTCGGTATCGGTTAATTTGTGATCTTTTCTCCACCAGAATCCCAGATGCATATGGCGCACAGGGGTCAGGGAGGCGCCGTGGAGAGGAGGATTATGTTTAATAATGCGGCTGAATAAAAAGGAGTCGGCAATTCCTTTTTTGGCCAGCTCTATGAGAGAGTGAAGCTCCTCGGCATAGAGGATAATGTTAGGCTTCATGCGGTATCTCTGGAAGCTTTTGAGTATAAGGCTGTATTGGTCAAAACCATGGCGCATTACGGCCAAGGGACGTCCGGCGATATCGGGAATGGTAACTTTTTTATAACCGGCTAAAGGACTGTTCTCGTTAGTGCAGTACTGTGTTTCTTCCTCCAGAAACAGGCGCCCCTCCTCTTCCTTAGGCTTCAGATGTTCCAGGTTGCCGAAAGCCAGATCCGCCTTGTGCCGGCGCAGAAGCTCTCCGTTTTGGGAGCTGGAAGACTTGATGGTCTCGATCCGGATTTCCGGATGGAGAATACGGAAGCGGGTGATGGATTCCAAAAGGAGAGCCGAAGACTGGATATTTTTTGCCAGAATAATCTGCTGCTGCCCGGAACCGATGTGACGCATCTCATATTCCAGTCTCCCCATGGATTGGACAAAAGGAGACGCTTCTTCGTAAAGCAGCGTTCCCCAGACCGTAGGATAGAGCTGCTGATGAAGCCTTACAAACAAAGGATAACCCAGCTGCTGCTCCAGATTTAAGATCGCCGAAGACATGGTGGGCTGTGTAATATGGAGCTGTCTGGCGGCTTTGCTAATGCTTTTGAGACGATATACTTCACAGAAATAGTTCATCTGAAGATATTCCAAAAGGGCCCTACCTCCTTATTGTTCGTTTTTATCTATGATTTGATTATAAACAGTTATTTTACATTTTTCAACAACCAGGCTATAACAAAGATATAAAACTGCGCAGGAATTAGGAACTTACAGATGTAAAATTCATAAGAAAGGTACATGATTATGCTGGTACAGTCAAAGGCAAAGTATTATTCCAATATAACAACTATTTACTGCAAACCCAGGTGCCGAACCGTATTTTTAGGGCGCCATACCTGGCAGCTGTCTTCGGAACCCGTGGAAGCAGGCGAAGACTGCATGATAAGTCTTATTGACCTGGAACGGATCTTTTCGCCGGACTTAAGATGGAAGGAGGAAAATGGAAAATTAGTTATCTTTATCAATGATCTGAGGATCACAGCCACCCAGGGAGGAGGTCGGGTCCATGTGGAATCCCGGGATGAGACACAGGCATGGGAGGCCCATATGGGATTGGGGCCGCGTTGGATTGAGGGGGAGTGGTATCTTCCCATGGGCGGTCTTTTCCACGGAGTTCTGGGCGCTCATTTTGCGGTCCGTGCCCCATACTATATGGTCAGCGATGAGTTGGAGGAGATTGATTTAAAAAAGGCGTATCTGTATATGGATATGATTCTTTCCGGGAAGAAAACCTATGGTGATTTTTACAAAACCATCTGGTATGAACCGGCCCGCAGGATTGTCCCTTACAGAATCTATATTCCCACAAGTTACAGAGAAGGAACACCGACGAAGCTTATCGTAGGGCTTCACGGCGCCAACGGAAACCACAATGCTGTTTTTGAGAGGAGCAGAGGAGAATTAGCCAGACTGGCGGAGGAGAGAGGATATATGATCCTGGCGGTCAACGGTCTTTATTATCGTTCCTTCTACGGATATGGCTACCCTACCAGCGGAGGCGTAAACAGCCGGAATCTTGCTGAGGATCCCAAAAACCCGCTGATGCTTACAGAGGAACAGAAGGAGGAGCGGAGACTGAGCCAGGACTGCGTGATGAGTATGCTGGCTGTGACAAGAGAACAGTATACCGTTGATCCCCAAAAGATTTTTCTCATGGGCAACAGTATGGGAGGCGCAGGCTGTATTTGGCTGGCAGGACAGAACCCCGGCATATTCCGGGCCGTAAGCCCAAGCGGGGGCAATGTGAGTCCCAAGTATTTTTCCGTAGAAAGTCTTGGAAAAACCCCGGTGTTTTTTATAGTAGGAACCGAGGATGAGTTTGGAGCCTGCTGCCAGGATGAGGCGGCGGCAGAGTTCGTGAGCAGAGGAAGCGATTATACCATATATCATGTAGGAGGCGGGGACCACAGCTTTGCCTGGACCCATGTGTTGGATAAAGTCTTTGATTTCTTTGACAGACAATAGGAGGATAAAAAATGTCACCAGTTGCTATCAGTATAGGAGTGCTTGTTATCACCATTATTATGTTCATGAGCGGAAAATTTCCCTTTGCCCTTCCGGCAGCCGGGGCCTGTGTAATCCTTTATATGACTGGTGTCTTAAAGGCCAGTCAGGCATTTGCCGGGTTTCAGAACACCAATGTGATTCTGATTTTTGCCATGATGATCGTGACAGGAGGCCTGAACCGGACAAATTTTGCCGCCCATGTAACAAAGATTGCCTATCGGTTCGGAAAAAGCGAGCACAGCATTATAATCTGTCTGTATCTGATTGTGGGGATTTTGAGTCAGTTTATGAATGCCACCGTAGCGTTGGCCATTTTGATGCCCATTATCTACTCCATGTGTGATGAGCTGGAAATCAGTCCTGCAAGGATTATTTTTCCTGTCTCCATCGGTGCCTTGAGCTGGGTCGGATGGTTTCCGGTGGCCAACGGCGCTTCCGCTTATGGACGCTACAACGGTTTCTTAGAATCCTTGGGAGCCTCGGAGAGGCTGGCGATCTGGGATCTGTGGCTGGGACGTCTGCCGGCAGTAATACTTTGCACCATATTCATGCTGATCTGGGGCTGGAAATTAGCTCCCAAGGCTCCTTCTATGCCTATTCAGGAAGCAAAAGGCAGAAGCGGTGATAAGAAAATGCTGTCTCCGGCAAAGGAGAAAACGGCATATATGATCTTTCTTATGACTACAGCCGGAATGCTGGCCGGAACACTGATTCATATAGATTCCTGGGTTGTTGCAAGTTTGGGTGCTATGGCCATGTGCGGATTCGGAATCTTAAACGATAAGGAAGCCTTTGGTGCGGTAAACTGGAATATTATTTTTCTGACAGCAGGTTCTCTGGGAATTGCCAATGCATTGTCGGAGACGGGAGCTGCCCAGCTGGTAGGAAACTGGCTTCAGATCGCCATGGGAGGAATTACCAATCCTTATTTGGTAGGCGCAGTATTCTTTGTCGTCCCGTTCCTTCTGACCCAGGTTATGTCCAACACTGCTGTGGATAACGTATTTACCCCTCTCGCTATCATGGTATGTATGTCCCTTAAGATTAATCCGGCAGGGGTTTTGTGCATCCTTCGTGTTGCAGGATCCTGTTCCTTCTTCACTCCCATGGCCAGTCCGGCTATCGCCTATGTGATGCCGGCGGGAGGGTATTCTGTGAAGGATCTTGCCAAGATGAGCTGGATTCCCTGTATGATTCTGGGAATTGTATGCGTACTGTTTTCCATGACTATATTCCCGGCATAGAAGAAAAAAGAAGACCCGGCAGCTTGGCGGTAACGCCGAGCTGCCGGGCTTTAACCTTTAAAAGGCATCCCTATTTTGCCAGCCTCATCAAATCCTCATAGAATCCGGGATAAGAGATCTTCACACATTCTCCGCCTGTAATCTTTGTCTCTCCCTCCGCACACAGCCCGGCGACGGCAAAAGTCATGGCGATGCGGTGATCCAGGCAGCTGTGGATCACCGCCCCGTGAAGGGGCCTGCCGCCCCGGATGATCATGCCATCCTCTGTCTCCGTCACATCCGCCCCCATGGCGGCAAGATTGCGGACCATGACCTGGATGCGGTTGGACTCCTTGACCTTTAGCTCTGCCGCATCACGGATGATGGTTTCCCCTTCTGCGAAGCAGGCCATGGCGGCCAGCATGGGCAGTTCATCGATGAGGGTGGGAATCAGTGCCCCTTCCATGACCGTGCCGTGAAGTAAGGAGGAGCGGACCAGGATATCTGCCGTAGGTTCTCCGGAGTCCGACTGTTCATTCATAAGGGTGATATCTGCGCCCATGGCCCGGCACACCTTAAGAATCCCGGCTCTGGTGGGGTTAATGCCTACATGGTGAAGAAGGATTTCCGAGTTTGGAACCATAAGCCCGGCGCAGATCAAGTAGGCGGCGGAGGAGATGTCCCCGGGCACGGATACGAGACGCCCTTCCGGTTCCCTTCCGGGATGAAGGATGGCAGTGGTGCCCTCCGAAGACACGTCAGCCCCAAAGTACTTAAGCATAATCTCACTGTGGTTTCTGGAAAGGTAAGGCTCCGTCACCTTCGTAGCTCCCTCGGCATAAAGCCCTGCCAGGAGGATGGCGGATTTTACCTGGGCCGAAGCCACCTTGGAAGTGTAGGTGATTCCCCTAAGAGGCCCCCCTGTGATCTCAAGAGGCGCACACCCGTTATCCTTCAAACTGTGGATATGGGCGCCCATAAGAGTCAGAGGCTCCATAATGCGCTTCATGGGCCGTTTTTGAATAGACTCGTCGCCTGTGAGCACAACATCAAAATTCTGGGCAGCCAGAATGCCGGAGATCAGGCGGGTGGTGGTGCCGCTGTTGCCGCAGTCCAAGACTCCCTCAGGCCTTTTAAGACCCCGCAGGCCTTTGCCGTGAACCACCACGATGTCCCCCTGGTTATCAATGTCAATTCCCATGCTGCGAAAGCAGGAGATGGTCGATAGGCAGTCCGCTCCCTGAAGATAATGATGAATCTCTGTTTTTCCTTTGGCTATGGAACCAAACATTACGCTTCTGTGGGAGATGGATTTGTCTCCGGGCACCTGAACCTGGCCGTGAAGGCCCTTTGATTTTCTTATTATCATATTCATCTCTCCTCTACATCATCAGCTCATAGCGGTATTTTTTAAGCCGTTCCCACGCTTTTTCCATGGATTCCTTGTCATAAAAGGCAATGCGCAGGGCTCCTTCCCCGTGCTCCCGGTTGTGATTGATGCCGATATTCTTGATGCTGACGCCTCCGGCAGCCAGAATCACGGAGATGGTGGAGATAGCCCCCACCTCGTCGGCGATATCCACGGTAAAGCTGTAATCAGGGTCAATGGGCCCCTTTGACTGCTCAGAGAAGGTATTGCGGTAGTCTCTGGAGGTCTCAAAGAGGCGGTAGATGGACTGGGAGTCCTTTGCCTCCAGCTGGGCCAAGGCATTCTCAAGGGAAGTGATATAGGATCTGAGAATATGAGCCAGGTTGCCCCTGTTTGTCATGCAGATCTGCTGCCACATCTCCGGGGAGGAGGAGGCGATTCTTGTGATATCCTTAAACCCTCCGGCAGCCAGACGTTTCATGAGCTCATCCTCTTTGTCGCTGTCCTTTACAAGATTCACCAGTGTGGAGGCCACAATGTGGGGAAGATGACTTATGGCGGCGGTAATCTGGTCATGGCGGTTATAATCAAGAACAATGGGGATGGATCCCATGGTCCGGGCCACAGCTACCAGACGGTCTATATCCTCCTGCCGGCTTTGGGCCGTGGGAGTAATGATGTAATAGGCATTCTCAAGAAGATGATCAGAGGAATTCTCGTACCCTGTCTTTTCAGAGCCTGCCATGGGATGGCCGCCTATGAACACGGATTCCATGTGAAGCTCCTGCACATGTCGGTGAATATCCGACTTGGTGCTGCCTATATCGGTGATCAGTGCGCCGGGTTTTAAAAGGGGCTTCAGCCGGGCTAGATATGCGGCATTGTACTCCACGGGGGTACATAGGAAAATAAGATCGCACTCCTTAAGCCTTTTATCGCCAGGTTCTGAAAGAACGATATCGATGATACCGTCCTTTTTTGCCTGGTCCAGCTTGGAGCGGGTCCGCATATAGGCCATGATGGTGACATGGGGATGAGAACGCTTGATTCCTCTGGCCATAGAGCCGCCCATAAGGCCAAGTCCTATAAAGGCGATTTTGGAATCTGTCATTACATTGTCCTCCCCACCAGCTGTGCAAAGGGCAGCAGGTCCTTCATCAGGGTCTCAAACTGCTCAAAGGTCAGGGACTGAGGCCCGTCAGAGAGGGCGCAGGAGGGACAGGGATGGGCTTCGATCATAAGGCCATCAGCGCCTGCGGCCACAGCCGCCTTTGCCAAAGGCTCCACATAGGCCCGGACTCCCGTGGCATGGCTGGGATCCACGATAACGGGCAGGTGGCTCTTGGCCCGGATTACGGGGACGGCACTGATATCCAAGGTGTTGCGGGTACTGGTCTCGTAGGTACGGATACCACGCTCACACAGGACAATGTTGGGGTTCCCCTCTGAAATAATGTATTCCGCGGCGTTGAGCCATTCGTCGATGGTGGCTGACAGGCCCCGCTTTAGAAGAACAGGGACGCCGGATTTGCCGGCTTCCTTTAAAAGTTCAAAATTCTGCATATTTCTGGCGCCGATCTGCAGCATGTCCACATAACGGACCGCGGCTTCGATGGCATGGGCGCTGGTAACTTCGCAGATAACATTAAGCCCTGTGGCCTCCTTGGCTTCCTTCATATATTTAAGGCCCTCCTCTTCCAAGCCCTGGAACGAGTAGGGGGAGGTCCTGGGTTTGTAGGCTCCGCCCCGAAGGAACGTGGCTCCTGCATTTTTCACGGCAAAAGCAGTTTCCATAAGCTGTTCTCTGCTTTCAATGGCGCAGGGGCCTGCCATAACCGTGATATTGCCCGGGCCTATGGTAGTATTGCCTACAGGGATTATCGAATCTTCAGGGTGGAATTTTTTGTTGACCAGCTTATAGGACTCGGTTACATTGACAATCTTGTCAACCCCTTCGGAGATTTCGATGTTGGAGCCGTGAAGCTTTGATTTGTCTCCCACCACTCCTACGATGGTAACCTCGTCGCCCTTTGACAGATGAACCTGGAGCCCTTTGGACTCAATAAGCTTTGTAACTTTGGCTACAGCCTCCTGGGAGGCGTTGGGTCTCATAATAATAATCATGGTAATATCCTCTCATGCGGTTTCTATTCATGCTTTCGTACTTTCCTATTGTAAAAGGAAAACAGGAATTTGTCAACGCTTCTCTGCTTTAAAGTTTCAAACTTTAAAGCGAGTTATTAATGTAAATACATTAAAAAACAGTTTGACATATGTTATTACATATTGTATAGTTATAATTAGCAAATAAGTTTGGTCAGCGGCAAGAATGCCAGGAGGAGAACAATGAAGCTGTGTACATCAACGAATATTATGAATTTTCATTTGGGAAAGCCTTATTCGGTTTCCATGGAGGATGCGGTGAGGGCTTGTGCAGCTGCCGGTTACAAGTACATTGACGCCAATCTCTGTGGATTTTCAAGACCGGGACAGGCCTTGGCCCTTGAGGACTGGGAACAGTGGGTGGAGGACACCTTGATGCTGGCCCGGGAACTGGGGGTGGAATTTATCCAGGCTCATGCCTACTGGACCATAGGCAATCCTTTTAAGGAAGATTTAACCCGGGTAGACGGGGAGTGGGGAGAGGAGTTGATGCGCCGCAGCGTCATTGCAGCCGAAAGGCTGGGAGCCAAATGGATGGTGGTTCATCCCTACACGGTATGGCAGGATACCTGGTATGATTATAAGAAGTCTTTTACCTACAACAGAGAATATTTTAAGCGCTGGGGGGAGATCTATGCAGATCACCACGTGGGCATGGCCATTGAGAATATGGCGAAGAATTCCGAGAAGGTCAGCTACTGTGCCAGAGGGGAAGAACTGCTGGAGCTTGTGGAGGCCATTGACAATCCTATGGTTCAGATCTGTATTGATACGGGACATGCCCATTTGTCGGGAATCGATCCGTCAAGGATGATCCGTTTGGCAGGAGCCCATCTGAAGGCCACTCACATTGCAGATAACCACAGGAATAAGGATGAACATTTTGCTCCTCTTAACGGAACCATCGATTGGTCCCGCACTATGGGAGCCTTAAAGGAAATCGGCTATGAGGAGGCCTTTGCATTTGAGATTCATCACCTGACCAGCATGTATCCTGCCCAGATTCAGCAGGACCTGATTAATTTTTCCTTTGCTTTGGGGAATTATTTGCTGAATCTTTAAAGTTTGGTTAAAGTGTGAATAAAAAGTGGAAATAATTGGTAAAATATAGAAGATATGCTTACAAAATAAAAAAATTTACATTTATATATTGACATAATGACCATAAATATGGTATTTTTTGAGATATAAATTTAATGTAATGACATAACACAAAAAACGGAGAACGGAGAGGAGTATGTCAGACAAAGCAAAGGAAAAAAGAGCTTCTTATGAAGTGACAGTTGTAGGAGGAGGGCTTTCCGGAATGTGTGCAGCCCTTGCCTCGGCCAGACACGGAGCCAGGACTGCGTTGATTCATGAACGCCATGTTCTGGGAGGGAATGCTTCCAGCGAGATCCGGATGCACGTCTGCGGAGCCTCGGAGAGCATGCAGAAGCCGGACCTGGAGGAAGGCGGAATCCTGTATGAGCTGATGCTTGAGAATAAGAGCCGCAATGATTACTTCAATTTTTCTGTGTGGGATATGGTTCTTTTTGCGGCGGTCAAGAGGCAGGCCAACTTGACGGTCTATCTGAATACGGTTGTGGAGGACTGTGTGACAGATGATGACCGGATTCTTAAGGTCAGCGCCTATCAGATGACCACGGAGACCAGGTGGGTGATTGACAGTACTGTTTTTATAGACTGCACGGGCAACGGAACCCTGGGATATCTAAGCGGGGCTCAGTACAGAACCGGCAGTGAGAGCAGGGAAGAACTTCATGAGCCTCATGCGCCCGAGAAGGCAGACAACTACAGGATGGGCAATACCCTTTTGTTCAAAGCGGTGGACAGAGGACACAGCGTAAGGTTTAAGCGTCCGGACTTTGCAAGAGTTTTTACGGAAGAGGAGCTGAGATACAGGACTCATTCGGCGGTTCACAAGGCACAGACCAAGGGAGGAGAACCTGCAGACGATGCTTATATGCGTCTTACCTCCTTCAGCACATCCTCCGTGGATTATGGTTACTGGTGGATCGAGCTGCCCGGGAAGAAAGAGGATATTATCGACGAGTATGAAGAGATTCGGGACGATCTGGTGTCATGTATCTATGGAGTCTGGGATCACATAAAGAACGGAGGCGACCACGGAGCTGACCATTACGATCTGGAATGGGTTGGGATGCTTCCCGGAGTGAGGGAGAGCCGAAGGCTTATGGGTGATTATATTCTCAATGAGAATGACATTCTCTCCAACCGGATCTTTGACGATGCCGTGGCTTACGGCGGCTGGGCTATGGATATCCACGCTCCCGGGGGATTATATGACTTTGATCAGATGCCCTCCAAAATCATCAGTTTTGACGGAGCTTACACCATACCGTACCGCTGCTATTACTCCGGGAACATTCAAAACCTTATGATGGCAGGGCGGGATATCAGCGTATCCAGAATGGCGTTAGGCTCCACCAGGGTCATGGGCACCTGCGCCATAGGCGGTCAGGCGGCAGGCACTGCGGCAGCCATGTGCATGAGATATCACTGTATGCCAAGGGAGATCCTTGACCATATAAAGGAGCTGCAGCAGACCCTTCTTGAAGATGACTGCTATATTCCCGGTATTTCCAATGAGGATCCTGAAGATCTTGCAAGGACGGCTGTAGTGACGGCCAGCTCACAACGAGAGGGCCATGAGGCAAAAGAGGTTATCAGCGGCGTATCCAGAAGGGAAGGCGGCAGGGAGAATATCTGGATTTCCCGGGGAATCGGGGAAGAAGGAGAGTGGATTTCCCTGAAGCTGAAGGAGAGAGCAGCAGTATCACAAGTCCGCCTCACCTTTGATTCTAATTTCCATTACGCCATAAAGCTCACCTTATCCGGCAAGCGGCAGAAGCAGCAGAGAGTGGGAGTGCCTCCGGAGCTGGTAAAGGATTACACCGTAATCCTGTGGGATGGAGAGACCATAGCGGCGCAGAAGAAAATCACCGGCAATTATCAGAGAGCCAACCGGATAGAGTTTGAGCCTGTTTTCTGCGACCGGGTGGAGGTGAGAGTTCATGAGACCAACGGAGCAGAGGATGTACATATCTACGAGATCCGGATTAAAAACTGACAGATTTTGAAACTTGTGGGTTACAGCCATAAAGGCAGATGTCTTAGCAGACTGCCGGGCTTACCATAGATGACCAGAGGTTATCCATACAAATTAATATGTCTGTTTATGATACAGACCTGAAGAAAAAGGAGGAACACAATGAAACGAATGCTATCTACAATCCTTACCGCTTCCTTGCTTGGCGCCGCCCTGTCAGGGTGCGGAAGCAAGCCCGCTCAGGAAAGCAGTACAACCCAGGCTGCCGCCACGACCCAGGCTCCTACCAAGGCCGAGGCAGAGACTGCTGCACCCGGCGCAGATCAGGCCGGCGCCCAGGAGGATAATAAGGAGTGGTTCGGCACACCCGATGGCAAGACCGTGAACCTGCGGTTCTACGGCGGCGTTCAGCCGGAGTACGGCTATGATGAAGTATGCCAGAGATTTAACGAAGAGTATAAGGACAAGGGCGTGCAGATCGAGTATGTGCGCTATGTAAACAACACGGATGGCAACCTTCAGCTGGATATCTACCTTCAGGGCGGCGGAGAGGTTGACGTGTTCATGGGCTACGGCGGAAAGAGCGCTTTAAACAAGCGTGTGGAGGCCGGCATGGTCCTTGACATGGCCGATTATCTGAAGGCATATGATTTTGACCTGGTAAAGGAATTAGGCGAGATCAACATGCTGAACTATACCTATGACAATGGCGAGTGCTACGGATTCCCAACCAAGTATGAGAACGGCGTATGGATGTTAATCAATGCAGATATGTTCAATGCAGCCGGCGTACCCATCCCCTATGACGGATGGACCTATTCCGAGTTCCTGGATGCCATAGAGAAGCTGACCCACGGCGAGGGACAGGAGAAGGTATATGGTATGTGCTGGGAATTTAATGAGAACTGGTCAGGCCATAGCGCTATGCTGGGTTCCGCTCTTGACCCCTATGCTGCCTATAAAGATGCAGATGCAACGGAAGTCAACTACGACCATGAGGTGTGGAAACAGGGCTTTGAGATGATGAAGACCAGTCTTGACAACGGCTGGGCGGTTTCCATAGAGGACGAGGTCAGCGAGAATATTAAGTGCGCCAACTTCTTCCTGGAAGAGAAATGTGCCATAGCTTTGAATGTGTCCCAGATGCGCCTTGTTATGGATCAGGAAAATTATCCCCATGATTTTGTTACAGCCCTGGTTCCTTCTCCGGTTCCTGATGGAGAGGAGTACAACACCCCTCTGCACAGAACTCACAGCCAGAAGGTAGGAGCAGGCGATCTGATCTGTGTGGCAGCCAAGACAGAGTATCCCGATGCCGCATTTGAATTTGCCATGTGGTATCTCACAGGCGGTATGGCGCCTGTGGCAAAAGGCGGACGTATCCCTCTGTGGACTGGCTTTAACAAGGATTCCATCGTGGCAATGATCAACGAAAATGCAGGAGATTCCATTGACGAGAAGTCCCTTCGTAATTATCTTGCCATTGACAATACCCAGGGTGTGAAATCCATACTCAGCCCGGTAAATTCCCAGATTGGGGATATCTACAAGGAAGAAGTACAAAGTCTTTTGTATGGTCGGCAGACTGTGGATGAAACTATAGAAAATCTGGTAAGCCGTTGCAACAAACAGCTTGCAGATGCGGCAGCTAAGTAGAGACACAAAAGGTTCATTCACTTTTGCGGGGCGAAATGTCACCAGTGTTTCGCCCCTTTTATTATCGTAAATTCTGCATAGAAAATGGCCCAAAGGGCCATATACGGGGTTAAAGAATGAAAAAATCAAAAGGAGAAGTACGTGCAAGCGCCAGGCGAAAAACCTTGCATGAAAATCTTATTGCTTATTCCTTCCTGCTGCCAAGCCTGATCGGTGTTGTCTGCTTCAGTATGATCCCTTTGTTTATCTCCCTCTATGTCAGCCTGACAGACTGGGACTACACCAAGGGAATCGGCAACTGGAATTTTGTGGGAATGGAAAACTTTCAGGCTCTCTGGGCAGATGAATGGTTTATCGCCTCCCTGAAAAATACACTGATCTATTGTATCGTAACGGTTCCAATCAGCCTTTTGCTGGCTTTGATTCTGGCAGTGATCGTTGCGGACTACTGCAACAAAAAGGCGGCAGGTATTGTGAGAGTGGGGATGTATATGCCCCATATCTGCAACACTGTGGCAGTATCTGTGGTCTGGATGGCCCTGTATTCCAAGTACGGCCCCTTTACCCAGCTGATGAGAGCCCTGGGCTGGGAAGATCCCCCAAGGTTTCTGGCAAGCTATGAGTGGGCTCTTCCGGCTATTATGCTGGTTACCATCTGGGCAGGTCTTGGCTACCGTGTATTTATCTACAGTGCATCCCTTACCTCCCTGCCTCAGGATCTCTATGAGTCGGCGGATATTGACGGCGCCAGCGGAATACAGAAATTTTTCTACATCACCATCCCCATGTTAAAGCCCACCACCTTCTTTTTGACCATCACCGGAGTCATCGGCAGCTTTAAGGTATTTGCCTACTCCAACGTCATGACAAAGGGCGGCCCCGGTTCTTCCACCTATACTCTGGTATACTATATCTATACCTCGGCGTTTAAGTATTACCGCATGGGCTATGCATCGGCCATTGCTGTGATTCTGTTTTTGATCTTGCTTGCAATCACCATCTTTCAATGGGTGCATAACAGCAAGGACGAGAAATATTAAGGAGGCGGCCAATGAACAAGAAGAAAAAGAAATTTGGAACCAGGGATATCGTTCAGATTCTTATGACGATTCTGATTATTGCAGTTACATTGATGATGCTGATTCCGTTTTTCTGGATGATTTCTGCTTCCTTTAAGATGGAGCGGGATGTCATGAAGATTCCCATTGAGTGGATTCCCAAATATTTTTATATCGACAACTACTTAGATGTGCTCAGTATCGGGAAGGATACATCCACCAACTATCATTTCCCCCTGGCATACTGGAATTCCATTAAGGTGGCAGTCACCAGTACGCTGATCAGCGTCACCTCCGCCACTATGGCAGGGTATGCCTTTGCAAAATTAAAGTTTAAAGGCTCCAACGTATTGTTTTTGATGTATCTGGCCCAGATGATGGTTCCGTCTCAGCTGACTCTGATGCCGCGGTTTGTGATCTTTTCCCAGATCGGACTGACCAACTCCCATCTCTCCCTGATTATCCCTAAGATTATTGCGGTGTCTTCCACCTTTATGCTGAGACAGGCATTTATAGGAGCTCCAGACGAGCTGAGGGAGGCGGCCAGAATCGATGGAGCAGGAGAGTACCGGATATGGGCTCAGGTTATGCTTCCCCTGGTAAAGCCTACGGTGGCGGCCACGGCTACGGTACAGTTTCTGGAGGCCTGGAACAGCTACTTAGACCCTCTGGTATTTATCTCCAACTGGAGAAAGTGGACTCTTCCCCTGGCTCTCAACCAGTTCGTAGGGACGGAGGTCACTCAGTATAACCTGACCATGGCGGCCTGCTGTCTGGCTGTAGTTCCCGTATTTGTCGTATTCCTGTGCGGACAGAAGTTCTTTTTAAAGGGTCTCACCGTGGGGGCGGTAAAGGGATGAGTATACGGCTGATTGCGTTTGACTTGGATGGGACGCTGCTGGATAATGAAAAGCGGGTGCCAGGAAAGAACCGGGAGGCCCTTAAAGAGGCGGCTGACAGAGGAATCTGGATTGTGCCCTTTACTGCAAGACTGAGCAGCAAGGTGCCGGAGGAAGTGACGGCCTTTCCCTTTGTCCGATATCTTGTTACGGAGAACGGGGCCCGGATTTATGACAGAGAGAAGAGGAGAACGGTATACCAGGCGGACATAACAGTTCTGGAAGCCGGAGAACTTTTTGACTATATGGACGGTCTGCCGGTGATCTATGACTGTTATCAGGATGGAACCGGCTGGATTGACAAGGATTTCTATGAACATACGGAAAGGTGGATTACAGACCCTTATACCCAGAAGCTGATCCATACCCTCCGCCTTCCTGTAGATGGACTGCGGCAGGTGATCTCAGACAGAAACCGCCCGATTCAAAAGACACAGATGTTTTTTGAAGATCTGGCGCTTCGGGCCAAGGTATTTGAGGAGCTGAAAGAGAAATTTCCCCTGTACTCTGTTACGAGTTCGTTGTATAATAATATCGAAATTAACGCCGAAAATGCCAACAAAGGGGCTGCACTGACAGCCCTGTGCCGGCATCTTGGCATTCATAGATCGGAGTGTATTGCATTCGGAGACAACGGCAATGACGTGTCTATGCTTAAGGCGGCAGGGATAGGAGTCGCAATGGGCAATGCCACCCCCGAGGCCAAGGCTGCTGCGGATGTGATTACCGACAGCAATGAAGAGGGAGGCGTGGGGAGCGGGATCCGGAAGTATGTTCTGCAGCCCTAAAGGGGACCAATGAAAGGCCTTGTCTGACAGGGCAAAGGAGGAACCATATGATAAAAGAACCAATAGAAAAAGATTATGACGTTGTGGTGGTGGGGGGAGGACTCTCCGGCGTCTGCGCGGCAGTGGCCTGTGCCAGAAAAGGGGTGAGAACCGCCATTGTTCAGAACCGCCCCATGTTCGGAGGCAATGCCAGCTCCGAGATCCGTATGCATATTGTGGGGGCCAGCTCCCACGGAGCCAAGAAGAATCTTGCGGAGACAGGGATTCTTCACGAGATTCTTTTGGAGAACAAGCACCGCAACCCCTACGCGTCTTTCCCTGTGTTTGATTCTGCCATTTGGGAAAAAGTACGTTTTCAGGAGAATCTGGACTCTTACCTGAATACCAATATGGACCATGTGTCAGTGGAGGACAAAAGGGTGGTATCCATCACCTGTCATCAGAACACAACGGAGAAGGAATATATCTTTAAGGCGCCTGTCTTCGTGGATGCTACGGGACATGGGACCTTAAGCGTCATGGCAGGGGCAAAAAGCCGGATGGGAAGCGAGTCAAAGGCGGAATTTAAAGAGCCTGATGCCCCCGATGAGCCCGACACCGACACCATGGGCAACACCATTATGTTCACTGCCATTGACAGGGGAGAACCGGTAAGATTTGTAAAGCCCTTCTGGGCCTATTCCTTTTCCGAGGACGACCTAAAGTATCGTACCCACAACAACAGCGTAGGTTCCCATGCAGACGGGGGAAAGCTGGTGGAGCTGGAGGAGGGAAGCGGGCGTCTTCCCCATTTTTCCAACGTGGATTCCGGTTACTGGTGGATTGAACTGGGTGGTCAGTATGAGGATATTATCGGGCAGGGGGAGGAGATCCGCGACGAGCTTTTAAAGTGCGTCTACGGCGTGTGGGATCACTTAAAGAATGTGGGAGACCACGGGGTGGAGAATCTGGACTTAGACTGGGTAGGCATTGTTCCCGGCTACAGGGAGAGCCGCCGGATTGAGGGCGATTATCTCCTGACCCAGAATGATATTCAGGCCAACCGGGTCTTTCCCGACGCAGTTGCCTACGGCGGCTGGCAGATGGACCAGCATGTGCGGGGCGGCATTATGGATTTTGACAAGCTGCCTTCTCGAATCCTGAATTTTGACGGATGCTACACCATTCCGTGGAGATGCTACTACTCCAAGGATATCTCCAATGTGATGCTGGCGGGAAGGGATATCAGCACCACCAAGATGGCCTTCGGCTCCACTCGGGTTATGGGCACCTGCGCCATAGGAGGCCAGGCCGTGGGAACGGCGGCTGCCATGGCTATCCGCTACGGATGCACTCCCAGAGAGATCGGGGAGCACATAGACGAGCTGCAGCAGGAGCTTTTGAGAGACGACTGCTATATTCCGGGTTTTTCCAACCATGATGAGGCGGACAAAGCCAGAAAAGCCAAGGTGAGCGCCACCGGCTTTACGACAGGCAATGAACCGGAGAAGGTCTTAAGCGGCGTTGCGCGGCAGGTAGGTCAGGAGAGCAACTGCTGGGAAGCTCCCATAGGTGAGGCGGGCGCCGCCATCACCCTGGATTTTGAAGCGCCGGTAAAGATATCACAGATTCAGATTACCTTTGACACTAATCTGACAAAGGAGATTATGCCTTCTCTCACAAAGAATGTCCGCGACCGTCAGGTGAAGGGAATGCCTGACGAGCTGGTAAAGCATTATCAGGTTCGGTTGTATTCGGAGGGGGAAGAGGTGTATCAGGAAGAGATAAAAGAGAATTATCAGCGCCTGAACCGTCTGGAACTGAAAGAAGACGTTGTGTGCGATAAACTGACGGTAACTGTATTTGAGTCTTATGGGACAGACAAAGCACGTATTTTTGAGATCCGTGCATATTAAAAATACCACACCCTCTTAGGGCCTGTTTTCGGGGACCCTTAAGAGGGCGTTGATATATTACTTGAAGAGAGGTAGATTACAGTGACTCCGCTATATTTAGACATTATTAATTATATTATGGACAAAATTCACTCCGATGAGTGGCCTGTGGGTTATATGATTCCTACGGAGGAGCAGTTGTGCGAACAGTTTGGGGTCAGCCGGCCCACAGTCAGGACAGCTGTTTTAAAGCTGGCCCAGGAAGGTCACGTAAAGCGCGTTAAGGGAAAGGGAACCTTTGTGACGGCTCCCAGGGTCCTGGAGCAGACCACGGTGTTTGTGGAAAGCTTTTTTAAGGAAATGAAGCAGAGAGGGTTAGAGATCGCCACGGAGGTGCTGGAATTTCGGGTCATGACCATCGACCAGGAGCTGTCGGCCCGCTTGGAGACTGAGAGCGACAGGGCCATTAAGCTGAGCCGTCTCAGATATGTGAAAGATTCTTTTGACGAGGGGCCTATTGTGCTGACCACCTGTTATTTTTCGGAAAACCGGTCCTTTTTGTTCCAATATGATTTTGAGAAGGTCTCTCTGTCGGCAGTTCTCAACGAGAATGAATGCCGCAGAAGCACCATAGAGAAGGAGATTACGGCGGTCACCTTAAATACCAGGGACAGCCGGATGCTGGGGATGAAAGAGGGGGATCTGGCCATTAAGATCATGTCCTCGTCCCGTGACGAGAACGACATGGTGGTGGATATCTGTGACAGCCTGTATCCCATATCCAGGAATCAGTTTATGCTGAAGCTTCAAGTATAAGTTTGTACGGGAATACTTTCATAAACTTTACATAAATTACTTGTAATATTCAGAATTTTTTAGTAAAATATTCTTATGGGCAAAATTATGTACAGGAGGAATGTTTATGAACGTATATGGAACAAAGCAAATCCGTAACGTTGTGTTACTAGGTCACGGCGGTGCCGGCAAGACGACCCTGGTGGAATCCATGGCTCTGGTGGCAGGAGTTACCAAAAGAATGGGTAATGTAACAGACGGCTCCACCATCAGTGATTACGATAAGGAAGAGATTAAGAGACAGTTTTCCATCTCCACATCCCTGGTACCTTTGGAGTTTCAGGGCGAGGAGGGCCCCATTAAGATTAATTTTTTGGATACCCCTGGCTATTTCGACTTTGTAGGCGAGGTAGAGGAGGCCATAAGCGTTGCCGATGCGGCTGTGATCGTGGTGAACTGCAAGGCAGGAATCGAAGTGGGAACAGAGAAGGCGTGGGAGATCTGTGAGAAATTTAATCTGCCCCGCATCATTTTCGTGACCAATATGGACGACGACCATGCCAGCTTCCGTGAACTGCTCTTAAAGCTGGAGACCAGATTCGGCAGAAAGATCGCGCCGTTCCATCTGCCCATCCGTGAGAATGAAAAGTTTGTGGGATTTGTCAATGTGGTAAAGATGGCAGGAAGAAGATTTACCACCAACAGTGATTACGAAGAATGTGAGATTCCCGAGTACTCCAAGAAGAATTTAGGCATCGCCAGAGAAGCTTTGGTCGAGGCGGTTGCAGAGACCAGCGAGGAGTACATGGAGCGGTATTTCTCCGGTGAAGAATTTACATACGAGGAGATTTCCACTGCGCTCAGGGAACATGTAATAGATGGAAGTATTGTACCGGTTATGCTGGGCTCCGGCATTAACTGCCAGGGCGCCAGAATGCTTTTGCAGGGAATCGACCGTTATTTCCCGTCGCCGGACCGTTTTGAGTGCATCGGTGTGGACGTATCCACCGGCGAGCGCTTTGTGGCAAAGTACAACGATGGCGTGTCTCTGTCCATGAGAGTATTTAAGACCATCGTGGATCCCTTTATCGGCAAGTACTCTCTTGTGAAGGTGTGTACGGGAACCTTAAAGCCGGATTCCAATTCTTATAATGTGAATAAAGACACGGAGGAGAAGATCGGAAAGGTCTACACCTTAAGAGGCAAGGAGCAGATGGAGTTAAAGGAACTTCACGCAGGCGATATCGGCGCTGTGGCCAAGCTGAATGTAACCCAGACCGGGGACACTCTGGCTGTCCGCACGGCCCCCATTGTTTACCACAAGCCTCAGATTTCCACGCCTTATACCTATATGCGCTATAAGACCAAGACCAAGGGAGACGATGACAAGGTGGCAAGCGCACTGGCCAAGCTTATGGAGGAAGACCAGACCTTAAAGGTAGTGGGAGACAAGGAGAACCGTCAGACCTTGATCTACGGTATCGGCGACCAGCAGCTTGAGGTGGTGGTGAGCAAGCTCTCCAGCCGTTATAAGGTGGAGATCGAGTTAAGTAAGCCTAAGTTTGCCTTCCGGGAGACCATCCGCAAGAAGGTGGAGGCCCAGGGCAAGTACAAGAAGCAGACAGGCGGTCACGGCCAGTACGGCGATGTGAAGATGTCCTTTGAGCCATCCGGAGATCTGGAGACTCCCTATGTATTTGAAGAGCAGGTGTTCGGCGGCGCCGTTCCCAGAAACTACTTCCCGGCAGTGGAGAAGGGAATCCAAGAATGCGTTCTCAAGGGGCCCTTGGCGGCATACCCGGTTGTGGGACTTAAGGCAGTGCTTTTAGATGGTTCCTATCATCCTGTGGACTCCTCGGAGATGGCCTTTAAGATGGCGGCCAGCCTGGCCTTTAAGAAGGCATTTATGGAAGCCAATCCGGTTCTCTTAGAGCCTATTGCCTCCATGAAGGTTACGGTTCCCGACAAGTTTACGGGAGATGTTATGGGTGATTTGAACCGGAGAAGAGGAAGGGTTCTCGGTATGAATTCCGACCACCACGGCAAACAGATTATTGAGGCAGATGTGCCTATGTCCGAGCTGTTCGGATACAACACGGATCTGCGCTCCATGACCGGTGGGATCGGCATCTACGAATATGAGTTCAGCCGCTATGAGCAGGCCCCAGGCGATGTTCAGAAGAAGGAAGTGGAGGCCAGAGCTTCCCAGGTTGACGGAGCGGATGCATAAAAGTTAAGACAAAGACCCATATCCAGAGGGGAACCTTTGGGTGTGGGTTTTTAAAAATCAAGGGGGGGATTGCCTGATGGAGATGCAGCTTAAGGAAGCCCGGAGATGTTTTTCCCGAATCGGCTTTGTCTATGTGGTTTATATGATAGTGTCCACCCTGTCTCAGTGGCTGGCGGCTTTGATTCTGACACAGACAGGGCTTGCAGAGAGGATGGACTGGAATCTGTATATGCTCATTGCCATGCTCAGCATGTATCCTGCTGCAGTGCCTCTGGCGGCATTGATGATGCGCTGGGTGCCGGCCAAGGGCAGGGCAGTCAGAATGCGGTGGAGCATAGGAAAGCTGGGTGCTTTTTTTCTGTTTTCTCTGGGAGTCCTGGAGGCAGGCAATCTTTTCGGAAGCTTTCTTATGGCGCTTGCAGGGCTTATAAAGGGAGAACCCATTATTAACGAGATACAGGAGCTGATCATATCCATGGATCCATGGATCATCTTCATATCCGCAGTGATTGCCGCCCCTGTCATGGAGGAACTGGTTTTCAGGAAATTTCTCCTGGACAGGATCGGCGGGTATGGCTGCTGGACTGCCATGGTAGTGTCAGGACTCATCTTCGGTATTGCCCACGGTAATTTTTACCAGTTCTTTTATGCCTTTGGCCTGGGGATGATCTTTGCATATGTGTATCTTCACACGGGAAAGATTATCTACACCATAGTCTTTCACATGCTCATTAATTTTATGGGGAGTATTGTGCCTGTGAGCCTGATCAAGGCTGCAGAGTTTAATCCTGCAGTGGGAGGCCTTCTGGCCATTGGCAATCTGATGCTCATATTCGGCTATATGATCTGCAGTGTGGTTCTCGGGGTGTGCTGCTGGAGGGATCTGTCTTTTTATCCGGGGCCCTTAGGCCTTACTCCCGGTCAAAAGATAAGAGCCATATGGCTGAATGCAGGCATGATCCTGTTTCTTCTGGGCGGTGCATACTTGTTTGTCAGGTCATTATAAATGTGTTTGCAGGAGGAAGGCAGAGTGGGGAATCATTACAGAAGCGAGATGGAAGAGATTGCCGGCCGGGTGTGCGGCGTGATTAATGAGGTGCTGGAGTCATTGGAGCTGGGACAGCTCAACGAGGCCGTGAAGGACACGGCAGGCTCCGTGCTGGAAGAGGCGAAAAAGCAGATGGAGCAGTGCCGCAGGGGAGCGGGGAATGCCCCAGGGCCCGTGGAGAAGGTTGGGGATATGCCGGGGCCCTCTGTGCCGGCGATACCTCCCTTAAAGCTGCGTATAAACCGGAGAGGAAGGGTGTCAGGTATTCTGTTTACAGTGTTTGGAGCCATAGGAAGCGGTGTGTTCGGTGTTCTGGCTCTCACCCTTTTGTCTGTCAGCGCCGCCTCCTTGTTAGGCGCCGGAGGATGGCTGTCCGGCGGGATCAGCGGCGTTCTGGCCATAGGATTCGGTTTTATGCTGGGCAAAGGAATCATTCAGAACAAACGGCTTGGCCGTCTGAAAAAATATACGGAGGAACTAAAGGTTCACGGAAAGTCCTATTGTGATGTGGAGCGCCTGGGCAGGGCCTGCGGCAGAACGAAGCAGTTTGTAAAAAAGGACCTGAAAAGGATGCTGGCCTTGGGTATGCTGCCGGATGTGAGAATGGATGATAAGGGGGCCTGGGTCATTCTGGACGAGGAGACATACAGGCAGTACCGACAGTCGGAGGAGGCTTTAAAGCAGAAGGAACGGGAAAGGCTGGAGCTGGAAAAGAGAAGGGCGGAGAAAGAAAAACACTCCCCGGCCGGGGAAAGCCGGGAGGAGGACGCCCTGGATGCTGCCATAAGACAGGGGGAGCAGTATATGGAGACCCTGGACAGGCTGAGAGATTCCATGAAGAATGAGCCCATAAAGGACAAGCTGGAGCGTCTGGACAGAGTGCTGGAGCGTTTGTTTGAGACCTTGAGAAAGCATCCCGAGCAGCTTGAGGAGATGGAGCAATTTATGGAATATTATCTTCCCACTACGGTGAAGATGGTCAGTGCCTATGGGGAATTTGCCGCCGTGGAATTTCCCGGCGACAATATAAACGGGGCGAAGACAGAGATTTGTCAGGCTATGGATACCATCAACCAGGCGTTTGAGAAGCTTTTGGACGATATGTATGAGGATGCGGCCTTTGACATTATAACTGACGCCTCTGTCCTTAAGACCATGCTGGCCAGGGAGGGAATGATGGAGGCGGATTTTAAGACTAATATTTCGCAGCCGGAAAGACGATGATTACGGAGGAACAAGAGATTATGGAACAACCCTTTCTTACATTAGAACCCTTTGCCGGGGAGACAAAGGAAGAACAGACAGAGAAGCTGCCCGTACAGGCGGCAGCCGGAGAGCCGGAACCGGTACAGGTGGTGCTGACTCCCGAGGAGGAAAAGCAGGTGGAGGAGTTTGCGGCCAAGATCAATCTGGCTGACTCCGGTATGATTCTCCAGTACGGGGCCGGAGCCCAGAAGAAGATCGCCGACTTCTCGGAGACAGCCATGGAGCATATGAAGACCAAGGAACTTGGGGAGATCGGCCAGATGCTTACTGACGTGGTGGGAGAGTTGAAGAATCTGGACGAGGAGGAGGAAAAGGGGATCTTCTCTATTTTCCGCAAGGGCGGGAGCCGGATTGCCGGAATGAAGGCCAAGTATGAGAAGGCGGAGGCCAATGTAAACAAGATATGCAAGGTCCTTGAGGGGCACCAGATTCAGCTCTTAAAAGATGTGGCCACCATGGACCGGATGTATGACATGAATCTCGCCTACTTAAAGGAGCTTTCCATGTATATTCTGGCGGGAAAGAGAAGGCTGAAGGAGGCGGGGGAGAAGGAGCTTCCTGCGGCTGTGGAGAAGGCCAGGCAGTCGGGCCTTCCCGAGGACACCCAGGCGGCCAATGATCTGGCTAACCTATGCAGCCGGTTTGAGAAGAAGCTTCACGACCTGGAGCTTACAAGGATGGTGTCTTTGCAGATGGCCCCCCAGATTCGGCTGGTTCAGAACAATGATACCGTCATGTCCGAGAAGATTCAGTCAACCCTTGTCAATACCATTCCGCTGTGGAAGACCCAGATGGTCCTTGCCATGGGAATGAATCACTCTGCCCAGGCGGCCAGGGCACAGCGGCAGGTGTCCGACGCCACCAATGAACTCTTAAAGAAAAACGCCCAGATGCTGAAGATGGCCACTGTGGAGACAGCCAGGGAGGCGGAGAGAGGGATTGTGGATATGGAGACATTAAAGGCTACCAACCAGAGCCTGATCTCCACCCTGGATGAGGTCATGAAGATTCAGGAATCAGGCAGGATAAAACGCCGGGAGGCGGAGAGGGAGCTGGGGCGTCTGGAGGAAGAGCTGAGAGGAAAGCTTCTGGAAATGAGCGGAAGGAAAGGGTAAGCAGGAGATTATGTTTTCATCGTTTTTTTCCTTTATGTTCACTGCCTATGTTCTTTTTGTCTGGCTTTTGGAGCTCTTAAATTTTCTGGGATTTTACAGCGGTTTTACCTTAAGCGCCTGGCTTGCCCTGCCTCTGGCAGGAGGGCTCTGTGCTTTGGCCTTGAGTCCGTGGATCAAGGGCAGGAGATGGAAAAAAAGAAAGATAAGCCTGGCTGACTGGGCGGTGATCGTTTATTTTGGCGGGTTTGTTTTTTTGAAGAGCCTTCTTCCTGACCTCAGTGAAGATACATGCAAATATCATATATTTTTACAGGAGCCCTCATGGAAGGATATGATTTCCTTCCATGTTTTTCCCGGCGGAATGCAGGGGTTTGTATTTCCCCTGGGAGACAGGCTCTTTTATCTGTTCCGCCGACTTTTAGGGTATCGTCTCGGCACGGTGTGGAATCTGATATGCCTGATTGTGCTGTATGTTCAGGCGCGGTGTATCATAGAAAGGCTCTCAAAAGGCCGGCTGGCAAAATTTGGGCCTCTCTTTGCCTTTACGGCGGTGGCTCAGTATGATGTGCTGATGCAGATGGGGTCCTATATGGTGGAGCTGGCGGCAGTGAACCTTTTCCTGGAGGGCGTGTGGATGCTTGTGGACGAGCCGGAGAGGAAGGAAGATATGGTTCTGTTTGCAGGCCTTTCGGGACTTCTCTTTGCCATGAAGATGACCAATATTATCTATGTGATTCCCCTCCTTGTACTCTACATCTGGAAGAACCGGGCCGGGATCACGGCGCCTCTTTTTGCCGTATGTTTTCTGACAGGAGCCCTGCCTGTCTCCATCTATCTGATTCACAACTGGGTTCAGACAGCCAACCCGGTCTATCCTTACTACAACGCCCTGTTTCAATCTCCCTACTATGGAGACGTGAATTTTAAGGACCTAAGATGGGGAGGCTGGACCTTTGGGGAGAAGCTGCTGTGGCCGCTGCAGGCCATTGTAAGGCCGGAGTACCGAAAGAGCGAACTGCCTGCCCCTTATACCTGGGGGTACGGGGCAGCGTGTGTGCTGGGGATCCTGGGGCTTTGGCGGGGCAGAAGGGCCCGCCTTCACACCCATGGGGACAAAGACGTTGGGGGAGAGCTGGCTTTGGCAGGCATCCTGATTCTATGCTCCTCCTGGCTGTGGAGCTTTTCCACGGGCCATGTGAGATATTACATGGGAGGCTTTGTTATCCTGGTGATCTGGGGAATCTGCGGGGGAGCCTGCTTCTGGGGGGAGAGCATGGGAAGGAAGGCGGCGGTCATGGCTGCAGTGGCGGTTATGCTTCCCGGCCCTCTGCTGTCGGTGTCCGCCTGCCTGAAGGGAAACGAGTGGAGCCTGCGCCTGCCTCTGTCCGCCAACATTCTTCCGGGAGGTATTATGACAAGCCTGGAGAACAAAGAATTTTATAAGGAACAGCTTTCCTGTCTGGGGAGAGACCGGGTCATAGGGACAAGGGAACAGAGGCGGAGGCCGGATAAAATGGTGATACTGGGAAGCGAGTCAAGCTTTGCCACACTTGTGAATCCTCAGATTCCCATAGAATCCTGGGGCTATATAGGCACCATAGCAAAAAAGGAGGCCTATATGGAGTGCGCCGGAAAGCTGGAGGAGGAGCTGAGAAGGGGAGACAACATCTGCTGTATTATGAGAACCTCTAAGGGCAGCCTTCCTGATCTTTCCGATCTCTATGAATACCGGTTTTCGCCGAAAAGCGTGGAACTGCTGCCCCAGAACCTTTTTCCTCAGACCGATGTGTATCTGGTGGAGCTTGAAAGTCCCCCGGATCCGGAGAACAAGGTGGACAGACAGAGGCCGGCGGCCGTAATCACCGGAAAAGAGCCGGTTCCCATAGGCCAGGTGCCGGCAGGGGAAGGGGTAAGCCTTGTAATCGAGACTCCCGGACTGAAGATGGCCCCGGGGATGGAGGAGAATTCTCTGACTCATGTGACTCTGCAGATTCTGGCGGGAAGAGGGGAGGAAAAAGACCTTGTGAAGGAGCTGGACTTAAACCTGACAGAAAGGCAGATAATCTCTATAGACCTAAAACCGCAGAAGGAAGAACAGACCTATCTCTACGGCCTCATAAGCCTTGACCAGAAGGACATTCCCTTAGGCTGCTTTACCGGAGTGTGGATCAGAACCTCCCTTACAGGAAGGCAGTATATAGGAAACCGCATCTACTGGATGGAGGAATCCGGCCTGGTGGGAAGCGGGAAGATGAAAGGGGAAAAAGAAAGGGAGTATTTGGCCAATCACTTCGGAGAAATCTACGGAGGCTGGGCCGATATCGGAGAAGACTGGTACTATCTTTCGGCAGACGGTTCTATCTACACCGGCTGGCTTGCCGGGAAATACTTTATGTCAGAGGACGGCGTGATGGTAAAAGGAAGCCAGGTCATCGATGGGGTGGCCTATGAGTTTGACGAGAATGGGAGACTGAAGGAATAAGGAGGTTTGTTCCATCGGCTTGCGGCAGAGGACATGGGAAACGCTCCTGTCCCCCTTAAGGGGAACAGGAGCGCTTTTTAAGGGGACGTTTGCCCGCTGCAGGAAAACCCTTTCTACAGCATCTGGCTAAACTCCACCTTCTCTTTATTGGGGCCCAGGATGGTAAAGAACCGGACACCCTTCTCCCAGAAGGGCAGAAACTGGATCTCTTCGTCGAGGCAGTCCAGGCCCTTGGCTTTTGCAAACTGCCACACGGCCTCAATATCGGTTACATCCAGGGCAATGTGGTCTAAGGCCCCGTTTACCATGGCGGCCTGGTGGTTCTCGTAGGTCTCTATGGTCAGATTTCCCAGCCTTAAGAAGGCCACCTTCTCGCCGCCGGCGGCTTCGTTGACTGCACGGTGGGCCGTGTGAAAGCCCAGCATCGTGTAGAATTCTATGGTTTTTTCGATATCATCGGTGGGAATGCCCACGTGCTGAAGCCCGGATGAATACTGTTCGATTCCCATAGGGGCGCCTCCTATTCCTGAACGTTGATAATCACCTTCATGGTGGATTCCCGGTTGTCGTCTATGTACTCATAAGCCTTGAGATAGTCTTTAAAGGCAAAGTGCTCGGAAACCAGAGGGGCCAGCACTACCTTTTTCTCGTTGACAAGGCGGATGGCGTCAAGATAGTCTTCGTTCCGGTACATCATGGTGGTGTTCAGATCCAGTTCATGGTCATTGAGCACGGCCAGATCAACCTTGGCCTCCCCGGCAAAGACTGCAACCAGGATAATGGTGCTGCCTTTTCTCGCGTACTTGATGGCCTGACCCATGGTGATGTTGTTGCCGGCGCAGTCGTAGATTACGTCTGCTTTGTCCGGTCCGAAGTTTGCAATCATGGCTTCACCGAAATCTTCATTCTTTGTATTCACACAGAAATCCACACCGCATTCCTTCGCTTTGTCCAGACGGATATCACTGATATCTGTGATCATCACGCTTTCTGCCCCCATTCCCTTGGCGGTCTGAGCCACCAGGATTCCGATGGGGCCTGCTCCCAGCACGGCGATCTTAAGGCCTTTCACATCGCCGGCCTGGCGGATGGCATGAACGGCAACGGCCAAAGGCTCGATCATGGCGCCCTCGTCAAAGCTCATGTCATCGGGCAGTTTGGTTACCTTTGCGGCATCTACTGCGAAATAGTGGGAGGCAGTGCCGGTGGTCTGGAAGCCCATGACCTTTAGCTCTTCGCAGAGATTGTACTTGCCGTGGCGGCAGGGATAGCACTTGCCGCAGACTACCTGGGGCTGGATGGTTACTTTCTGACCGGGTTCAAAGCCTTCCACGCCTTCTCCTGATTTTACGATCTCGCCGGACACCTCATGTCCCTGGGTTACGGGATAGCTTGTGAAGGGATGCTCTCCGTGATACACATGAATGTCGGAACCGCAGATGCCGATTTTCATGATCTTGATTAGAACTTCTCCTTTTTGTGGTTCGGGAATGGGAATTTCACGAAACATGATTTCACCTGGGGATGTCATAACTTGCTGCAACATAGCTTTGTTTCCTTTCTTTTTCAAAATTTGGAGTTCACGTTTAATAAAACTATTTAATAAAGTAATTTTATTATGCCATTGTTTTTCCGTTTTGTCAATAGGGAATATTATGTTCTCAGAAGGTCCCTTTGTCCACGAAGGGTAAGAAAAAAGTTGACAGAATTTTTTATATGTGATAAATTAAGGTAACAAAAATACTGTGAAGGGGAGTAGTAGCAGTCCTAAACCATGCAGAGAGCCGCCGGAGGGTGCAAGGCGGTTGGGGAGGAGCTGTGAACTGGCCCCGGAGTAGCGGCATTGAAAGGAGGCAGTCCCAAGCCGGATTCCCCTAGTAGATGGCCGCCGGCGCCCGCCGTTACAGGGGAGGAGCAGTTTCTGCGGCTGAGGATAGGAGACGGCCCGGAGACGTTCCGCAGAGTGCATGCACGGCATGAATTAGAGTGGTACCACGTGGGAGCTGAGTCCTGCGCCTCTATCTGAAGGGAAGGATAGGGCGCAGGTTTTTTGTGTCCTATCAGAAAAACTCATTATTATAATACTAGGAGGATTGTTATGGCATCATATAACCACAGCGCCATTGAGAAAAAGTGGAGGGAAAACTGGGAGAAGAACCCTATTAATGTCAACGATGGCAAGAAACCAAAATACTACTGTCTGGATATGTTCCCCTATCCGTCAGGCAGCGGACTTCATGTAGGACACTGGAGAGGTTACGTGATCTCTGATGTGTGGAGCCGTTATCAGATCTTAAAGGGTCATTATGTGATTCATCCCATGGGCTGGGATGCATTCGGACTTCCGGCGGAAAACTATGCCATCAAGATGGGCATTCATCCTGCCATCTCCACGGCTGAGAATGTGAAGAATATTAAGAGGCAGATCAACCAGATCGCATCCATCTATGACTGGGATATGGAGGTCAATACTACGGATCCAGGATTTTACAAGTGGACCCAGTGGATTTTCGTGCAGATGTTCAAGAAGGGCTTAGCCTATGAGAAGGAGTTCCCCATTAACTGGTGTCCCTCCTGCAAGACCGGCCTGGCCAACGAGGAGGTGGTAAACGGCTGCTGCGAGCGCTGCGGCGCCACAGTGACCAAGAAAAACCTGCGCCAGTGGATGTTAAAGATTACTGCCTATGCAGAGAGATTGTTAAATGATCTTGACAAGCTGGACTGGCCCGAGAAGGTCAAGAAGATGCAGAGCGAGTGGATCGGCAAGTCTTACGGAGCCGAGGTGGATTTCCAGGTGGAGGGAAAAGAGGACAAGATTAAAGTCTACACCACAAGACCGGATACCCTCTACGGCGCTACCTTTATGGTTTTGGCGCCGGAGCATGCCTTGGCGAAGGGCCTGGCTACTGAGGAGACAAGGGAGGCTGTGGAGAAGTACATCTTTGATTCATCCATGCGCTCCAATGTAGATCGTATGCAGGATAAGGAGAAGACCGGCGTATTTACGGGAAGCTATGCCATCAACCCCTTAAACGGGGCAAGGGTTCCTATCTGGCTGTCAGACTATGTGCTGGCTGATTACGGCACCGGGGCCATTATGTGTGTTCCCGCTCATGACGACCGTGACTTTGAGTTTGCCAAAAAGTTTGATCTGCCCATTATCCAGGTCATCGCAAAGGACGGCGTGGAGATCCGGAACATGGAGGAGGCTTACA
This sequence comes from Hungatella sp., assembly GCA_022796015.1. Lineage (GTDB taxonomy): Bacteria > Bacillota > Clostridia > Lachnospirales > Lachnospiraceae > UBA3402. The sequence continues at coordinate 3,030 of JAAWHU010000013.1, read as the reverse complement.
CGGAGGCCAGCGGAACCATGATCAATTCCGGGGAATGGAACGGCATGGAGTCTGCCGTGCTGAAAAAAGAGGCCCCTGCCATGATAGAGGCCAGAGGCCTGGGCAAAAAGACTGTCAATTATAAGCTGCGTGACTGGGTGTTCTCAAGACAGCGGTACTGGGGCGAGCCCATCCCCATTATCCACTGTCCCAAGTGCGGCAACGTGGCGGTTCCCGAGGAAGAACTGCCCTTAAAGCTGCCGGAGGTGGAGAGCTACCAGCCTACCGGCACCGGCGAGTCTCCCCTTGCGGCCATTGACGAGTGGGTGAACTGCACTTGCCCCGAATGTGGCGGCCCAGCCAAGAGAGAGACCAACACCATGCCTCAGTGGGCAGGCTCTTCCTGGTATTTCCTGCGGTATGTGGACAGCCACAATGACAAAGAGCTGGTGTCAAGAGAGAAGGCGGACAAGTACCTGCCGGTGGATATGTATATCGGCGGCGTGGAGCATGCGGTGCTTCACCTTCTGTACTCCAGGTTCTACACCAAGTTCCTTCATGACATTGGCGTTATAGATTTTGACGAGCCCTTTACCAAGCTGTTTAATCAGGGCATGATTACAGGCAAGAACGGAATCAAGATGAGCAAGTCCAAGGGCAACGTAGTCTCTCCTGATGATCTGGTGAGAGATTATGGATGCGATTCCTTAAGAATGTACGAGCTCTTCGTGGGCCCGCCGGAGCTGGATGCAGAGTGGGACGATCGGGGCATTGAGGGCGTCAGCCGTTTCCTCAACCGTTTTTGGAACCTTGTTATGGACAGTAAGGACAAAGACATAGAGCCATCCAAGGATATGCTGCGCCTGCGCCATAAGCTGATCTTTGACATTGAGCAGCGCTTCAACCAGTTTAACTTAAATACGGTGATCTCCGGATTTATGGAGTACAACAACAAGTTCATGGAGCTGGCCAAGAAGGAGGGCGGCATTGACAAGGAGACCTTAAAGACCTTTGTGGTTCTCTTAGCTCCCTTTGCCCCTCACATCGGTGAGGAGCTGTGGCAGCAGTTGGGAGAGACCGGCAGCGTGTTCCATGGCCAGTGGCCGGAGTATGATCCGGATGCCATGAAGGCAGACGAGATAGAGATTGCCGTTCAGATCAATGGTAAGACCAGGGCCGTGATCTGCGTGGCGGCGGACGCTTCCAAAGAGGAGGTTATTGCGGCAGGCAAGGAGGCGGTTCGGGGAAAAATGACAGGCAGCCTCATAAAAGAAATCTATGTTCCGGGTAAGATTGTGAATCTGGTAGTAAAATAAGCTCTATATAGAATAAGGTTTTCTGTCCGGCTTCCGGACGCGGCCCTATCAGCCGCGTCTGGAAGCCAGTTTTTGTGACAGGGTATAGAGCATATCGAATCTGCTTTTATCGGCCGGAGTGAGGTGATGGAGGAGAATATCTGTCAAAAGCTTTGTCTCCTGGTCTGAGAAGGTAATTCCCCGGCTCTGGGCCTGGGAAGAGAGGGCGATGAATTTTGCAAGAGTCTGGTCCTTGGGAGTCTGGTTCAGCTCCTGGGCAAAGTCCGCCAGAAATTGTATTTTTTCCGGGTTCATGGATCTGAGTCTCGGATCCTGTTTCCATGTATCGTTCACAGTAGGGCTCCTTTCTAAGAAATCTGCTGCAGAGTTTGAATGAGAAATGCGGCCTGCTCTAAGCGGGACTGCTGGTCGGGAGGGAGAAATCCCTTTAGCTGCTCCAAGGGAGAGGAGGCGTTCTCGCAGGGGATGGTGCCGTTTGATACGGTGGCAGGCTGAAGAGGCATGGGTTCCCTTGTCTGCCCCGTCATGCGGATTCCCTGGATAAAATTGCAGACCATATCAATAAAGTCCTGCTCCTGGGTGTTGCCGTAGGGCTTTATGGCCTTCATCATGTCAAGAGGAGAGCCTTTTTGCGTCTCGGCCACAGAAGAGATCCCCATGGCGGCCACCTGTTCCTCTTGGAATAAGGCTACGGTTTTCTGGAGTTCCTTGAATTTTACAAGAAACGAAAGGACCCGCTGCTGGGGTACGCTGACGTAAGGAAGGGCGGCTTTCATCATCTGCAGATGGTGATCGCCGATCAGATAGTCAAAATCAGTGAGCTTCATAGTATGTTCATCGGTCATAATTTGCGGCTTCCAAAATCTCTTTGATCCCAATGTATGAGGCGCCTTCAGGAAATATTCCGCATATCATAACAGTGGAAATAAAAATACCAGGAGGAATGTATGTCCGAGCGCTTAATTATAGATGGGAATGCGGTGTATGAGATTGATGAGGACTGCCTAAGGCAGCAGGAGGCCCGAAGGAGAATGCCCAGACAGTGCAGGGCCGTGGGAGAATGGCAGAACTGCCAGGAAGCCAGGAAGAAGGAACAGAAATCATAATAGCTGCCTACAAAAAGCGCCGCCCGGTTATCAGGTAAGATAACCGGGCGGCTTTTCAATATTAGCAGCAGAAGCAGCCGTTTGAATTGCCGCTACCACCGCAGCAGCACAGGAGAATCAGGATCCAGATAAAGTCGCATCCGAAGCTGATTCCGCAGGTATTGCCGCAGTTGTTATTGCCGCATCCGCATCCGAAGCCGAAACCGCCGCCACCGCCGCAGCAGCACAGAAGAATCAGAATCCAGATAAAGCTGCCGCATCCGCTGCCTCCTGTTGTACACTCACATCCGCAACCACAGTTTGTTGCTGCCAAATCACTCATGTTTGTTCCTCCAGAAATTTTCTTTACAGTCTATCATATGAGGGGCGGCTTGGCAGTGTTTCCCAGAATTTAAAAAAGTTTTAGAGACGGCCTTTGGTTGCGAGTTGTGATTAGGTATGGTATAGTTGGTGATAATAAGCATGAATAGGTAATTGCGAAAGTCAAAGCCAGGAGAATATTCTGACAATATATTCCATACAAAGCCTTTGTACACCGGGCATTCCACTGAGCCCAGTAGGACAAAAAACACTCGGGCAGAGGGCCCTCCTGTTTTTTATGGTCTCAGCTCCATGGTGTAATGGCTTTT
>JAAWHU010000095.1 GCA_022796015.1 Hungatella sp. | reverse complement strand
TATGAGGATGATCAAAACCAAGAACCCTGGGATATTGGAGGCCATAGGTTTGCTGCAGCGTATGAGCATGAACAGCCGTCTGCGCCAGAAATATGAGGCATATCAGATGCAGCTCCGTGATGACCTGGCCTGGGAGGAGCAGGTTCGGAAGAATGCGGTGATGGAAGGAAGGGCCGAAGGGAGAGCCGAGGGACGAATGGAAGGAAGGGCCGAGGGACGAATGGAGGGAAAAGCCGAAGCTATCCTGGATTTGCTGGATATGAAAGGAAGTGTCCCTCAAGAGCTGAGGCAGAGGATTCTGGCAGAGACAAACGAGGATACACTGCATCAGTGGCTTCGTGCTGCATCCATAAGCCGGTCCGCAGATGAATTCTGCAATAATCTTTGACCGTTGATTCCAAAGAAACGCAGGACAGTCAGTCATCTTCATCTGCCTTTTCCAGAATTCCCCTGATCTCACCCTCTGTCAGCCCTCTCCCCTTTTCCATACACTGTTCAAACATTTTGGAAAAAACAAGAGAGCGCCTTTTCTCCTGCGGAACCTGGGCCTTCACCAATATTCTCGTTTTCTCCAGAAAATCCAGGATCTCATCAAAGGACTTGGGCAGCCACTGATTTAAGTGATTCTTTATATGGATTGCACCGCTGGGGCTGGCCCCTTCCGTGGATATTCCAATGGATAATTTACCCCGCTTTACAAGGGAGGGGAAAAGAAAGGTACACTCCTCCTTGTCGTCCACCACATTGACCAGAATGTTTCTTTCCCGACACAGGCGGGAAATCTGCTCATTCAGCGCCTGGTCGTCCGTAGCCGCAATGACAAAATATTTCCCCTCTACCATAGACTCCTCAAACGCCTTCCTCACAAGGGAAAGCCCCTGAATCTGCTCCAGCTCTTCTCTCCATGACAAGGCGGCCACAGTCAGGTGAGGGCCATAAGGCAGCAGCTTTTCAATTTTGCGCAGAGCCACGTCACCTCCGCCTACAACGAGCCCCTCTTTTCCTGACAAATCCACAAAAAACGGAAAATATCCCATAGCCTTCCTCCTATTCCTTTGCATATCTCCATGATCTCCGCATTAAAAGCCGCAGTCTCCTGCGGCTTTCTTTTCTTCTCTTTCAGATCACATTCTGCGGTGCCCCATCCAGCCACTTTTTAATGTTCTCACAAACAATAGCTGCCCTTTTTTCAAAAGCCTGCTGCGTGGCAAATGCCACATGAGGCGTGGCGATCAGGTTAGGGCATCCAAAGAGCACATGATCCGAAGGCACCGGAGGCTCCATCTCGAACACATCCACTCCTGCCCCTGCAATAACACCGGATTTTAAGGCCTCCGCCAAAGCCTCACTGTCCACCACCGGTCCCCTTGCCGTGTTAATGAGAAATGCCGTTTTCTTCATCTTGGCCAATTCCGCTTTGCCTATAAGCCCTCTGGTTGCGTCATTTAAGGGAACGTGGAGAGATATGATATCACAGGTCTCAAGAAGCTCATCCATCGGCACAAAATTCACGCCCTCCATGTCCTTTTTGGTTCTGCTGTAAGCATAGGTCTCACATCCGAATGCCTGAGCAATCTTTAACACGCGGCCCCCAATGGCTCCCGTGCCGATGACGCCGAACCTTTTGCCCTCCAGCTCATAGCCCACCAGGCCGGCCTTGGTTCCTTCCGCCCTCACCGCTTTGTCGCAGGCAGCCACATTTCTTGCCAGGTCAATGGCAAATCCAAAGACCAAATCCGCCACTGCCACGGTGGAATATCCGGCGCAGTTGCACACTGTAATGCCTCTCTCCCGACAGTAATTCACATCCACGTGATCCACTCCCGTAAACGCAACACAGATCATCTTTAAGCTGGGGCACTGTGAGATCACGTCTTTTCCGTACTTAAAATTGGACAGTACCACGCAGTCTGCATCCCGGCTCCGCTCAATAAGCCCGGGAGTATCCTCCACTCTGGTATCATAATACACAATATCCGCCTTGTCCCCCAAAGCCTTGGAGGCCATACCTGCAAGCATCTCCTGGCTGATTCCCAGGGGCTCTAAAAATGTTATTTTCATATTCCTTCTGCTCCTTTATATTTTATCCTACATGTTTTATCTTATCTGTCTACTTCGTCCTTCCAGGGAATAGAAGGGGCGGCACCGGGCCTGGTAACGGCAATAGACGCTGCCCTTGCCGCCCGGTCAAGAGCTGCCGTCTCCGACAGCCCCTGAACAATGCCTCCCATAAAATAGCCGGTAAAGGTATCGCCTGCCGCCGTGGTATCCACTGCCTCCACCCTGTAGGCCCTCTGAGCCAGCACCTGGCTTCCATCCCAGCAGAGGGCTCCTCTGCTCCCCAGTGTCAGCACAATCCTGGCCTGTGGAAATCTTTCCGCCAGCCTTTTTATCAGGGTCTCTCCCTCTGCTTCCCCGCATAGATCCGCCCCTTCCACCTCATTTAAAATAAACCAGTCCACATACTCCAGAGGATAGGTTCTGATCCTCCCGTTCATGGGAGAAGGGTTCATCACAATCTTCATAGCCTTTTCGCGGGCCTTCTCCATAATATATGCCATCTGACTGATCTCATTTTGAAGGATCAGATAATCTCCCCTTCCAAACATCTCCAAGGTCTTATCCGCCATCTCCCTGGTAATCTCCTGGTTGGCTCCCCCATATAGAAGAATGCAGTTCCCTCCTTGTGGATTTCTCTGAATTATGGCATGGCCTGTCTTTCCCGAGATCCTCTGAATAAGCTCCGTATATACCCCGGCCTCCTTCAGCTGATCCACCAGAAACTCTCCGTCGCTGCTGCCTACGGCGCCTCCGTGCCACACCTGAACACCGCTTTTACTCAATGCAACCGATTGATTGAGTCCCTTTCCGCCGGAAAAAATCTCCATCCTATCCGCTGATATGGTCTCTCCATCCCTTACAAAGTGCTCCACGTCGTAAGTATAATCAATATTCAGTGAACCATAATTCAATATCTTCATAAACCATTCCTTTCTTGCCGAATCCACATGCCCCTTTCCTATAGTATACAACCACTTTCCCATCCATACAACCGGAAGTTTCGGAACCTGCCTTTAGTGAACTGCTCCCAGCACAACGGCCTCCTTGATCAAAGGATGATCCTCCTTGATCCCCACTCCCACGGAATCGGGAATATTCATAACCCCGTTTTTAAGCACTATCTGCCCTTCCAAAAAGTCATTGGTCATGTCCAGCCCTTCCTTCATCTCCTGATACCGCCCGATATTAGGGGTGTAGGAAGAAAGATGAAGGATATACACAAAGCAGAACCCGGTGGACACATGGGGTGTTACCGTCATATTGGCAGCCTCAGCCATTCTGGCCACCTTTGTCGTCCGAATCAGGCCTCCGTTGTAGAGAATATCCGGCTGAACCACGTCGCATCCATGGTTTTTCACCAGCCAGCAAAATCTTGTCATGCTGGTCTCCTGCTCCCCAAAGGCCAGAGGGATGGTCATGGCGTCGGCCACTGCCTTTGTGGACATAAGATCGTCAAAGGGACAGGGCTCCTCATAGAAATACGCCTGAATATCCTCCAGAATCTTTCCGTAGCGGATGGCTGTCTCCGTATCATAGGAGCCGTTGCCATCGGCATGGATAACCATGGAGTCTCCGAAAAATTTTCTGGTCAGATAGATCAGCTCTTCGCTTCTGCCTTTCATGGAGTCTTTATTCTTGCTCATGCGTCCGCCGATCTTATATTTGATAGCCTTTGCCCCGCAGGCCTCCACCCGTCTGGCCAATATCTCCAGTTCCTCCTCCGGTGTGGTCTGGCGGTTTCCGCTGGCCACATAAACATTGGTGCTGTCATGGATTCTGGGGCCCAGCATCTGGCCCAGGCTTACCTTTCTGGCCTTGGCCAGCATATCCAGGATGCTCAGCTCCAGGGCGGACAGACAGGAATAGTAGGGGATCCCCGCCATCTTATAATTGCTCTGGTACACATAGACCCCATCCAGCAGCTCCTCTAAATCCCTGGCATCCTTTCCGATAAAATAGGGGGCAATAAGTTTTAGCAGAATGGGATAGGCATACTGAATCCGGTCATTGGTAACAGAGATCCCCGTCAGGCCTCCCTTTGCCATGGTTCTCACCATATAAGCCCCATGGTTAAACAAAAGCTCAATCCTTTCAATGATAATAGGCTCTGTCAACCCTTCTAAGCACAGCACCCTTGACTCCAAAATCTGATCCAGTTCCTTCTCCGAAACAGAACAATACTCTTTAAAATCTTTATGGATCTGATACATAGCTCCTCCTTAAAACTCCACCAACGTGGCAATATTTACAGGCATTCCCGATGCAATGGATTTGTTGGCCGCCACCCCTGTGAGAATGGACTTGATTCCGTCCACGTGATCCGCCGCCCGCTTAAAGGGGTCAGGCTGTGTCCCCGGATGGAACAGATCCTTTAGCATTACCGGGTCGCCGCCGCCGTGGCCTCCCTCCACCTTTATGATGGGAACCAGGTAGGGCTCTCCGATTATGGGATAAACCTTGATCTCATAGGAGCGTGTGGCTCCCTCGTTCTTCTTGTCTCCCCCTGCATTGATATAGGGCCGTTCCACGGCATGGTACTCGATGCGCCCCTTGGAGCCGTTGAACATAACGTTAAAGCCCTCCCACGGCATGTAGCTGTTGAGGGAGTAGGTCATCACAGCCCGGTTCTTGTATCTTACCAGCACTGCCATGGTATCCTCAATACTGATATCATCGCCAAACACACTGCGGTCCCTGATGTAGCCGCTGTCCGCCTCCGCGTCCAGATACAGGGCCTTGAGCACCGGATTACTCTCCATATCAATGGCAAAATGATCTCCCTTTGCCGCCTCACTGCCATGACAGCGGTAATAAAAGTTCTTAACCCCTCTCCTCTCTGCATTGTGGCGTCCGTAAAAGTTCAGGTCCCCGTATGCAAACACCTGCTCTGGTTCCGTCCCCAGCCAGAAATTCACCAGGTCAAAGTGATGAGTGGACTTATGGACCAGAAGGCCTCCGCTGTTCATCTTATTTCTGTGCCATCTTCTGTAGTAGTCTGCTCCGTGAACCGTGTTGAGAAGCCACTCAAAATGAACGGAGTACACTTCCCCTATGGTATCATTCATAATTAATTCCCGGATCTTGGTGTGATGAGGCGCATACCGGTAGTTAAATGCCACCCGGATATGTCTTCCCGTCCGCTTCTGGGCATCCATAATCCTCTGGGCCTTTCTCTCGTCTGTGGTCATAGGCTTTTCCGTCACCACGTCACAGCCCATCTCCATGGCTCTCACAATATAGTCGTCATGGGTTCTGTCCACAGTGGTGACAATGATCACATCCGGCTTCTGCTCCTTTATCATGGCTTCAAAATCCGTATAGTCGTAGGAAGGCACAGGAGCATGGCCGAATTTCTCTTTTATCATCCTGTTGGCATAGTTCATCCTTGTCTGGCTCTGGTCGCAAAAGCCTACCAGCTCACAGGAGTCCTTATACTCGGAGCACAGGGCCTCATAATACATTCTGGCCCTTCCCCCTGTTCCCACCTGTGCATATCTTACTTTCTTTTCCTGTTCAGCCGAATTGTTCATACAAATCCCCTTTCCTGGTTTAAAATGTTTTTAATTTCTCCCGTTCTGACTTCCGGTATTGTCCCGGCGTCATAAGGGTGTATTTCTTAAAGACTCTGATAAAATTCTGAGGACTGCTGTAGCCGAAGCGTTCCGCCAGCTCGTTGACGCTGATATCGCTGTCCGCCAAAAGGCTCTTGCACAAATCCATCTTTTTTCCTGTGACAAAATCCGTGTAAGTCATGCCCATCTTTTTCTTAAACCATCGGCTCAGATAATTGGCATTGTAATTAAAATGCCTTGCGCACTCCTCCAAGCTGATATCCTTCTCCAGATTCTCAAGAAGGTACTCCACAATCTCTTTCCACTGATCTCGTTCTCCAGCCTGGCTGCAGATCACCTGAAACAGAGGTTCCAATAGATAGCTCCACAGATAATCCCTCAGCCTTTCATAGGTGTTCACCGTCTTGCCGATATCAAAATCAATAATATCTCCCACCTTGTCATAATCCGGTTCTATGGCATAGTCCTGATAGATGCTTAAAATCTCCGACACCAGCTTGCACAGCTCCAGCTTAAACATGTGGTAGTACAGATCAGACAGCCCGAAAATGTAGGAATCCAGCTCTTTTTGACAAGCCTCCTGCTCCCCCAAATCAATGTAATGAAGAAGCTGAACCCTCTTCTTTTTGGCCGCGTATCCCTTGGCATTTTCCGTGGTGGTGTGATGGCTGTGGTAGAAATTCACCTCCCCCTCGGCTCTCATGGCATTCTGGAGGGCCTTGTTGCTCTCATTGATTCCCATGGTAATGTTCTGAAGATTGGTAAAGCCCTGGCTGATTCCTATATTCAGAGGCATGTCAATATATTTCTTTACTGTAGTCGTAATCATAATGGCCAGCATCTGCATTTTCATCACCGCACTCTCGCTGGAATCTGTCCTGATCCAGCAGGTAAGATACATAAGAGAGCCTATGGTTACCGGCGGAAATGTGTCCTCCTCGTTGATCAGCTCATTGACAATATTATCCAGTGCAAAAAGATAGAGCTGTCTGTCATTTTCATCCTTAAAGGGGTTGTGATATTTGATGGTCATAACAAACCAGGTTCCTCCCTCATAGGTCTCCATAAAAAACCCGTGTTTCTCAAAGAGCTCTCTGCTTGGGCTGATGATCTCCCCCTGATAAATCCTGCGCAGAAACAGCTGCCGCTCGTTTCTTTTCCCGTGGGCCAGCTTCTGGGACATGTCCGCATTCTGGGTCACCATATACTTTACCCGGTCCATGAGACCGCCATCGTCAGAAATTTCCTCCATATCCTCCTTACCTGCCCCTATGCCTCTGCGCACTGCCGTATCGATCTCATCAATCGGCCGGTACAATTTTCTGGATAATGCCATAACCGCCAGGGTGTCCGCCACTGCCAGGCCCAGAATCACCATGACTACCATAGCCAGGATTCCCCACATATTGGCCGTGACCTTTTCCTCCGGCAGAGCCAGCATATATTTCCAGCCATTGTAATCGGAAATACTCTGAAGTATGACAAACCGCTGGCCCTGATACCGAATCTTGGTAATATCCGTATCCCTGTAAAGACGGCGCATTTCATCCGGGTTGGCCATGGCCTGATGAATCCTTGTCCCTTCCTCAGAACTCATCATAACCTGATTGTCCTTGTCCACAATAAGCGTTATGCCATCCTCCGCATCCCCCAGGATCCCCTTTAACATAGCCTCCTTGTCAAATCTGGCCATAAGCATTCCGCCTCCCCTCGAGGCATTGATGGGAACTCGTTTACAGAGATAAAGGAATTTCTGATCACTGTGCCAGAAGGATGCCTCCTGGATCCCTAAAAGCTCCTGGATTTTCTCCCTCTCCGGATATCTGTCCAGAAACTCCGACACCCCGTTTCCCAGAATCCAGTTCTGGCTTTGGCTTACCAGATACATCTGCTCCAGATAGCCTTCCGTGTTGCCGATAAGCAGAAGCTCCTCCTTCATGGTATTGAAAATCTGAAAATTCTGGGCCACCCTCTCTTTGTTTATGGCCTTTTGACAGGTATTTTTAAGTCCCAGACGGATCATGGATACATCCACATAGCGGAAATTCGTTTCAAATTCCTCTTTTTGGTTCTCCAGGCGGGATGCATAGGATCTGTATACGGCACTCATCTGCTGACTGACAAAAGAATACACATAGTATCCCAGGAATATAATCGGCAGCAGACTTATGGTCAACAGCGCAGTTATAATCTGTTTGTAGTAGCGATTCTGTATTTTATATCTCATGTAACTGTCTCCATTCTACCCTTTTATGGAACCGGCCATGACTCCTTTGTCAAAATATTTCTGCATAAAGGGATATGCCATAATTATAGGCATGGTGGAGACTACAATACAAGCCATTTTCAGACTTTTTACCGGAAGGATAAACCCCGGAGGCATGGCATCATCGTCTCCCACGCCGCTCTGGGACATGAGAACGATCTGGCGCAGAAGAATCTGAATGGGCCATTTTTTTGAATCATTGATATAGAGCAGGGGCTGCATAAACTGGTTCCAGTGGCCCACGGCGTAAAACATGGTGAAGGTGGCCAGAGCCGGTTTGGACAGAGGCAGCACAATCTTTGCCAAAGTATTTATCTCGCTGGAGCCATCGATCTGTGCCGCATCAATGAGGCTCTCCGGGATCTCCTGGAAAAAGTTCTTTACAAGAACCAGGTTAAAGCTGCTGATAGCCCCAGGTATGATCAGGGCCCAGTAGCTGTCAATAAGCCCTAAGCCGTTTACCACCAGATAGGAAGGGATCATGCCGCCGTTAAACACCAGGGTAAAGGTAACTGCCAGCATAATCCATTTTCTTCCGGGAAGATTTCTCCTGGAAAGAGGGTATGCCATAAGGCAGGTCATAATCAGGTTCACCACGGTTCCCACTACAGTGATCCCGATGGTCACCACCATGCTCCTTAAAAATGTGCTGGTGGAGAATATGTACTGGTACACCTCCAGTGTAGGTTTTTTGGGTATAATCAAAAACCGGTTCTCCGCCAATTCCTTGGCCGAGGCAAAGGAAGAGGATACCACATACATAAGTGGAAAAAACACAATGAGAAAAACCAGGATGAGAATGGTATAAACTATCACATTAAATATTCTTTCGCTTAAACTGATCTTCATAAGAATCCTCCTACAAAAGTCCCTCGTCTCCGACCTTCTTCGCCGCCCTGTCAGATGCCAGTACCAGAATCAGCCCGATGACAGACTTAAACAATCCTACTGCCGTGGCAAAACTTAACTGTCCGTTTTTCATACCCATGGAATATACATAGGTGTCAATAACCTCCGCCACATTCCGGTTCATGGGGTTCTGCATGAGAAGCAGCTGGTCAAATCCTGTCTCCATAACCTTCCCCAGCCTTAAGATCAGCATGGTGATAATAGTGCTTCTGATGGCCGGAAGCGTGATATACATAATCTGCTGAAGCCTGTTTGCCCCGTCCAGCTTGGCCGCCTCATACATCTCGATGTCGATTCCCGCCAGGGCCGCCATAAAGATAATGGTTCCCCAGCCGCTTTCCTTCCAGACATTCTGAAACACTACCAAAGGATAAAGCCATTTCTCCGATCCCAGGAAATTAACGGTCTTTCCCCCTGTCATATCGGCAATCACATTATTCAGCACTCCTCCATCCGTAGTTAAGAGGGCATAACTGATACCTGTAATTACCACCCATGACAGGAAATGAGGCACATACAGCACGCTCTGTACCGCTGTTTTGAACCATTTTACCCTGACCTCGTTGAGCAGAAGGGCTATGAGTATAGGAGCCGGAAAGTAAAAGATCAGGTTCAGCCCCGATATTACCAGGGTGTTTTTTAAAATTCTCCAAAAGGAATTGCCTGTAAAAAATCGGATAAAATGCTTCATTCCCACCCAGGGGCTTCCGAAAAAGCCTCTCATAGGCTGATAATCCTTGAATGCCGCCAGAAGTCCGAACATAGGGCCGAACTTAAAGACCAGATAATAAACCACACCCGGAATCAGCATTACATAGAGCCACTTGTACCTCTGTACACTTTTCTTAATGTTCATGGTTCCCTCCTAACATGTTTGCTTTGCAGTGCTATGGCTCTATTATGATGCCCATCCCCCAATAACTCAATGTTCATGTTCCCAGCACTTTCCCCCCTGTCTGCCCTTCTGTTACGCTCTAAAAATACTCATTATATGACCTGATACTCCTTTTTTATCCTCCCTCCTCCCTATCCCCTCCGATTTTCATCATAGCTTTATACGGAAATCTACATTATAATAAACTACATCTCACAAAGCAGTCATTTGTGAAACTCAAAACTTAGCTGAATATTCTGACCATAGATTCCAGGAAAAGCCATTACGCCATGGAGCTGAGACCATAAAAACAGGAGGGCCCTCAGCCCGAGTGTTTTTTGTCCTATTGGGCTCAGCGGAATGCTTGGTGTACAAAGGCTTTGGATGGAATATATGGGCAGAATATTCTCCTGGCTTTGACTTTCTCAATTACCTAATGTCACAAAGACCAGAAAGGAGCCTCATTATGGCATTGTTAACCTGTGAACTTTATTCCCAGTCCCTGCGTATGCCTACTACCGTCACCGTCATACTTCCCCAGGACATTACCTTAAACCCTGACCCGCCGCCGGTTCTCTACCTGCTTCACGGCTGCTCCCACAACCACTCTGTGTGGCATCGGTACACTTCCCTGGAGCGTTACTGCCAGCCCCTTCATGCAGCAGTTATTATGCCGGAGGCCAACCGCAGCTTCTACACGGACATGAATTACGGCGGCGCCTATCTCACCTACATCACAGAGGAGCTTCCCTGCCTGTGTGAATCCATGTTCCATATTCACACGGACTCCTCCCATCGCTACATCGCCGGTATGTCCATGGGAGGGTACGGCAGCTTAAAGGCGGCTCTCACATACCCTTCCTTTTATAAAGGATGCGCCGCCATCTCCGCCGTCACGGATATTAGAAAGCATGTGGAGGAAACCCCGGAATATCAGCCGAAGAAACGGGAATTTCGCGGAATCTTCGGGCCGGAGCTTAAGGTCTCCTCAAAGGACGATCTGTACCATCTGGCCGCCCGGGCCCTGGAGAAGGGCAGAATCCCTGACCTTTATTTTTGCTGCGGCACCGAGGACCATCTCTATAAGGAGGGGAAAGATTTCCAGGCCTTCCTTACCGGTCAGAAAATCCCCTTTACCTGTGAAGACTGGCCGGGAATCCATGACTGGGTTTTCTGGGATAAGGCAATCGAGAACATATTGGGACGTTTTTTCGGGTAAAATGCTCTTTTTATGCAGAAATCTCCCTATATGGAATGAAAAAGTAAGATTTGAAGTATTTTATTCTCTTCCTTGGCCTTGTTTTTCCTGATTTTCCGAAAAAAGGAGAACATTGCTTTAGCTCTTTTCTTTCCATAAAATTAAGGTATCACTTTTGGAAATACAATTTTACTTTAGGAGGTTTCTTATGAAAAAAAGAATGCTGACATCAATCCTGTTATCATCTCTTCTGGCAGTCAGTCTCATGGGCTGCGGTTCCTCATCTTCCGGAACCAGCGCCGGCCAGACCACTGCCGCCCCCGGCACCCAGGCTGCCCAGACAACCGCCGCCCCCTCGGGAGGGGATTCTGCACCGGAAGCACCTGGGGCCATAGATACCGTGACCATGCTGGTGAATTACAAGGCCACCGAGACCCCTGCGGCAGACAATCCCATTATCCTTGCAATTAAGGAGCACACAGGAACCAACTTAGATGTAATGTGGGTTCCCCAGGACGCATTTGAGGAAAAAATCAACACCCTTATGGCATCCCAGCAGCTTCCTATGGTTACGGTAATCCGTGAGATTAAGTCCTCCGGCTTTATCAATGCGGCCCGCTCCGGCATGTTCTGGGATCTGGCTCCTTACATCGACCAGTTTGAGAATCTTTCCAAGCTTGATAAAAATGTAATGACCAACGTACAGACCGACGGCAAGCAGTACCTTATTCCCCGTGTGCGTCAGACTGCCAGAATGGGCGGTATTATAAGAAGCGACTGGCTGGAGAACCTGGGGTTGGAGATGCCCACGACCTTAGACGAGCTTCACCAAATCCTTTATGCCTTTACTTACAATGACCCGGACAAAAACGGAATCGACGATACCATAGGATGCTCCATGAATAATACGGAGATGAAAAACGACTCCACCCTCCTGACCGTGTATATGGGCGGATGCAACAAGTGGCAGGCCAACAGCGACGGCTCCTTCACCTCCAAATACGAGACCGAAACCTACGAAAAGTCATTAACTCTCCTTCACGACTGGTATGAGGAAGGCCTGATCAACAAAGACTTTCCTATTAATGAAGACGAACTGTCCAATTTTACCAGCGGCCGTGCCGGCATGATGTGGCTGGGCAACCTGGAGGACGCCTCCACCCGTATCAGCAACCTAAATGCCATTAACCCTGACGCAAAGGCTGATATTTTCCAGATCCTTACAAAAGAGCCTGGGGGCGACAAGCATATTGTGGGCTTTCGGGGATATACCGGCTGTATCGCAATCCCCACTACCAGCGTAAAGACCGAGGAAGAGCTTCTTCAGGTTCTGGCATTCCTGGACAAATTAGGGGAGCCTGCCATGTGCGACCTCTTTAACTACGGAATCGAAGGGGAGTCCTACAGCATAGCAGATGGCGGTGTAACACAGACAGAGGAACAGCTGACTGTCTATGCCAACAAATACAACCAGCTCCGTCAGATTACTCCCTTCTACACCTTTACCAACCTGACTGTAAGCCAGCAGACTCCTTTGGCGCAAAAGGTTGCAGACCTTATGAACACCAACACGGCTTACACCGTATTTGACCCTTCTCTGCCCTTTATCTCCGAGACAGAGACAGAACTGGGCGGCACCACAGGGGAACTTGCCACATTTATTGAGGATGCCTGCACCAATTACATTATCGGGGAGATTTCCTTAGATGACTGGAGGAAAGCCGTAGAAACCTGGAAAGGCATGGGCGGTGATACTGTGGCACAGGAATTTGCCCAGCAGTATCAGGCTGCCGGCAACTGACATCGGATGTTTATGGAGGATTTATGAACAATACCAAGATTCGCCTGGGCATCATCGGCGCAGGCAAAGTTACCACGAATCCGGGCCGCCACATTGATTCTGTCCGTTCCTTAAAGGATAAAAACGTGGAGATCACGGCGGTGGCAGACATTGTCCCGGGACTGGCGGCACAGACAGCAGAAGATTTTGGGATTCCATACGGTCTGGAAGACTACCATAAGCTTCTGGCTATGCCTGAAATCAATGCAGTCACCATCAACACACCCACCTTCACCCACAAGCAGATTGCCCTGGACTGCATTGCGGCGGGAATATAATTGATACATAAGTAAAGATTTTCAAATCCAGGTATAATCATGGTTGGCATATCCCACCAAAAGAGTTATGATTATATCGCCACTTATGTAG
>JAAWHU010000094.1 GCA_022796015.1 Hungatella sp. | reverse complement strand
TGATTCCCGAAGGGGAAGAGAACATCATGTACAACTGGATGCTGAACTTCCAGTACATGTCTGATGAGTATGTGAAGATGTATAAAAAGTCCAAAGCCGTAGGCGATGGCAAGGAAGCTGACATTTTTATTTTCTCCGATCCTCAGTGGTGCGGTTCCGACCGTCCCAACGTATCCTTGGACTGCCTGTCTGATCCTCAGAAGAAGACTCTGTGTTACTTTAACACGGAGACAAACTGTGCCTGCATTCTGGGCATGAGATACTTCGGCGAGCACAAGAAAGGTACTCTGACCATGGCTTGGGCGATTGCCAACCGCAACGGCTATGCTTCCTGCCACGGCGGACAGAAGGAGTACACCCTGGCTGACGGAAGCAAGTATGTTGCCTCCGTATACGGCCTGTCAGGCTCCGGCAAGTCAACTCTGACTCATGCAAAGCATGGCGGCAAGTATGAGATTAAAGTTCTTCATGACGATGCATTTATTATCAATACAGATACCTGTGCCTCCATCGCCCTGGAGCCTACTTATTTTGACAAGACTGCAGATTATCCTACAGGCTGCCCGGATAACCAGTACCTGCTGACCGCTCAGAACTGCTCTGCAACTCTGGATGAGAACGGCAAGATTCAGCTGGTAACCGAAGATATCCGCAACGGCAACGGACGTGCCATTAAGTCCAAACTGTGGTCTCCCAACCGTGTGGACCGGATCGATGCTCCTGTGAACGCTATCTTCTGGATTATGAAGGATCCTACCATTCCGCCGGTTGTGAAGCTGAAGGGCGCTTCCCTGGCATCTGTTATGGGTGCGACTCTGGCTACCAAGCGTTCCTCCGCAGAGCGTCTGGCTCCCGGTGTGGATCCCAACAAGCTGGTAGTGGTTCCCTATGCCAACCCATTCAGAACCTATCCTCTGGCCAACGACTATGAGAAGTTCAAAAAGCTGGTAGAGGAGAAGAATGTAGACTGCTATATTGTTAATACCGGCGACTTTATGGGCAAGAAAGTAAAACCTGCCGACACTCTGGGCATTCTGGAGGCCATTGTGGAGAAAACGGCAGACTTCCATAAGTGGGGTCCCTTCTCTGACATCGAGATCATGGATTGGGAAGGATTTATTCCTGACATGAAGGATGAGAACTATGTGAGCCAGCTGAAGGCCCGCATGAATGACCGTGTAAATGAGATTAAAGAGTTTGCAGTTGCAAAAGAAGGCTATGACAAGCTGCCTGAAGACGCACTGGCCGCTCTGGAGAAAGTAGTAGCAGAACTGAATTAATGAGACATCAAGGGGGACGCAGCATAAGCTGCGTCCTCTTTTGTAAACAGGTATTTTACCATATAACGAGGAGATAAGGATGAAAAAAAGATATGTGTTTTTTGACTTGGATGGCACCCTGACTGACCCTATGGCGGGAATCACCAAATCCGTGCAGTATGCTTTAAAGGCCTATGGAATTGAGGAGCCGGATCTCAAAGCCTTGTGCCCCTTTATCGGCCCGCCTTTAAAAGACAGCTTTATGAACTATTATGATTTCCCGGAAGAGCAGGCCCAGGAGGCCATAGGAAAATACAGGGAGTATTTTGCAGACAGAGGGATTTTTGAAAATGAAGTTTATCCCGGAATTGAGGAGCTTTTGAGGGATCTTAAGAGGGCGGGGGCGGTTCTTATTGTGGCCACCTCAAAGCCGGAGACCTTTGCAGTGCGGATTCTGGAGCATTTTCATCTGAAACCGTATTTTGATTACATATGCGGCGCTACTATGGACGAAACCAGGGTGAGAAAGGGAGAGGTCATTGCCTATGCCCTTGAGAAGGCTGGTATTGAGAATGTGGAGGAAGCCCTTATGGTGGGGGACCGGGAGCACGATGTGATAGGGGCAAGGCAGAATCACATGGATTCCATAGGGGTACTCTTCGGATACGGCAGCAGGGAGGAGCTTGAGAAGGCGGGGGCCACAGAGATTGCTGAAACTGTAGAAGATTTGAAAAGACTCCTTACATTTTTTGGTATAAAGTGTTAAAATAGAGGCATAATGAAAATGAAGGCAGACAGTGATTAAGAAAAGGAGGAAACGATTGTTTGGCAAAGGAGAGTATATTGTTTATGGGACCGCAGGGGTGTGTCTGGTAAAGGACATTACGGCTATGGCAATGGAAGAGGGCAGGCAGGAAAAGCTATATTATGTCCTGGAGCCTATGGGGATTAGCGGGAGCCGGATCATGACTCCCGTGGAGGGCAACAAAAGCGTTATGAGACCTATCCTCTCCAGAGAGGAAGCTTATCTTCTCATCGATGGAATCAAGGAAGTGGACGAGCTTGGGATCACCGACGACAAGCAGAGGGAGACGAAATACAAAGAAGCTCTCATGACCTGTGACTGCCGTCAGTGGATCGGGATTATTAAGACCTTGTATTTCCGCAAAAAGGACAGACTGTCCCATGGGAAGAAGCTGACGGAGATTGACGAGAGATATCTGAAGAAGGCAAAGGACAACCTGTATCGGGAGCTGTCTATACCTTTAAGGATACCTGCGGAGGAAGTGGAGCAGTTTATTACAGAGCGGATCGATTCGGGCAGGTGAGAGACAGCACCTTGGGTCTTTCATTAAAATATGTATAAAACCACAAAAAAATGGCCACCATGATAGTATCCTTTAGAGAGAATGGAGGCTGTTTTTTATGTTTGAAAAATACGAAATTACCAGGGTACAGGGGAGAGAAATTCTGGATTCCAGAGGCAATCCGACTGTGGAGGTGGAAGTCATGCTGGATGGAGGTGCAGTAGGGAGAGCAGCGGTTCCCTCCGGGGCTTCCACAGGTAAATTTGAGGCGGTGGAGCTGCGGGACGGCGGTTCCAGGTATCACGGGAAAGGCGTGCTGAAGGCTGTGGAGCATGTGAACGGGGCGTTGTTTGAAGCCGTCGCCTTTGAAAATGCCCTGGAGCAGAGGAAGATCGACAGGCTTTTAAGGGAGGCGGACGGCACGGAGAACAAATCCAACCTGGGAGCCAACGCCATCCTGGGAGTGTCTATGGCAGTGGCAAGGGCGGCTGCCAATGCTCTTGAGATTCCTCTGTGCCGGTACTTAGGCGGCATTGCAGGCAGAAGGATGCCGGTCCCTATGATGAACATTCTAAACGGAGGGGTTCATGCGGACAATACGGTGGATCTCCAGGAATTTATGATTATGCCTGTGGGAGCTTCTGATTTTCGGGAAGGACTGCGCATGTGTGCGGAGATCTATCAGACCCTGAAAAATCTTTTAAAGACCAACGGATTTTCCACTGCCATAGGGGATGAAGGCGGATTTGCTCCCAATCTGAAGAATACGGAGGAGGTGCTGGCCTATCTGGTGGATGCCATTACCCTCAGCGGGTTTCAGCCGGGGACTCAGGTGGGAATCGCCATGGATGCGGCTTCCAGCGAGCTCTATGACCAGGAGAGCGGTATGTATGTCTTTCCGGGGGAGAGCCGTATGAGCGGAATCAAGGTGGAGCGCAATGCCCAGGAGATGGTAGAGTATTACAGGCGGCTCTGCGAGGGCTATCCCATTATTTCCATTGAAGATGGGCTTTGGGAGGAGGACTGGGAGGGCTGGCAGCTTCTCACCAAGACCTTAGGACACAAGATTCAGCTTGTGGGGGATGATCTCTTTGTCACCAACACCAAACGCCTTAAAAAGGGAATTGACATGGGAGCGGCCAATGCCATCCTGGTTAAGGTGAACCAGATCGGAACCCTGACAGAAAGTCTGGATGCCATTGAGATGGCAAAAGAGGCCGGCTACCGGACGGTGATCTCTCACAGATCGGGGGAGACGGAGGATGCCTTTATCGCGGATCTTGCCGTGGCTGTCAACGGAGGGCAGATCAAGACAGGCGCCCCCTGCAGGAGCGATAGGGTGGCCAAGTACAACCAGCTTTTAAGAATCCAGGAGAATTTGTAGGCAAGGATGCCGAGAAGCCTTCGGTCAAAGACGAGAAAGCCGTTGCCGTCTGCGGAACCATAACAGATAACAGAAAACCGGGAAAAATGGGGTTGTCTTTCATGGGAAAGTATGGTATGATACTGGTGTTTGACTATAGGAGGTGTGAAAAGCATGCTGAAATTGATCTTGACAATCGTGTTTGTTCTTATATGTGTTGCTCTTACCATTATCGTTCTGCTTCAGGAAGGCAAGTCTTCCGGTCTCGGTTCCATAAGCGGTATGGCGGACAGTTACTGGGGCAAGAACAAGGGCCGTTCCATGGAGGGTAATCTGGAGAAGTTCACGAAGTTTGCAGCCGCCGCAGTTCTTCTGCTGGCGCTGATATTAAATGTAATCTGGTAAAGATAGAAAGCAGACACTCTTGGCAACAAGAGTGTTTTTGTATCATAGGGGAGTGCTGCAGGTTGTGAGAAGGGAGGTTTTATGACAGAAGATGTATTGAAACAGAGAAAAGAGATGCTGAAGGAGCTGTTCAGGGATAAGAAGTATGTGCCTATGAAGCTGAAGGAGCTGGCGATTCTCCTGGATATTCCCAAGGCGGAACGGGAGGAGCTGAAAGAAGTTCTTGATCTTCTTCTTAAGGAGGGGGAGATCGGCATTTCCAAAAAGGGCAAGTACGGCAGGACCGAAGAGCTTGCCAGAACCGGTATTTTTTCGGGCCATGCCAAAGGGTTCGGTTTTGTGACCATAGAGGGGGAGGAAAAGGACATCTTTATTCCTGCGGAGAAGACCGGCGGCGCCATGAACGGAGACAAGGTTCAGGTGGCGGCGGAGCAGGGAGCGGCGGGAAGCCGCAGGCCCGAGGGCACGGTAATAAAGATTCTGACCCATGCCAATGAGGCGGTCATCGGCTACTATCAGAAGAGCAAGAATTTCGGCTTTGTCCTTCCAGACAATCAGAAGCTGAATCAGGATATCTTTATCCCCCAGGGAAAGGACATGGGAGCCGTGACGGGCCACAAGGTGGTGGCAAGAATTACGGACTACGGAGGCGCCAGGAAAAAGCCGGAGGGCATAATTACGGAGATCATCGGACATGTCAATGACCCGGGAACCGACATCCTTTCCATAATCAAGGCCTACGGCCTGCCGGAGGAATTTGGCAGGGAGGTCATGAGACAGGTTCAGTTCACTCCCTCCCAGGTGGACGAGAGGGAGATGGAGGGAAGGCTGGATCTCAGGGATCTTCCTACGGTGACCATAGATGGGGAGGATGCCAAGGACTTAGACGATGCCATCACCATATCAAAGGAGAACGAGGATCACTATACTCTGGGAGTCCACATTGCAGACGTGACCCACTATGTACGGGAGGGTACGCCTTTGGATGAGGAGGCTTTAAAGAGGGGAACCAGCGTGTATCTTGTAGACAGGGTGATTCCCATGCTTCCCCACAAGCTGTCCAACGGTATCTGTTCCCTGAATCAGGGGGAGGACCGCCTGGCATTAAGCTGTATCATGGAGATTGATGGGAAGGGCAGCGTGGTGGGACACCGCATAGCAGAGACAGTCATAAGGGTGAACCATCGCATGACTTATACAGCGGTTAATGCCATCATCACGGACCGGGATCCAAAGGTCATGGAGGAGTACCGGGAGTTTGTGCCCATGTTTGATCTCATGAAGGAGCTGGCGGATATTCTGAGGCAGAAGCGGGGAAGGCGGGGCTCCATAAACTTTGATTTTCCGGAGAGCAAGATCGTGCTGGACGAGAAAGGCAAAGTGGTGGACATAAAGCCCTATGACCGAAATGCGGCCACCAAGATCATCGAGGACTTTATGCTTATGGCCAATGAGACCATTGCCGAGGATTATTTCTGGCAGGAGCTGCCTTTTGTATACCGGACCCATGATTATCCGGATCCGGAGAAGATGAAGAAGCTGGGAACCTTTATCAATAATTTCGGCTACACCATTCGGACTCAGAACGGGGAGGTTCACCCCAAGGAGATCCAGAAGCTTCTTGACAAGATCGAGGACACGCCGGAGGAGGCGCTTATCAGCCGTCTCACGCTGAGATCCATGAAACAGGCCAAGTATTCTACGGTGTGCACAGGCCATTATGGCCTGGCTGCCAACTATTATACCCACTTTACGTCGCCGATCCGCCGGTATCCGGATCTGCAGATTCACAGGATTATTAAGGAGAACCTAAAGGGCGGCCTTGGGGAGAAGCGGATGATCCATTATGACAAGATTCTTCCCGAGGTGACGGTTCAGTGTTCTGCCATGGAACGGCGGGCGGACGAGGCGGAGCGGGAGACGGATAAGCTGAAGAAATGTGAATACATGGCAAGCCGCATAGGCCAGGTCTTTGAGGGAGCCATCAGCGGCGTGACGAGCTGGGGCCTTTATGTGGAGCTGCCCAATACGGTAGAGGGCCTGATTCGGGTCAGCGAACTGAAGGGGGATTATTATATCTTTGACGAGGAGCATCTGGAGTTGGTGGGAGAACAGACCAATGTCCGGTTTAAGCTGGGACAGAAGATCCGGGTTTTGACGGCAGGCACCGACAAGCTCACCAGAACCATTGATTTTGTTCTCTGGGAGGACGAAGAAGGGGAATGACAGGTATGGGGAAGATAACTACTAAGCTGATTGCCAACAACAAAAAGGCATATCATGATTATTTTATTGAGGATAAATATGAGGCCGGTATTGAGCTGTTCGGTACTGAGGTAAAGTCTGTCCGCATGGGCAAATGCAGCATTAAGGAATCATTTATCCGAATCGACAAGGGGGAGGTGTATATCTACGGAATGCACATCAATCCCTATGAGAAGGGGAATATTTTTAACAAGGATCCTCTTCGGGTGAGAAAGCTTCTGCTTCACAAATCGGAGATCACAAAGCTGGGAGCTAAGATCGCAGAGAAAGGCTATACCTTGGTTCCTCTCCAGGTATATTTTAAGGGCAGCCTGGTGAAGGTGGAGATAGGCCTTGCAAAGGGCAAGAAGCTCTATGACAAGCGGGATGATATTGCTAAGAAGGACCAGCGGCGGGAGATTGAGCGGGAGATGAAGCAGACCTTCCGGTAGAGGGCGGTTTTGACGCATGCGGCAGGACATCCGTAGACAAATGACATAGGTGGAATGAATGTATGAAGAGAAAGATAACAATGATGATGGTTCTGTCCCTGATCTTTACATTGCTGCTTTCCGGCAGGGCTTTTGCCGATTGGAAGGGGGAGCAGAAATGGAAATTTGTCAATGAGGACGGAAGCTGCAAAGCGGACGAATGGTTTACCGACGAGGCAGGAAAGACCTATTATATTGACAGAGACGGATATATGGTCATGGGCTGGCACCAGGAGGAGGATGGAACCTGGTATTTCTTTGATGGGAAAGGGGTTCTGGTAAAGGGGCTGGCGGTTATCGATGGGCTGTCTTACTATTTTCTGGAGGATGGCAGCCTGTTTGAAGGGGAAAGGCTTATTGGAGGGCAGAGATTCCGGTTTTCAAAGGATGGAACATCCTATCCCCAGGAAATGACAGATTACGGAGCCTGCTACAGCTCGGATGGAATCCTTATACGGGAGCAGGGGCAGTATGACAAGGATAATCCCGGGCATTATCTGCCCTTTCTTGTACTGTTTCTCATGGCTGCGGCCATGGGGTGGTATGGAAAAAGAGCCGGACAAGGACCGGAGATGGTGTTTATCTTCGCCGCCGTGCTTTTGTCCAGCACGCCTCTTTTAGTAAGGTTTATGCCTCCCGGACACGACCTGACTTTTCATCTGAACCGGATTCTGGGAGTGGAGGAGTCCTTAAAAGCAGGGATGATTCCGGTGAGGATCAACGGATTCAGCTTTAACGGCTACGGATATCCGGATCCTGTCTTTTATCCTCAGCTGTTTCTCTATGTCCCGGCAGTTCTTCATGGGCTGGGAGTACCCTTTGTGGCCTCGGTTCACACGTTTTTACTGCTGGTGAACTTTGGGGCGGCTCTGGTTATGTATCTGTGCGGGACAAAGATGTTTCATAGTACGGTGACAGGATGTATCAGCAGCGTGGTTTACACTATGGGAGTGTACCGGCTCTGCAACATCTACACCAGGGCGGCTTACGGAGAACTGCTGGCCATGGTGTTCTTTCCCCTGGTGATCTGGGGCCTCTATGAGCTGTTTTACGGGGATGAGGGATACTGGCTCTCCCTTCCCATAGCATTTACAGGGATTTTCCAGAGCCATCTTATCAGCACCGTGCTGGTGGCGGCCGGGTGCGTCGTGTTCGGCATTGCGGGAATCAGGAAGTTTAAGGAAAGGAACCGGCTTTTAGCTTTTTTAAAGGTTCTGGGCCTTACTCTGGCTTTAAATGTATGGACATTGGTGCCTTTGCTGCAGTATATGCTTACGGATATTGACACTTCTTCTCTTCAGATCATGGCTCAGGAGAAATCCGTGCCGTGGCCTGTGTTTTTAAAGCTCTTCTCAAAAGCCGGGGGAAGCTCTCCGGTGTATTTAGAGGATATGTCGTCCGCCATGGCCCTGCCCTTGGGATTCATTCTGATCTGCGGGCTGATTCTGGCTATTGTGCTGAGATTCTTCACCAAAGAGAAGCTTCCCCCTATGGTGAGCGCCCTTTTGTGGACAGGGATAGGGCTGACTGTGGCTGCAAGTGATGTGTTTCCCTGGCATACCTTGGTGAAACTGCCTTTCGTGGACGTGGCAGCCTCCTATATCCAGTTTCCCTGGCGGTTTCTGGCAGTGTCCACCTGCTGTCTGGCATTTGTGACGGCTTATGGGGCAGTCCGTATCTGGAGGGAAAGAAATAAAAGCTTTCTTTATCTGGGGATTCTGGCAGTATCCATGGTGTCCACCCAGTATTATATTGATGAGGTAAACGGGCTCCAGGCCAAGGTCTGGACAGAGTACAATGTTCCCTCCGCCATAGGGAAAAGCGAGTACCTTTATCCCGAGACTATGACGGACAATCTTATGGGGCAGTACTATCCATCCGGAGACCAGGTGCAGGTCACATCCCTTGAAAAGGACAGGCTTTCTGTCCGCTGTTCCTATGAGATATCAGGCAGCGGGGAGGGGGCTTATATTGAGGTGCCTTTGTTCTATTTTCCAGGCTATAAAGGGATAGATCACGGAGGAAATGAGCTGTCCCTGGAGAGGGGAAGAGGCAATCTGATCCGGGTTAATCTGACACAGCCCTCAGGGGAATTCCGTGTATTTTTCCAGGAGCCCCTTCTGTGGAGGGCCATGGAGGCAGTCTCCCTTGGGGCCTTTGCCTTTGGGGTATGGAGCCTGTGGGTTATGATGAGAAGAGGACTTCCTGTTCCCGGCGCTGCCCGTGTGAGAAAGCAGGACGGAGATCATACATGAGGAGGAACAGGGGGATTGTGCAGATGGATATGAGAACAGGCAGGGCCTGGAAAGAGACTTTCTTCAGGGCCGTGACGGCAGCAGGTATGGTTTTTGGGGCCAGCGGCATCGTAAGGGTCTACGGGCTGGAGGATATTATATTTTTCAATAAAGAGGCTATTTCCCTTGCCCTGTTTTTACTTGGATGGCATATGACGGGCACCGCCTGGAGGCACTGGCATGAGGATAGAAGAGACTGCATCATCGCCTATGTTATGGCTCTTGGAATAGTGTTTACGGAGGTTCTCGGAACTGGTATGAGGACAGAGGTGGCAAGAGGAGGAGTGAATCTGGGAGCCCGGGGAGCGGCTGTTATGGCGGCCGCTTCCCTGGTACTGGCGGTAGCCGCAGAGCCCTGGTTTTTCCGCCTTCTCCGCGGTTCTTTAAAGCCAGGGGAGACCAGGCCGTCTTCCAAAGACGTAAACCGGATGTTTTTCACGGCGTGGGGGATTCTCTTTGTAGGGTATGTCCCCTGTATTCTGGCCTTTTATCCGGGGCTTTACTGCTATGATATGATCTGGCAGTGGTCGCAGTTTGATTCCTGGGGCTTTACCACCCATCACCCCCTGATCCACACCTTGATGGCGGGCGGGATGATTGAGCTTGGCAAGGCAGCCTTTGGCACCTACAGCCGGGGACTTTTCCTTCACTCTGTGGTGCAGACTTTATTTCTCACAGGGGCCATGGCCTTTGCCATACGGTTTCTGGTGAAAAGAGGCACAAGAAAATGGGCGGCGGCTCTTACGGGAGCCTTCTTTTTGTTGTTTCCCTTCTTTCCGGTACTGGGAATCAGCACCACCAAGGACACGGTCTTCGGCGGCTTCTTCCTTATGACCTTCACCTGTATCTGTGATATGGTGGATCAGAAACAGTTCTACAGAGGATGGCCTCTGGCCGGGTTTATGGCGTGCAGCGTCTTTATGTGCCTGTTCCGCAACAATGCCATATACGGCTTGGCAGTTATGGCATGCTGCCTTTTATTGTTCTGGATCATGGCAAAGATCAGGCATAGGGATGGCCGTTTTTTTGTGAGGGCGGCAGGACTTACCTTACTCTGTATGGTGCTGAGCCAGGGAATGTTCGCGGCTTTGGAGAAAGGGCTTAAGGCGGAAACGGGCAGCAAGGCGGAGATGCTGAGCCTGCCCATGCAGCAGATGGCGCGGTCCTATGTGTACCACGGAGAGGAATTTGCAGAGGAAGACCGGGAAGAGCTTCTGAGATTCTTTGACGAGTCATGGATCTTAAGGTACAAATACTATGTATCAGATCCGGTAAAGGCAGGCCTGGATATGGATTATTTTGAACTGCCCGGATTCATAAGGTTGTGGGCAAAGCTGGGCCGGCAATTCCCGGGAGAATATATAAGAGCCCCTCTCTACAACATGATGGGGCTCTGGTACATGGGCGGTGATTCCAGCTGCTATATGGAATATGATATGTCCCCGCCCTTTGACGAGGAACATGGGGTGGAGATAAAAAGCAGGCTGCCCTGGCTTAAGGATTATTATTCCTGGTTCACGGATACCAACATCCAGAGGCATCTGCCGGGCTTGTCCCTGTTCTTCTACACCTCCTTTTACAGCTGGTGCGTGGCCATAGGGGCCGCAGTCATGTGGGCAAAACGGAAGTACCTCCATATGATTCTGCCCTTATTCCTGGCATGCTACGGCTTCACCCTGGTATTTGGGCCCTGCATCATTATAAGGTACTTTATGGGGATCATGATGTGCATTCCCATTCTGGCGGTCATGGCTTTTGAGTCTGCTCCTTTAAAAGAGTAAGATACTGCTGGTGGGCCCCTATGAGCCGGAATTCAAAATCCTGACGGTTCTTGCGGATCAGGGTCTGAAGAATAACGCCGGAAAACAGGGACAAAAGGGCTGCCAGAACACAGAACCCGCACACAATCAGGGTGGGGTAGCGTGGAACCAGGCCGGTGCGCAGATATTCCGCAAAGACGGGAATAAAAAACAGGGCGGACAATGCTGTAAGAACCAAGGCGCCGAAGCCGAAAAAGGACATGGGCTTGTAGTCCCGGTACAGGCGGAAGATGGTCTTTAAAACCCTGGCTCCATCGGAGAAGGTGTTGAGCTTGGACACGCTTCCGTCAGGTCGGTCCCGGTAATCGATGATTACGTTTTTAATGGTCATGTTCTTGTCCACGGCGTGAATGCTCATTTCGGTCTCGATCTCGAATCCCTTGGACAGTACGGGGAAGGTCTTTACAAACAGGTAGCTGAAGGCCCGGCATCCCGTCATAATATCCCGGATATCGCTTTTAAAGAGCCGGTTAATGCTTGAGCGCACCAGGGAGTTGCCGAAATTGTGGAAGGGCCGTTTGTTCTCGGAAAAGTAGGTGGAGGACAGGCGGTCGCCTACTACCATGTCCGCATTGTGATACAGCACTTCGTCGGCCATGGCTCTGGCGGACTCGGCGGGGTAGGTATCGTCGCCGTCGGTCATAATGTAGCACCGGGCATTGACCTCCCGGAACATGCGGCGGATCACGTTGCCCTTGCCCTGAAGTGGTTCATAGCGGACCACGGCTCCGGCCAGGCGGGCCAGCTCGTCGGTGCGGTCCGTGGAGTTGTTGTCGTAGACGTAGATGACTGCCTCAGGAAGAGCCTTCTTCCAGTCAGCCACTACTTTTTCTATGGTGCGGCTCTCGTTGTAGCAGGGAATCAGCACCGCGATTTCATCCATATGGTTCATTGATGTAAGTTCTCCGTTTTCTTTCTGCTCTCAGTCGTCTTAAGCCATGGACTGGAAAATATCATTATCATCATTATATCGAAGATGGGAAGCCTTGTAAAGATAAAACGAAGAAGCAGGGTTATGCGCCCTGCTTCACCAGTTCCTCCTGAGGAATGGTTCCCAGAAGATTCTTTAACTGTTCCACCGAAAGATTCTTTTCTTTCAGAAGCTTTGTCACCTCCCGGATATGCTCGGATTCCAGTTCCTCCACAAGGGCGTCCCTTTTCTCCTCCATAGCGGTGATGGCATCAGTGTACTGCTCGATGGCCTCCTCTGTCTTTCTCAGCTCTTCCTCCAGCTTTTCCCTCCTGGTTCTTCTATGCCTTCTTTCCATATACGTCCTCCTTCTGTCATTGAATGGTTCCCTTGAAGCACGGTCTGTAAAGACATGCCGGGCCCAAGACGCGGATTGTCCATTTACAGCCATTATATGCCAAAGGATGGGAGTTTATACCTGTTTTAACGAGAGGGTTTACGGAAATCATGGAGTCTGGTGACTTGTCCATTAAAGTTATAATAAACTTCGCGTCCTTATTATGTTATACTAAAACCAACAAACAACAGTTTCACATATTCAGGAGGTGATAAGATGTCTAGTGATGGTGAGATTATTGAAAGATGTATAAATGACTTTCAAAGAGTACAAGCTCATGTGTTGATTGCAAGAAAAGAAAATGCAACAGAAACATATGCAAGCTTGAAAAAGGATTATCGTTCTTTGAAAGCGGTTTTAACTTCGTTAAGTGTAAACTTGACAGATATTGACGAAATCAAAGAATAAACAATCGGTCACTAAATAGTAAGCAGATCAGGGCGCAAGTCTATTATATATAGCTTACGTCCTTTGTTTTATTTATATTTATTTATCATGAAGTCTCCAAAATCTGTATTTGACTTCTTCCTTGAGATGTGGTAAGCTAGATACAGCAACAGCTATATTAGGGCCTGTACTGGTTTCGACAGGGGTCATGCAGCTGGTGAAGCTATCCGCATGCGATGCGTCAAATGGCAAAATTAAAATTAAACGCTGAAGATAATTTAGCATACGCTGCTTAATTGCAGCCGTCAGCCTTAGTGCACTCACACATTAAG
>JAAWHU010000093.1 GCA_022796015.1 Hungatella sp. | reverse complement strand
ACCTATGAAGAGCTTCCCCAGGACTTAATTGATGCATTTGTGGCCATTGAGGATTCCCGTTTCTGGACTCACAACGGGATTGACCCCCGCTCCATCATCCGCGCAGTCAAAGGCGTGCTCACAGGCGACCGTTCCGCGGGCGGCGGCAGCACTCTGACCCAGCAGCTTATTAAGAACAATGTATTTAACGGAGGACGGGAGCAGAGCTTTGGAGAACAGTTGGAGCGCAAGTTCCAGGAACAGTATCTGGCCGTGCAGTTAAGCAAAACCATGAGCAAGGAGATGGTCCTCACCAACTATCTCAACACCATCAATTTAGGTAAGGACTGTCTTGGTGTAAAGGTTGCTGCAAGACGTTATTTTGACAAGGAGGTGTCTGACCTGACCTTGTCGGAATGTGCCGTAATCGCCGGCATCACCCAGAACCCATCCAGGCTGAACCCTATCTCCGGCCAGGAGCGCAACGCGGAAAAGAGAAAAGTGATTCTTCAGTATATGTTTGACCAGGGTCTTATCACCAAGGAAGAGCAGGAGGAAGCTCTGGCGGATGATGTGTATGCCAGAATCCAGAAGGTGGATTCCGTCACAGAGACATCCACTCCCTACAGTTATTTTACAGACGAACTGGTGGGACAGGTTATGGATGCCCTTATGGACAAGCTGGGATACTCCTACAACCAGGCTCACAACCTTCTCTACAGCGGCGGTCTCCAGATCATAACCACTCAGGATCCTGTGCTCCAGGCGATTGTAGATGAGGAGGTCAACAATCCGGAGAATTACAATACGGTAAAGTATTCCATGGAATACCGGCTGTCCGTCACCCATGGGGACCAGACCACCACCCACTATTCCCAGGAGAATATAAAGACATGGCACAAGGAGAACGGAGACACCAACTTCAATGCCCTCTACACCACAGAGGAGGAAGCCAGAGCCGATGCGGAGAATTATAAGGCTGCTCTTCTTCAGGAGGGAGATACGGTCATCGGCGAAAGCCTGACCACTACCTTGCAGCCCCAGGTATCTTTTGTTCTCATGGAGCAGTCCACAGGAAAGGTAAAGGCCATAAGCGGAGGCCGGGGGCCCAAGACTGCCAGCCTGACCTTAAACCGGGCAACCAATGTGCCCAGACAGCCTGGCTCCACCTTTAAAGTCATTACGGCCTTTGCGCCGGCTATTGATACCAAAGGCTCCACCTTAGGCACCGTCTACTATGACGCACCCTACACCGTGGGAACCAAAACCTTCCGCAACTGGTATTCCAGCGGATATCAGGGATACTCCAGTATCCGGGAAGGCATCATCTATTCCATGAATATTGTGGCGGTCCGGTGTCTTATGGAGACAGTGTCCCCTCAGCTGGGTGTGGAATATGCCAAAAACTTCGGCATCACCACCCTGACCGATACGGACTACAATGCCGCCACGGCCTTGGGAGGACTTACAAAGGGCGTCACCAATCTGGAGCTGACCGCCGCTTATGCCTCCATCGCCAACGCCGGAGTCTATACAAAGCCTATTTTCTTTACTCAGATTTTGGACCGCAACGGCAAGGTGCTTATTGACATGGAACCGGAGACTCATCCGGTGTTAAAGGATTCCACAGCCTTTCTTCTGACTGATGCCATGTCCGAATCCATGGTAGGCAACCGCAAGTTCTCCCGGGCAGGTTCCGGCCCTTCTTCTACCAGTACCAGGGCAAAGGTTCCGGGAATGTCCTGTGCAGGCAAAAGCGGTACCACTACCAGCAACAATGATGTATGGTTTGTAGGCTACACACCCTACTATACGGCAGGAGTCTGGGCCGGATACGACCGGAACCAGAAGCTGGCCGCAGGCGCAGAGACCTCTTTCCACAAGGACATCTGGAGAAAGATTATGACCAAAATCCATGAAGGCCTTGCAGATCCTGGATTTACCATGCCTGACAGTGTGGAGACAGCCCAGATCTGCCGCAAATCCGGCAAGCTGGCCGTGGCAGGCGTCTGCAGCGGAGATCCCAGAGGCAATGCGGTGTACACGGAATATTTTGCAAAAGGCACAGTGCCCACGGAAGTATGCAACAACCATGTGTCCACTACGGTATGCGCAGAATCACACATGCTTCCCACAGAGTTCTGCCCTGAGAAGATTCCGGGAGTGTTCATGTCCATCCCGGCAGGGGAGACAGGCGGGACCGACGATTCCGCATTTGCCCTTCCAGGGCCCTGTCCTCTCCATACGGAGGCCGCCACCATTTTGGATCCTGAAGTCCAGGAGACCTATCCCATAGGCCCAGGTTACGGCCCGGGATATGTGAGGCCTACTCCGGACCCTACCCAGGAGATCACAGCCCCGGCCCTGCCTTATGGGGCGCTTCCAGGGATCTATCATGTCAGCCCTAATGAGTGAGAACTAAAAAAAGCGGCCTCTCCGTTTTTCGGAGTGTCCGCTTTTTTAACTATCACTCGTTCCATTACCCCTTCATCTTAGGCTTAAATATTTGGGCGCCCAGATACCCAAACACCAGGGCCCCGCAGATTCCTGCCGCGCTGGCAGTAAATCCGCCTTTGAAAACTCCTAAAAACCCTTCTTGGGCAATCCCTTCCTTCACGCCCTTCCACAGCGTGTTGCCGAATCCTAAAAGAGGAACCGAGGCTCCGGCCCCCGCCCATTTTACAAAGGGCTCATAGAGCCCTGCAAATCCCAGAATGGAACCTAGTACCACAAACGTCACCATGACTCTTCCCGGCATCATCTTGGTCTTATCCAGAAGAATCTGGGCCAGACCGCAGATGATTCCTCCTACAATAAATGCTTTTACATAATCCATATTGATGGTTTCCTCCTATTCTTGTGCCGCACCTATCCTGGGCAAAGGCTTACGGCTGGCAGGTCTCGAATACAACACCGTGGGCGATTCCAGGTATACTCTGGCCTTCATTAAAGCTCACTGTGGACAGCAGCGCTCCCGTAGGAAGAAACAGCACTCTTTTCCACTCCCCTGATCTTATTCTGGGCAGAATATAGGAACACAAAGTAACGGCCGCACATCCGCAGCCGCTTCCTCCTGCATGGGTATCCTGGCTCTCCTTCTGATAGATCTCCATCCCACAGTCCATATGATTCTGCTCCAGGTTGACACCTGCCTGCTTCATCATATCCAGAAGGATCCGGCTTCCGACTTCCCCCAGGTCTCCTGTTATGATCTTGTCGTAGTGGGTTTCATCCACCCCCATGTCTTCAAAATTCTGTCTTATGGTATGAAAGGCTGCCGGAGCCATGGCTGCCCCCATGTTCATAGAATCCCTGCTCCCGAAATCCACGATCTTTCCGGGGGTGATGCCTGTTATCCTGGCGATCCCTTCTTTCCCCTCTTTGGAGAGAACCACAGCCCCTGCTCCTGTCACGGTCCATGTAGCGGAAAAGGGGCGCTGATTCCCATAA
Organism: Hungatella sp.; assembly: GCA_022796015.1. Lineage (GTDB taxonomy): Bacteria > Bacillota > Clostridia > Lachnospirales > Lachnospiraceae > UBA3402. Next base: position 9,850 of record JAAWHU010000093.1, on the reverse strand, counting down.
GCCAGAGGAAATCGAAACTGTTTTTCCGCCGTAGCAAAATGGCTGGATGCGATTGCAAGAACTCTGTCCCCATATCCGGCATGAACGGTCATTGCACCCAGGCATAAAGCCTCCGCCATGGTGGAACAGGCCCCATATAGACCAAAGAGAGGGATCTCCATATCCACTGTCCCAAATGATGTGGCGATAAGCTGTCCCAGAAGATCCCCGGCAAACAGATAGCGAATCTCCTGACGGCGGATTCCCCCCTTTTCCAGGGCTAAGTCCGCCGCCTGCTTCTGCATGGCGCTTTCCGCTTGCTCCCAGGTTTCCGTTCCGAACATCTCATCCTGTTCCACCACATCAATGAGCCGGCCGAGAGGTCCCTCTCCCTCCTTCTTCCCTGCCACAGAGGCATAGCTTGCCACTATCGGAGGATTCTCAAACTCAATACTGGATTTGCCCTTCTGCATATTAGTACTCCTTTCCGGCATTCTTTTCACTAAGATCCGGGTGATTGCGAAACACAAAGCCTGGATAAATATACTGACCATATCTTACAGGAAAAGACATTTGCACCATGAAAACTTCCGCAATCACCTATTTCTCTTCTGTGTTACTATCTCCAAATCCGAAAATTAATATGCATCAAAAAAGCTTCTCCTCTTTGTCAAGCTCTCCTGTCTAAGTAAACTCCTGTGAGAGAGTCCTGGGGCATGGATTCCGCGGGATTTCCTTCTCCCTCTGATTTCTCCTTTTCTTCCTCCTTCTTTTCCTTCTGCTTCAGCTGTTCGATCTGCTTCTTTACCTGCTCGATCTCCTGTTCAAGCTTCTTTTCTTTCTCTGTGTCCTTGTTCCGGGCCGCCTCCTTCTTCTCCTCTGTCAGCCTTTGAAGCTTCTGTTCCAGGGCCTTGATTTTGGAAGCGCCGCTTCCTGAACCTCCGCTCATTTCAACTGCCGGTATACTGCCTCCGATTCCACTCACATTCATGTCACTTCCTCCTGTTCTTAACAATATTTTATGACTTCCCTTATGCTATCGCCTGAAAACCTTGCTCCGGTTATGAGATTGATGCAGAACCCTTTTTTCATGATGTAAACCGGGACGCCGCCCCATCCATATCCACAAAGAGAAGCTTCAGCCTGTAGACTCCTTGTGACACCGTATTCTCCATGGTTCCGTGATTCTTCTTCACGACTGCCCTTATGTTGGCAAGTCCGGTGCCATCCTCCGGCACCTTTCCCATGTTCCTGTCACAGCTGTTCTCTATCATCAACAGGTAAAAATTCCCCTTTCTCTTTCCTGTCAGGCGGATAAACCTCTGCTCCTCTTGAAGACACTCGCACCCCTTCATGGCATTGTCAAGGCCGTTGGCCAGAACGACACACCAGTCCATATGGCTGACCCTGCTGTCCTCAGGGATCTTCATATCCCACTCCACCTGGATCTTTCTCTCTTTTGCCGCGGAAAGCTTGCTTCCCAGAAGGGCGTCTACAACGGCATTTCCTGTCTGTACGGGAAAGGAAAGGCTTGAGGAAACCTGCTCTAATTTGTCCAGATATCCGCAGGCCTCCTCCGTCCTTCCTGCCCTCAAAAGCTCTGCCACCACTGTGAGATGATTCTTAATATCGTGGCGGAAGGAGCTGGTCTGTTTATAGCGCAGCTGGGCCTCCTGAACATAGACCTCCTGCTCCGCAAACCGCTGCCTTAACAGAATATCATTTTGATGTTCATAAAGAATATCCGTGATCCTCTCATAAGAAAACAGTACCATAAAAAGGCATACGCAGGCCCACAGCTGTAAAAAAAGGATCTCCACATGGTTGACATCTGCCGCAGGCAGGACTCGGAGCGTCTCATAATCCACCACCAGCACGTCCCCATAGACAGCGGTTTTTATAATCCGCTCTACCAAAGCGATAAAGAGGACGGGAACCGACAGCTGCATGAGCGTATGCCTGTCCCCGCTTCCCATGCTTCTGCCGAACCGTTTTAAAACCAGCATATAAAGACCTATCAAAAACACTGCCTTGATCACCTCTCTCACTCCATCGGAGGGAGGGATAAAGGGTTCATGAGCAAGGATAAGGGGAGTCATCTGTCTATCCAGCCACCCGACCATACCGTTGGTAACACTTAACATACACATAAGCAGCACCGCCATGGACAAGGCCTCCTGCCCCTTCCTTTTCAGAAATACGGCGCCGCATAATCCTAACAGCCCAATCTCCCCCAGAAGTCCCAGACTTCCCGGAAGCTTAAACCATATCTGAACAGCCTTAAAGCCGGCAGACAGCATGACATAACCCCCGCATTGGGCCCAGGAAAAAGCAGCGCTGCAGTACCTGCAGAAGAAAAAGAAGGTTATGACAGGAAGGATTCCGTTTCCCAGGATACAAGGCACTGCCGTATACCAGTTTGATAGTTCCATGATCTATCCCTCCTCATCCATATAATGCATCATCCGTTCTATGAGCGCCTGATGATAATGTTTTGACACCGGGACTCTCTCTTCATTTTTCAATATTACCTGCCCTTCCCCGTATTCCCACACATAGTCGGGGTTTACTAAAAAGCTGCGGTGGCATCTGATGAAAAAAGGCTCTGTCTGCCTCTCCAGATCCTTCATTTTTCCATAGTATTCCAGGATTCCGCTTCTTGTATGAAGGAAAATTTTTCTGTTCATAACCTCGCAGTAATAGATATCCCTTAAGTTCACTTTCCTGCACCAGCTCATGGTCTTAACAACAAGATAACGCTGCTGCCTGTCCCCAAGACGTTTCAGGCTCCGCTTCAGGGCCCGCTCCAGCCGGTCTTTGTCAACAGGCTTGCACAGATAATCCATGGCCTCCACCTCAAAAGCGTCTTCCATACACTCCTTGAGAACCGTGACGAAAATGAGAATTCCTCCAAATTCTTTCTCCCTCAGCCTCCTTGCCAGCTCCATCCCATCAAGTCCCGGCATCTGAATGTCCAGAAAGATCAAATCAAAATCCAAGGGCGAAACCAGAAGACTGGCTCCATGAATATAGCTGGTAATCCGGAAGGCCTCCCCCCACTGTCCCAGCTTGGAGGACACCATCTCCTTAAGTGTCTCACACATAACAGGCTCGTTGTCGCAGACAGCGATCTTTATCATGCTTGCCACCTCCTGACTCTTTTCTTACCCTTCGGCAAAAACCGGCCGCCCATAACAGAACTGTCGTGAAATGCCTGATTTATGCCATAATCGGGTCCTGCTCATCCTGTTGCAACTTTTCTGGTTTTATATTATACTGATACCAGCCATATTACAATCTGCAAAACAGGAGGAACTTATGATTTTATCATGTAGCCGCATCTCCAAGTCATTCGGGACAGATGCGGTACTGAAAGAGATCTCATTTCATATAGAAGACTATGAAAAGGCCGCCATCGTAGGCATTAACGGCGCCGGAAAGTCCACTCTTCTCAAGATTATTGTGGGGGAACTTGCCGCCGATGAGGGGGAAGTCATTGTCGCCAAGGGCAAAACCTTAGGTTATCTTGCCCAGCACCAGGATCTGACCAGCCATCGCACCATCCACGAGGAGCTTCTTGAGGTGAAACGTCCCCTCATCGACATGGAAGAACGGATCCGAAGCCTGGAATGTGAGATGAAGCACGCACAGGGGCCTCAGCTGGAGGACATGCTGGAGACCTACACCCGCTTAAACCACCAGTTTGAGCGGGACAACGGCTACAGCTACCGCAGTGAGATCATAGGCGTCTTAAAAGGCCTTGGTTTTGAGGAGGAGGATTTTAAGCGGGAGATCTCCACTCTGTCCGGCGGCCAGAAAACCCGGGTGTCTTTAGGCAAGCTTCTCTTGTCCAAGCCGGATATTATCCTTTTGGACGAGCCTACCAACCACCTAGACTTAGAGTCCATCGCCTGGCTTGAGACCTATCTTCTTAACTACAAGGGGGCTGTGATTATCGTGGCCCATGACCGGTATTTCTTAGACCGGGTGGTGACAAAGGTCGTGGAGCTGGATCAGGGATTAGGCAGCGTCTTTACAGGCAACTACTCCTCCTACAGCCAGAAAAAGGCCATGGTGCGGGAGGCCCAGATGAAGGCTTACTTAAACCAGCAGCAGGAGATCCGCCATCAGGAAGAAGTTATTGCCAAGCTAAAGTCCTTCAACCGTGAAAAATCCATAAAGCGGGCGGAGAGCCGTGAAAAGATGCTGGCTAAAATCGATGTTCTGGAGAAGCCCTCTCAGGTCAACGACGAGATGAGCCTTAGGCTGGAGCCGGACATTACAAGCGGAACAGACGTGCTGACCGTAAGGAATCTGGCCAAATCTTTCGGGGACAACCACTTGTTCTCCCATGTGGATATGGATATTAAGAGAGGAGAACGGGTGGCAGTCATCGGGAACAACGGAACCGGCAAGACCACCCTCCTAAAGATCATCAACGAGATGCTTCCCGCCGATGCCGGCCAGATCACCCTGGGCGCCAAGGTCCACATCGGTTATTATGACCAGGAGCATCAGGTCCTCCATATGGAGAAAACCCTTTTTGACGAGCTCCAGGACACTTATCCCGGCTTAAACAACACCAGAATCCGCAATGTTCTGGCAGCCTTCCTCTTTACCGGCGACGATGTGTTTAAACGGATCAAGGACTTAAGCGGCGGCGAGCGGGGCCGGGTATCTCTGGCCAAGCTTATGCTCTCCAATGCTAATTTCCTCATTCTGGACGAGCCTACCAACCACTTGGACATTACCTCCAAGGAGATTCTGGAGCACGCCCTGAACCAGTATACAGGTACGGTGCTCTATGTATCTCATGACCGGTACTTTATCAATCAGACTGCCACCAGGATTCTGGAGCTGACCGGTGAGACCTTTCTTAATTATATCGGCAACTATGACTATTATCTGGAAAAAAGAGAACTGATGAACAGCCTTTATGCCTCCGATGAAGAAAGCCAGGAGACTTCGGGGCAGGCCGAGGGAAAGCAGGACTGGAAGGCTCAAAAAGAAGAGCAGGCAAAACAGAGAAAAAAGCAGAATGACTTAAAAAAGGCGGAGGAGGAGATCTCCCGCTTAGAGGAGCAGGATGCCTGCCTTGACCGGCAGCTTGAAGAGCCTGAGGTGGTCTCTGATGCGGCCCGGCTTCTCCAGATCCACAGGGAAAAGGAAGCCATAGCCCAAAAACTGGAAGAGCTTTATGAACTTTGGGAAACATTGGCGGAGGAGCTATCATGACAAAAAGACGTATTGCGGCCCTGGCCGTCCTGATCTTCATAGGCTGTCTGTATCTAACTACCTTAATTCTTGCGCTGATAGACAGTCCCTTAGCCAGGGACTGTCTCATGGCTGCCTTATTCTGCACCATCGTGCTTCCCGCCGTTCTCTACGGGTATCTGGTGTTTATAGGCCGGCTCCGGAAAGGGCACGACTCTCTCGGGGAATAAGGCTGTTCTCATTCGAGCTTAAGCATTCGATAGCCGATGCCGATGTGGGTCTGGATATACTGGGGAGAATCCGGGGCCTTCTCCAGTTTCTTACGGAGAGTGGCCATGAATACCCTGAGCGAGCCCACATCATTGTCCCAGCTGCTTCCCCATACGCTTTGAGTAATAAATTTGTGGGTCAGCACTTTCCCCGTATTCTGGGCCAGCAGGCACAGAAGCTTGTATTCAATGGGAGTAAGATGCAGCTCCTCTTCCTGGAGATACACGCACCCGGAAGCATAATCAATGCGCAGCCGGCCGTTGACAAACACCGCCTGCTGCTGGCTGCTGCCCTGCATCAGGGCCAGCCGTCTCTGGGTAACCCGCAGTCTCGCCAGCAGCTCGTCCACAGAAAAGGGTTTTGTCAGATAGTCGTCGGCTCCGGCATCCAACGCGTCAATCTTGTCGCTGTCCTCGCTTCTGGCGCTGATTACGATAATCGGCACATTGGACCAGTTGCGGATGCGCCCGATGACCTCCACGCCATCCATATCCGGAAGACCCAGATCCAAAAGGATAATGTCCGGGTTGCGGGAAGCCGCCTCCATAATGGCAGAATTTCCGTTGACTGCCGCGGTAAAACGATAATCATGTGCTTTCAAGGTGGTAGTGATCAGATTGCGCACAGGCGCATCGTCTTCCACTACCAGAATCTGCAGTTTATTCATACAATGTCACCTCCTCGAGAGGCAGCGTGAAGCCGAAGATGGCCCCTTGGGGCTTGTTGTCTCTCACATAGATCGTTCCCCCATGAGCCTCCACAATGGCTTTGCACAAGTACAATCCAAGCCCCAGGCTGCGGCGGTTGTCTGCAATTTTGTGAATGCCGCAGTAAAATTTATCAAAAATCTGTTCTTTCTCCTGATCCGAAATCCCGTTTCCGCTGTCAGCAATAAGAATCTCCGCCATGTCCCCTGACTGTCTGGCCCTAACCTCCACAGATGTTCCCGGCATCGTATATTTTATGGCATTATCCACAATATTTACAATCACCTGAACCACCAGCTTTGCATCGGCCTTTACCAGAATCAGATCGTCGTCACAGACCACACAAAGCCTGTGGTCTTTTGCCTTACGGCTCACATGCTTTATGGCTTCCTCCACAATATCGCTTAACAGCTCTGTGGATGTGTGAAGAGTCATTCTTCCTTCCTCGATTCGTGTGGCATACAAAAGATTCTCCACCAGATTAATAAGCCACATAGCGTCGTCATAAATATCCGAATAGATCTGTCTTTTGGTCTCCTGGTCAAAGATTTCCCCGTTGCCCATAAGGCTGCTGGCATTGCCCAGTATGGTGGTAAGAGGCGTTCTCAGATCATGGGAGATGGTCCGCAGAAGATTGGCCCTGAGCTGCTCGCCCTCAGCCAAAACTGCGGCGGCTTCCTTTTCCCTCAGATTCTTTTCATTTTCCAGGGCCAGGGCACACTCGCCCAGAATTGACAGGAGAATACCGTGTTCTGATACGTCCAGAGGATAGTTCTGCGCCTCAATCCCCACAACCCCGTAAACTCTCTCGCTGACCCTGAGAGCCAGATATATGTATTTGGAATGAGAAAGCGTGTCCGTGGTGGCTCCTGCGGCATGGTTATTTTTCAGAACCCATTTTGCTGTGGCAAGCTCCCCATCCAGGTCATAGGGGAAGGCAAAAGCCCCATTGGTTCCAAACATATGAGGCCCCAGAAGTTCCCCATCTACATTTTCAAATATCAGGATATTTCTGTTCAGGAGCTTCATAAGCTGCCTGGCCAGGGCATTAATAATCTCCTGTCTGTCTGCGGCCTTTGACAAAAGCTGTGCCATCTCAAACAGGATTTTGGTTCTGTAGGCAATCTTAGCCGACTGGCCTGCCTGTTCCTTATACCGAATAGCAAAGGTTCCCGTAATATAAGCGGTGAGAAACATTACCACAAAGGTTACCGGGTAACCGGTCTCATAGGCACTTAGGGAAAAGCGGGGATGGGTAAACAAAAAATTGAAGATAAAAACACTGGCAATGGAGGAGACCAGGCTGTATATCTGGTGAGAAGCGGCTGTTGACGTCAAAAGTACTCCCAGGATATATACCATGATAATATTGGCCTCCGTAAAGCCCAGCCGGTAAAACCCCAGACTTAACAGGGTGGCTCCCGTGAGAATCCCCACGCTTTTGGCAGTATTTTTAAGAATAGCAAGCCTCCCATGATTCCCGGCCTTCTGGGGACGGTAGACCATGTCCGCGCTTCCATCGGGGATAATATGAATATCCAGCTCCGGCACGTAAGAGATCAGCTGCTCTGTCAGAGTCATCTTCCCGAAGAGATGTCTGCGGGTGATGGTACTCCGCCCCACCACGATCTTAGTAATGCCGAATACCCTGGCAAACTCCGCAATTTGATAAGGCACGTCCTCCCCATACACAATCTCAATGTGGGCCCCAAGCTGCCTGGCCAGAGCCTGGTTGTCTCTCAGACGCTGCTTGTTCTCTAAGGAGGCGGCGCCAAAGGCCGGCGTCTCCACAAACAGTGCGGTGAACTGGCTGCCAAAGGCCCTGGCCATCCTGGACGCCGTGCGGATAATCTTGGCATTGGACGGTGCAGAGGAAAGGCACACCAGAATATGTTCATCTGTGTGAAAACTGTTCTTTCTCTGCCGGTCCGCCAGACGCTTCACCCGGTCTGCACACCGCCGCAGAGCCGCTTCTCTTAATGCCGTCAGCTGCTCCATGGTAAAGCGGGAATCGGCTGTGTCCGATTCCTTCAGACGCTCCAGAAGTTCCTGGGGTTCCATGTCAATGAGCTCTACCTGGTCCGCCTGGTCAAAGACAGAGTCCGGAATCCGCTCCCATGTGGTAATGCCGGTAATCCCGGTAACCGTATCATGAAGGCTCTCAATATTGCCTACATTTACCGTCGTGTATACGTCAATCCCTGACTTTAACAGCTCGCCCACATCCTGATACCGCTTGCGGTGGCGGCTTTTAGGACCGTTGGAATGAGCCAGTTCATCTACCAGAATCAGCCCCGGCTTCCGTTCCAGCGCCAGGTCAAGGTCAAACTCCTCCTTTTCCCCCATCATCATAGGAGAAAGCCTCTCCAGCCCATCCAAAAGACCGGAGGCTTCCTCCGAAATGTTAGAAGGGATACAGCCTACCAGAACATCTTCTCCCTGGGATTTTGCACTCCTGGCCGCTTTCAGCATTGCCACGGTCTTTTTGCTGCTCTCCCCATAGCTGAAAAATATCTTCAGACGTCCTTTCTTCATTTGCTCCATGCTCCTTTTTCTCTCCCGGTCTATGACAGATTGTATCATAAAATTGTTGTTCTATAAACCCATCAATCCTATCCATAACCCAAAAGCCCCATAGGAAAAGAGCCAGTACCGAACACAGCAGTATCAGATCTTTCATTGTAATCCCTCCTTAGAATCCTTCATTATCCCACGGCCAGCTTCTCCTGGGGAAGCCTTGCTATGGCTCCCTGCTTCGCTCCTGACGACGCCGCAAGGATCAAGGTCAGCCCTCCCACTCTGCCTATGTACATTAGCATCATCAGAATCCCTCTGGATGCCAGGCTCAGCTTCGGCGTAATGCCAAGAGTAAGGCCCACGGTAGCCACCGCCGAAGCGCTCTCATATACACATGCCAGAAGGGGAAGCCCTTCCATGCGGCTGATCACAAGCCCGCCTCCCAGAAATAACACAAGATACATAATCAGGACAGCCACGGCGCTGCGCACGGTTCCTTCGTCAACCCTGCGCCCGAAAAGATTAATGTCTTCTCTGTGTCGAAAGACGGAAACCGATGTCACCAGAAGAACGGCAAAGGTTGTGGTCTTCATTCCTCCGGCTGTGGAGCCCGGAGAGCCTCCCACAATCATGAGAAGAATCATGACAGCCGTTCCATTCTCACTCATCTGAGTTAAATCTACGGTGTTGAATCCCGCTGTCCTTGGTGTAACGGATTGAAAAAGGGATGCCAGAATACGTGACCCCAAAGGCATATGGGAAAATTCAAAAAAGAAAAAATAAAGGGCCGGCAGCAGAATCAGCACCATGGTGGCGGCAAGAATCACTTTGCTCTGCATCCGATACCTGCGGATACAAAGCCGGTGAGTCTTTATATCGTCCCAGGTCATAAAGCCTATGCCTCCCATAACAATCAATGCCATAACAGCCACATTGACAGCAGGGTCGCCGGCAAAATAAGTAAGCGAAGAGTAAGGCTCCCTGACACCCATAAGATCAAATCCTGCATTGCAGAAAGCAGATATGGAATGGAACAGGGCACACCAAAGCCCTTTTTCCAGCCCCATCTCCCGGCAGAAGGACGGAGCCATAACAACAGCGCCAAGCAGTTCACAAAAGACTGTCACCTTTATGATAAATCCTGTAAGCCTTACAATCCCTCC
>JAAWHU010000092.1 GCA_022796015.1 Hungatella sp. | reverse complement strand
CTCTTTTGCCTCGCGCTGGGTTTTGAAGCCACGCTTGCATATCTGCTTTTTTGCGCCGGTCCAATCTGTCACATAGAATTTCGCCCGCCAGCGTGTGGTTTTTCCGTCTTTTAAGGTGTACTTGTAGGCTGGCATGACAATACCCTCCTTCTCCCATAGTGTTATGCATTGTCTGAATGTTTGTTAACTTTTACTGAGGTGCCAGTGACAGAAACACCCATCATATTTCCGGAAAATGTCATGAGTTCAAAAGAAATGCCTATAATAGCGTTTCCACCTAAATCTGTTGAGTTCTTGATCATAATATTTAAGACTGCTTGCTTTGCAACTCGTAGCTTTTGAGAATATTCAGGTGCTTCGGCGCCAAAGAAATCTGAAATGGAAGCGCCTATATCAGAAAAATATCCAGTTCCCACTACGGTTTCGCCAGTCACAATACCAAGGTATTCTGCTATACTGTATCCCTCGAAGGAGAAGCCAGTAGTAAGCATATGATTTTTTAATCTTTCGGCATATATACGCTGTTCTTCTTGTAACTTCTGTGCAAGTTCCTCTTTCCGCTGCTGATTTTGCTGCTGAATCGCAAGATCAGCTTCCGCTTTTATTTTGGATTGTTCCATTTCAAAGGCCTCTTTTGATTCAGAAATAGAACATCCACAAGAAAAACACATACCGCATGCGAACATTTCACTTGTTAGCTCCGCACCGCATTTTATACATTTCATACCGTTACCTTTCTGTACATCTTTCTCATATTTGTAGATTATTTTTCCCTCCGGTACCACTCGAAGGGTATTATTTTGGGCTGTCAGTTCCTGTCTGTTTTAAAGATTCATCCGCTGCAACGGAATGTCCTATTTTTTCCTGGATACTTTCAATACTGAGGTCTTTTGCCCGCTTGCTAATATTTTCTTTGAAATGAGGCAAGCAATCTCGATAATTTAAAATTAATTCTAATTCATCATTGCTAAGGTTTGATAAACGTGTATCTGTTTTTCCAATAAGATAATCTAACGAAACACAGAATGCATAAGATAATTTTAATAATTCTGATAATGTAGGCATTCGATTCCATTGAATATCTAAAAAATCTTGTTTACTAAGGCCAAGGCGCTTCTCGACATTAGATTGATTAATTGAATTTTGCAGGCATAGCTCTTCAAGTCTAGTCTTGAAGTGGGAATCACCAAAAGTATAAAATATAGGAACCTCTTTTCCATAAAGGTTAAAAGTTTCATCAGATGGTATCGAGGTATGATCTGTAGCTCCTGTAAGATAATTAATATCAAATTCGGTTATATCTGATATTTTTTTCAGTAATTGTAAAGTGGGTTCATATTTTCCGCACTCGATGTCATTATAGAGTTTTTCATTTATATTGAGTTTTTGCGAAAAATCCTTTTGGGACAGATTATTTGTGCGCCTATAATTAGCTAAAATACCTCCTAATCGATTTGAAACTGAGGGATAGCGCCATTCATAATCTTTAGCAGGATGACGCTCATCTGTATTTCCTAACAGATAGTCTGATGATACATTAAAGATTTGAACAAGCTTTAATAGAATATCGATGGGAGGAACGCGTTCTCCATTTTCATAAAAAGAGATCATTTTGGGAGTTAGGCCTATTTTGTCCGCCAGTTGTTTTTGGGTGTATTCCTGTTCAATACGAAGTTGCTTGATTCGATGACTGATGTCCATATTTATACCTCCATTTACAATTATATCAAAAAAAAGATTGACAAGAAACTAAAAGTACTGTACTATTAGTATGTTAAATATACTTTTAGTACATGAAAGGAGTCCGAAATGAATAATTTGAAACAAATTCGCGAAGATAAAAAAATGTCTGTACTTGAATTGTCAAGAAAAACAGGGATATCTGAACGATACCTTCGATTTATCGAAAAGGGGGAACGTAATCCGTCTATAAAGACGGCTGCTCTTATTGCTACGACATTACAGTCTACGGTAGATAAAATTTTTTTATCTTAAAAATGTACTTTTAGTACGTTTTATAAAAGTATAATATTTGGAGGTGAGAAATTAAATGGGACGACGCCCAACAAAAGCCGTAAATAATCCATTCTGTCAGGCCAGATTAAGGGCGGCAGAGTACAATGAGAAGTTTTTTTCAAAAGAGTATGCTGCGGAGCAGTTACATATTTCTGCTGGTCAGCTTCAAGATTATGAACTTGGTATTACCAAATGTATACCGCCAGACAGTATTTTAAGAATGGCAGATGTGTATCGAGCACCAGAGTTAAGAAATCTTTATTGTAGAGAAATGTGTCCTCTTGGTGGAGATATGCCAGTGCTGGAACTAGAGGATCTGGATCGGATAACGGTACGTGCAATGGTGAGCCTCCGCAAGGTGGCTCAGACCAAGGAAAGCCTGCTGGATATCACCGCAGATGGCATCATTACTGAGGATGAAAAGCCAGAGTTAAGGAAGATCCTGGCGACACTCGATGAAATATCTGCCATTGCCCAGAGCCTGAAGGTTTGGACAGAAAAAAATCTGGAGTAGGAGGTGACAAGTTGTATCTGGCACAGAATTTGAAATGTCTGCGAAAGCAGAGAGGTCTGACGCAGCAAGAGCTGGCAGATATTCTCGGTGTAAAGCGATCTACAGTTGCAAATTGGGAATCTAGCAAAAGAGAACCAGAAATAGATATGCTGGTATGCATTGCAGAGTACTTTAATATGAGTTTGGATAATCTGGTTTTGAAAGAGTTGAAACCGCTATTGCCGCTTTATGCTTCAAATATTAAGTATTTGCGGAAGAGGCAGGAGATAACACAGGAAGATATGGCAAAGTTGCTTGAGGTAAGTAAATCTAATATGAGCAAATATGAAAGCGGAGCAGTTGAACTGAGCAATCAGGGTTTAATAAAGGTATCAGAAATTTTCAATGTTACCATAGATGATTTGCTGAAAAAGGATCTGGCAAAGGAGGATGTGTGACCATGGCAAAAGCTTGGTTGGAAGATAAGGCAACATGGCTGTTCGATCTGGCTCATAACAATCTGGACGATGATGCCATTGTGAAGGGATTTCTGAAACATTATGTGCTGCAGGGGTTTGGAATAGATGATGTGCAGCGGGATATGCATTTTCGTACACAATATGGAGACCTTTACCTGAAATCTGCTATGGTCGGCTTGCGGAGAGCACTGGGAATTCAGATCGAGGTGCCGCCCCGGTCAGAAATGCGGACACTGGATGAGGTGCAGGGAATTGTTGATGCCGTTCGTGCTGGTATCCGGGTTCTGGTTAATTACCATGATCCGGAGATTGATGATGATGCGTATGTTGCCCACGCGACATGGTAGGAGGACCACGGCAGATACTTGAAGGAGGGAATGCATGAGATCATTGGCAACGACGCCGGGTGTAATTTCCAAGGCTCCCAATTATTACATAGGAGCGGAAGAAGTTATGTATTACCTCGGATGCAAAGAGAACAAGGCATATGAGATTATCAGAGGGCTCCGCAGAGAGCTGGTAGAGACCGGGAGACTTTATCCAGGGGTGCCGCAGGGAAGGGTGCCACGAAAGTATTTTATGGAGCGGTGCATGATTGAAGAATAGGAGGTATGGCGTGGCATATTACAAAATTTGCCCTAAGTGCAAGGCTCATCTGGATCCGGAGGAGCACTGCACCTGTGAGGAAGAAGCAAAGAGGGAGGCGGAGCGTGTGAAAAGGCTATTTAAAAAGGAGCCGGGAAGTAATCAGATTACATTTAACTGGCTTCTGGAAAGGGAGAGAGTATGAGAAAGCAGTCAGAAATGAACAAAGCAGCCTTACCAGACTATAAAGTACGCAGGGTGTGGGTTGTAGTGGAGTATCAGTGTGGTACAAGAAAATCCATAAGCAGGATGTATTTATCTGGTGTGTGGAAAGTTCAGAAGAGAAAAGCCAGAAGGTTTCTTGAAAGGGCGGTAGTAATCATGAAGACCGGTGAATTTAGGATTCTGGGTACTGTGCTGTTGACAGAAATATATTCTATCTGGTCGATAGAGCAGGCTTTTATCCAGAGAGGATACAGAGCCTGGGGCGGTGAGTGTCTTGCTATTCCATTAGTATTTATTGGTTTTTATAGAATTTTAGGCTGGCTTTCGGAGGAACTTTATATAAGGCTACACAATGGAGAAGGCTATGAGTAATAAAGAATATGGCAATGCAATATGGAAAAAGAGCACTCGGCAAAGTTGCCAGAGCGCCCATACGGATAGCCATATTGTAACAGATTTTGATTTATAAATCAAGCAAAAAACAATATGGAGGAAAAATTTATGAATGAATTATCAATTTCTAAAAAGTATCCGGCAGAGAAATACAACCTTTTAGGTAACACGGAGGTAATGGTGGAGGTGCCGGATATCAAGTCCCCCGTTGTGCAGGCTGTACGGTTGGATCCAACCCCCGGGAAAGGGGATGTCTATATCCAGCAAAGAGCAAAAGAAGCGTATACAGACAAAAATGGGGTTTTTCATCCGGCAACACCCAATTTATATGCTATCACGAAAAACGGCCTGAAAAAACTGGCAGATGGAGCAGGAATCAAAATGATTTCCAGTGAGCATGTTATTCCCACAACCTGCCAGAAATGTGTGGCAGTGAATCAGAGCTGTAACAAGGTAGTGCAGTGCGGGAACTGCCAGAACAGAGATGTTGCATACCGTGTGACGATATCCGTACCGCAGCTTGCAGGTGATGTTTTAACTGTGGAAGATACTCATGAGATTATCGTGGAAAATGTGGTTCCTGGCATGTCAGCCAATCAGAAAGCGGAATTTATGAAACATATGCCTCAGATATGCGAGGCAAAGGCGTTGAATGGGGCGATCCGTACAGCGTTACATATTAAAGGTACCTATACATTGGAAGAGCTTAATAAACCGTTTGTTGTCGCATATCTTGTGCCTAACCTGAACCATGAGAAAGTAAAAGAAGCAGCTATAAACAGCATGTTTGAATCTTCAAAAAAGCTATTTGGGTATACCCCTCCAAGTATTCAGCAAATTGAAACCAAGGTACCCGAGAAAGACTGTATTGAGGCGACTGGCGGCGAGAACTATGACGAGTATATTGATGGATCCTATAAAGAGGATGTAGCAGAGGAGACTGACAGAGAGGATTCATCAAGTGATGACGGTATACGAGAGCAAGATTTTTATTGCGATAAATGCGGAGTCCGTATTGGGCAGAATGTGTGGAATTACTCTATGGATAAGTTTGAAAGACCTTTGTGTTACAAATGTCAGAAGATAGTAAAGGGGGAGAGGAAGAGATGAAACTGATTAAAATTTCGACTGACCTTGAACTGACGGTACATAAATTTCCTTCCGGGGGATATGTGGAAAAAAACCAGATCTTGCGGAACCTGATCGGAAATGATTGCTGTATTTATGAGAATATCATGCCAAACAGGCTGTATTCAGAACTGCACATGAAAAACTGTCCGACAAGGGTACCTGGGCAATGCGTGAGTATGCTGATTGATGAAGAGGGGCTGTTAAAGGAAAACGAGCCCAATGTGATCGGCAGTTATCTCTATGGAACTGACATACACGGACATCCGATTATGGGGAACATCCTCTTTGTCGGAGAAAAATGGGGCAGTGATGGAATAGATTTCTGTGGCATTGAGGATTCTGCTTTTGAAGAGCTGGAGAGACAGCTTAACGATTTGATTTCTGCAATAAAAATGATAAAGGGAGGAGCTTGATAGATGAAAATATTACAAACTTCTGATTGGCATCTTGGGACGTTCCGGAGTCCAGTGAAAGACGGAGTAAATCTTCGCACAGAAGATACAAAGAAGTGTCTGGATGAACTGATAAAGGTGGCAGAGGAGGAATGCCCGGATTATTCCCTTATTTCTGGTGATATATTCCACGTTGGCCGCCTCTGGTCTGACAGATGCTGTGAAGAAATTGTTATGGCGATCCACTATATCAAGAAGCTGGCAGCGGTTTCAGGAAATGTAGTGGTTATGCGAGGAACACCTAATCACGATGGTATTGGCCAGTTTAATGTTCTTTCAGAAATGTTTGCTGGCTGCCGGAATGTGTATATTGTGGTTACGCCTCAGATTCTTCGGTTTGATGATGCTGATATAGCAGTCCTCCCTGGATTTGACAAGGGTGTATTTAGGGCAAAGTTTCCAGGGATTTCCAGTGAAAAAGAAAATGAGGTATTTACCCAGGAGCTCTCCAATATCATCATGGGGCTGAAAACCCAGTGCAGGACAGATAAGAAGAGTATCCTTATGGCACACTACACCGTTCCCGGGTGCAATATGGAGAGTGGTCAGACAATGATGCTGACCCAGTTTGAGCCGATCATTCCCCAGGAGACATTGCTGGCAGCGGATTATGATCTTGTTGCCCTGGGACATATCCACAGGCCACAGCAGATACTGTCTCACAACTGGTTCTACTCCGGGGCGATTAATCAGCTTAATTTTAATGATGAAGGACAGGAAAGAGGCTTTTGGATACATAAGCTGGTCGGTGCTGCATGGGAGCATGATTTCCATAAGACACCAATCAGAGAACATATTACGTTCGATTTTACGGACACGGATATCACAGCGATCAATCTCGGAGACATGGATGAAGTGGCATACAATTACTGGCGGTATAACGGCGCTGTAAAGGATAAGATAGTCAGGGTTCACTATAGCTGCTCTGCAGAGAACAGTAAGGCTTTAAACAGGGCACTGATTGATAAGGCACTGCTTGAGGATGGCGCTTTCATGGTATGGGAGGTCCTGCCGGATAAGATAGATGAATTTGCCAACAGGACAGAGCTGACAGGAACAACAGATCCGGAAGCGAATCTTATCAAATATCTTGAGGAGAAGCAGGTGGAACCGGAAAAGGTGCAGGAGCTGGTGCTGAAAGCCAGGCCTATTATTGCAGAGGCAGAGGCAAATATGCCGACAGCATCCAATACCGGGACTTTTGAGCCAGTGGAGATTTCTGTTAAGAATTACAGAAATTATGAGGATGAAACCTTTAACTTTGAGGAGATCACCTTCTGTACTATCAATGGCCAGAATGGGGCAGGGAAAAGCAGTCTGTTTATGGATGCCATAATTGACTGCCTGTATGAGCAGCCCAGGGAGGGGTTCTGCAAGGACGATACCGGGAGAGCTCCATGGCTGCGTAATGATGGATCAGTCCGATCCGGCTCTATCATGTTTACGTTTCGTATCGGGGAAAAGAAATACAGAGTGACCAGGACAAGGGCCCGGTCAGGAAAAGGAACATTGAATCTGTCATATTTTGTTGACGGAGAATGGGAGAACTGTTCAAAAGAGCGGTACAACGATACTCAGCAAGAGATTATAAATATCATTGGCATGGACAGCTTCACCTTTAAGTCCTGCGCTTTGATTATGCAGGATCAGTATGGCTTATTTTTGCAGGCAAAGCCGGAAGAAAGGGTGGAAGTCCTTGGAACGCTTCTTGGCTTGGGAGTGTACCCGATTATGGAGAGAATTGCCCAGTATGAGGCAAAAGCATATGGAACAAAAAATAATGATCTGAAGCAAGAGATTGAGATCCACCAAAATACCATATCAGGCTTTGGTGATCCTGATATGGAACTGGAGCGTTGCCGAAAGGAACTTGCAGAATATGAAAATGATTTGCAGATAAAGACTTTAGAAAGGGACAGGAGCAGGCTGCTTCTTACGAACCAACAGGAAGCCGCACAAAGGTATATAAAGCTTCAGACAGCTCTTACTATGCTGAAAGCAAAAAAGGACGCTACAGGCCAAAATAGAGCAACACAGCAGGCAATTATAGAACGCTGCATGGTTATCCTTGACAGGCGGCAGGAGATTGAAGAGAAGATTGCAGAATATGACGCTCTTGTGGAGCGTGAAAGGGAGCTAGCCGGGGAATCTGCTCTGTATGTCTCCAAGAAACAAGAGGCAGAGAGCTTTTCAAGGCAGGCTGTCTCCGAGCAGGAGTCCATTGATGCTTTTAAGACAAGGGTAAGGCAAAAAGAAAATGAATTGTCATGGGTCCAGCCTACAGATCAGGATGCGGCAATAAAAAAGAACGCTGCAGAGTATGAAAGGCAGAAGAAATTACTGGATGAAGCGTATGAGCAGGAGAGGGCATACCAGGCGGTGGAGAAAAAGAATACAGAGGCAAGATACGCTCTCCAGCAGATTAACGCACAATACGCTTCGGATATGAAGAACTTGCAGCGTGAAGAAGACGGGCTGAAAAAGAAAGCGGAGCTGCTTTCCAATGTGCGATGTGTAGATATATCTCAGGCAAAATGTGGCTTTCTGGCAGATGCGATTTCTGCAAAACAAGCCCTTAAAGACTACCCTAAACGTTATGCGGAATTAAACAAAGCCTATGAGGAACGAGTGATTCCGATTAGACAGCAAATGGTGGATTCAGGAAATCAGATGGCAGAAATGCCTTTCGATGCCGGAAAAGTGGCGGCAGTATCGAAGAGGATAGCAGAGCTGAAGCCTTATGTGGTAAAGCTTGAAGCTATCAACCAGCGAGAAGGCAAGATTGCCTTGTTAAAAGCCGATTTGGAGCATTTGCAATCCAATATACTCGAAGCAGAAAAAAGGCTTGCAGAGGCCAAATTAAAGGCCGTAGAGGCCGAACAGGAACGTGATCGGTATGCTAAGGTATCGGAGGAACACGGACAGGTATTGGGCGCGATCACAGAGCTTAGACCATGGCTTGAAAAGGAAAAGCAGCTTCCAGTGGCAGAGGAAAGAAAGACCACAGCAATGGGCCGGGTGCTTGAACTGGCAGCAGAGTTGGCAGAGATCGATGCGGAAATTATTGAAAAGCAGGCTGAGGCAGACAAAGAGGCGGTGGCCATGAGTGGTGTAGAGGAACTTGCCGGTACTGTTGCCAGAATGAATGCGGACGTGGATGCCATCAATACTCTGGTAAAGGAAAAGCAGATGAAGATCGGTGCTTTACAGCAGCAAGCAGATCAGATTTTCCGGCTGAAAAGGGAGATTGTAGCTTTGCAGGAAAAGCAGGTGGAATATGCGAAGGAAACAGCAGATTATGACATGTTGAAAGCTGCTTTTAGTCAAAGCGGTGTTCCGCATCAGATTATCCGCTCTATCATTCCGCAGTTAACAGCTACATCCAATACGATCCTTGAGCAAATGACTGGCGGGAAGGTAGGGGTGGAGTTCCGGCTGGAGAGGATGCTGAAAAATGGAAAGGAAAAGGCTTCTCTGGATATTTTTATTGAGGAATATGGAAAATCTGTATTGCCGTATCTATCGAAGTCGGGCGGCGAAAAAGTGAAGTCTTCCCTCTCAGTTATCCTGGCACTTGCAGAGATCAAGTCATCATCTGTCGGAATCCAGCTGGGGATGCTGTTTATAGACGAACCTCCGTTTTTGGATGGGGAAGGAATCCAGGCATACTGTGACGCGCTGGAGATTATCCAGAGCCGTTACAGGGATATTAAAATTATGGCGATTACACATGATCCTACCATGAAAGCCAGGTTCCCCCAAAATCTGGATGTTATAAAGACCGACAAGGGAAGCAAGGTAATCTATTAGTAACGAGCCAGAGGTCCTTAAACCTCTGGCGAAAGGGGTGTTTGTTTGACGAAGAAATATTACTGGATGAAGCTAAGAGAGGACTTTTTTGATGATGATGCGATTGAATGGCTGGAAGAGCAGCCAAAAGGAAAGGAATATGCTTTGTTTTACCTGAAACTCTGCTTAAAGTCATTAAAGACCAATGGGTTGCTGATTCGTACTGTAGGGACAATCCTGGTTCCATATGATACCAGCAAGCTTGCGGATATAACAAAAACAGATTATGACACAACAATCGTGGCAATGGAACTGTTAAAAAATATTGGGCTTGTAGAGATTCTGGAAAGCGGTGAAATTTGTCTGCCGCGCATGGAAGAAATGATAGGATCAGAGACTGACAAGGCTGTACTCATGAGAAAACTCAGGGCTCAGAAAAATCTTATTCAAGGTAACAATGTTACCACAGCGTTACCGGAATGTTCTGAAAACGTTACACAGAGATTAGAGAATAGAGATAAAGATATAGATAAAAACATAATTGTTGCGCCTCTGGGCAATGATGCTTCTGGTGGTACGGATAAATACCCTGTTGGTGACTTTGAGTATCAGTGTGTTGATATGCTTATCAAGTCCTGCATGGCAGGCTTCCCAGGTTCAAAGGTTCCCAGGACAGATGATGAGAAAAGAAAATGGGCTGTAGAAATTGAACGCATGAAGAGACTGGATCAGAGAAGTGAGTCGGATATTATTGAGGCCCTAACATATGCGACCACAGACGGATTCTGGAAATCAAATATTAGGAGTGCAAAGAAATTCCGAGAGAAATTTGAAACACTGATCGTCCAGAGCCGGAATAAAGCAGCAAAGAACGGAAGCGAAATAAAGCCGGCGCCCAATCGGTTCCACAATTTCGAGCAGAGAAATACGGACTATGATGCCATGGTACTGCAAAGGACCAGAGAGCGGCTGGGGCTTGCCGATAACCCTTCATTCAGCGAAGGGGGCGGTTAAGTGGCGAGGGCAAAGAAGAGCGCAACCATACAGGGTACCGAAAAGGAATTTCTGGATGTGTTTAGTAAGCTCTGCTACTCCAGAAGCTCCTGGCAGGTATGGGCTGACTTGATAAGCGCCATAGCGTGTACTCTGAGCAATGTGACAGATCGGACGCCGAAGCACTTTGAGGCAAGGGAAAAGGAATATGCCCAGTGCATAAAGAGGCTCGGCTCGGTGGAGATACCGACGGAAATACTCAATATCATCGTCATGGCTCTGGAAAACGAGCCAGAACAGGACTTCCTCGGAAAAATGTACATGAATCTGAATCTTGGGAATCACTGGAAGCGTCAGTTTTTTACCCCATACAACATATGCAAGATGATGTCGCAGATGACCATGGAGGATGTTGGCAGGGAGATTGAGGAACAGGGCTACATATCCATTTGCGATCCGACCTGCGGCGCCGGAGCAACGCTGATAGCGGTCGCAAATACCCTGAAAGAATCTAAATATAATTTTCAGAATCATGTGCTTTTAGTGGGGCAGGATGTGGATCGGGTAGCGGCTCAGATGTGCTATATTCAGCTTTCTCTCCTGGGATGCGCCGGTTATATCTGCGTAGGGAATACGCTTACCAACCCTTTGACCGGTCCGGGGTTATTCCCCCAGGAGAACGAGGATCAGGAGATGTGGTATACACCAATGTTCCAATCGGATGTCTGGCAGTGGCGGAGGATATTTCATTCGCTGGGAGGTATGGGTGGAACCGGAACCACCACAAAAACAGTGGAAAAAGAGCACTTTTATATGTTTTTCGACTTTGAGAAGGAGGCGCAAAATGGAAGTTAAAGGGATTAAAGAAAAAAGGGAGGTTGAGCATTTTACAGCTGAAAGGGCAGCGGATTATGCCTATGGATATACATGGAATCAGGTAGTGCAGGAGTATCTGAGAAGCGGGTATAATGCAGCGGATGACAGTTCTGATATTGTCGTGATGGGCGAGACGTATAAGGCATTGAGGCGTCCGGAAGTAACGGTGTTTTATGATGTTACAGGGGATACTCTCTTTGATGTGACAAATGAGCGGCTTGAAAAGGAATATGAGTGGCTGATGAACAGCGGTGCCGGGGATACGGCGGAGAATATGAATACCAGGGAGAAAGATGATGCGGATGGGAAAGGCGATTTGGTTGTGGAACAGACGGAGGAAGATCCGGAAGTTGGCGAGGTTCCGCAGACGGAGCGAACGGAGGAAGATGAGCCGGGTAGCGCATCTGATGTGACCGAGGAAAACGCTGAAAATGAGAAGGGGTCTCCCAAACCGGTGGAAAGCAAAGCTACCAGCAAACAGGAAAGCAGACCGGCAAAGCAGCTGACCGAGGAAAAGCTGAAAAAGGAGCTGGCGGTGGCCAAAGACAAATCTTTTGCGGAGCCGATTATCGGGTATCTTCTGGAGAGATGCCGGGAGGATGAAGGACTGGCCGAGGATGTGGTACAGGATCATAAGACATGGCAGAAATGCTTTGATTATATCTATAGCCAGGCAAGGAAACAGGCACAGGGGAATTGTGCTGCAGTCCGTGATGATGTGGTATATGAATGGGCCGAGGATTATTACCACAAGGATGATAAAGCGGAGGAAGAGAAAAAAGCCAAAAAGGTAGCTGAGGCCAGGGCAAAGAGGGAGAATTCTGCGGAAGAGAAAAAAACGGCCAAAGCGAAAGGAAACACCGATAAAGCGGAAAAGGTTTCTGCTCCCTCTAAACCGGAAGCTCCCCAAGCACCGCCGAAGCCCAAGAAAAACGGAAAAGAAATGGATGGCCAGCTTGATTTGTTTGCCATGATGGGTATGTAGGAGGCGGTTATATGGATAAAAGAGCACTGTCGGCAATACCAAGGCCGGAGCTTACGGATAAAAATAGAGAAATGCCATTGCTGGTATCAAATATGTGTTATCTGGCAACGGCAAGCAGGCAGGAAATCAGCGGGAATGATACTCTCATCATCAATTTCTTCCGGAAAGAAGAAAAGGAGTTAAAACCAGCTTTCCGTACCTTCTGCCAAATGAGCGACTACATCACCCAGGATCTGTCAACAGACAAGACCAAATGGAAGACCGGGGCCATAAATTATCTTACCGGTTATCTGTATTGGCACCGAAACAACGGAAATATTGTTATAGCATCCGTCGCAGAGCGGAAAGTGATACTATCTTTCCTTCAGGACTTCAGGCAAATGCATGGAATTGATGACCAGCAGAGGATTATCCCGCATGGTGTCGTGGTAGACGGTGAGATTGAAAACCGGATCGATGAATACCAGGACGCGATCAAAGAATGGAAGCTGCAGGCAAGGAACAAAAAGGAAAAGGCTGAGATTGATCAGCATATGGAAAAATTCGGTGAGTTACCGGCAGATTATAAGCAGTTTGTAGAGGGAACGGTATTCAACGATGAAAACTATATCTTTTACAGCAGGCCAAAAGAAAGAGCATACTACACAAAATGCGGGCACGATTTTGAACTCTGGAAAGACGGACTGTATCACAAGAAAATCGCGATATGGAATGGTACAGATCAGGTAAAACACAATAGGACGGTTCGGTGTCCTTACTGTAACAGCTTCCTGATGTGCAAAAGTGAGGGTATGGGACGGCAGAACCTTTTCGCAATCCAGTGGAGCGTGCTGGTACAGAAGTATGGGGATGAAGTCCTGGTAAGATATTTTTG
The DNA here is from genome assembly GCA_022796015.1 of Hungatella sp. Classification (GTDB taxonomy): domain Bacteria; phylum Bacillota; class Clostridia; order Lachnospirales; family Lachnospiraceae; genus UBA3402. The sequence continues at coordinate 261 of JAAWHU010000092.1, read as the reverse complement.
CCATACAAAAGATTTCAGAAGAGATTTCCGCAATCCCAAAATAGAAAGCAGTGAGCGGTTTCGGACAATCCATATGGCAAAAAAATCCTTATATTTTGAATGGTGCCGGTTTAAGAGCACCATGGATCTGAGGTGGTGTTATCTCACAAATAGGAGTTATGGATACTCTCCTCCTCCCGAAATAATTGTTCCCAAAAGAATTCCGATTAAACCACTTTTAAAACCAAGGATAATTGAAAAAATTAAATTAATTATTTTTTA
>JAAWHU010000091.1 GCA_022796015.1 Hungatella sp. | reverse complement strand
CGGTATGGGCGTTAAGTTATGAAAAGGGAAGGAAAGACTTAAATCTTCCTTCCCTCCAGGTTATGATGACACCCGGTATGTAAAGCCCGCAAAGCCTTTGGCTTTCAAATTTCGTTTGTTTTGTCTGTCTGGTCTGACTGGTACGGTATGCCGTCCGATTTCCTCTAATAGCTTCTCATAGTCTGCGCCTTCCGTCCTAAAATACTCCCGGCACAAGGCCGCCGCCATTTTGAAATTAACATGATAGGCATAAATCCCTTCTTCCGGCTCGCGTATGACCGCTTCGCGCGCTATACGGCTTGTGAAGTTGAACATGGTCATTGCCGCATACATCTCTTGTTCTGCAAAACAATCGCTTTTGCCATGCAGATTTACCAGTCCCATGGTATATTTCAAATCCCGGAAACTGGATTCTATCCCCCAGCGCAAATGGTACAGTTCCCGGATATCCTCTAGGGTAAACGTATTTGGCAGAGACGTGGCTATCGTTTCAAACACACCGCTGTCCAACTGGAACCGGACAATTCTCAGACACATGGGATACAGGCTGGGAAAATCCCAACGTCCCTGGCGTGTTTTGCTCCCTTCTTTGCTGTTTTTCGGCACTTGAAGGAAGATATGTTTCTTCTGTTTATCCTCTTTCGTCTGCGTGGTGCTGATGGTAAAACGGATAACCGTATCCAGTTCCAACATGGGGAGACGTGCTACTTCCCTCATTGCGGAACGTTTATTCTTTATACGGATTAAAAAATCCAGATTTTCTTTTTCCGCAAGATGGGCCAAGAGGTTATAGGACTCATAACCTCTGTCTCCAATGATGAGAGTCTTTTCCTTGAATGTGTTACGCCTGACAAGTTCAATCAATGCGCCGATTTCGTCTTTTTGCGGTTCTGGCTGTATCACCGCTTCAAGATATACTTTATTCAGTATGTCATACAACGGCGTCATATGCAGTTGGTTATAGCCCTTAGGGGCGCCGGAATGAACCACAAAGCTGTCTGACTTTGGGTTGCGTGGGATAGAAACCGCTGTACCGTCCACTGCCAGAAGCCGAAATCCGTGGAAGGCTTCACTGTCAACGCACTCCCCATTGAACCCCATGAAAATATCACGGAACGCCTTAGCTGGAATCTGCGCCCGGCGCTGTGACAGCTGTTAATGGAGGATGGAATAAAAAGAAGGAAGATCCAAGAGTTAAAGCCGGGATAAGATCCTAAAAAAGTAAACTGAAAAAACTCCCCCTCCAGGGGGGAGTTTTTAGACGTTCTGCCGTGACAGACTCTTTGTCAGCTTACCGATGGACAAGCCTCCTACTCACTCACCGAATTTCCCATATATTTCATGGTAAAGATCACTCCCAGCATGAGAACCATGCCTACGGGCAGGGCGATCCAGGGGGTCTGGACAAAGCCGGCTACGATGTAGGTGATAAAAGATACAACGGCGGCAGTTATGGCGTAGGGCAGCTGGGTCATAACGTGGTTTACATGCTCGCACTGGGCTCCGGCCGATGCCATAATGGTGGTGTCGGAGATGGGAGAGCAGTGGTCGCCGCAGACAGCGCCGGCCATACACGCGGAGATGGAGATAATCATAAGCTGAGGATTACTGCTTTCAAACACTGCCACCACAATGGGGATCAGAATGCCGAAGGTTCCCCAGGAGGTGCCTGTGGCAAAGGCCAAAAGGCATCCCACTACAAAGATAATGGCAGGAAGGAAATTTAACAATCCCTTGGCGCTGGTCTCCACCACGCCGGCTACATAGACATCTGCGCCCAGGCTGTCAGTCATGGCTTTTAAGGTCCAGGCAAAGGTGAGAATCAAAATGGCCGGAACCATGGCTTTAAAGCCTTCCGGAATACAGGCCATGCAGTCGGAGAAGCTTAGAACCCGGCGCAGCTGGTACAGGACTATGGTAATAATCAGTCCGAAGAAGCTTCCGAATGTAAGGCCTAAAGAGGCGTCGGAGTTGGAGAAGGCGGTGACAAAGTCGGTTCCGTTGAAGAAATCGCCGGTATACAGCATTCCGATTACACAGCAGACAATGAGGGCTGCAATAGGAATCAGAAGATCCATAACCTTTCCCTTTTTCTCAGACACATCTTCCTTTGCAATACCGTAGGGACGGCCGGGAGTGGTGTAGAGATCTCCTTTGAGGGCATTGAGTTCATGGGTTTTCATGGGGCCGAACTCCATCTTCATAACCACCATTCCCACCATCATCACAATGGTCAGTATGGCATAAAAGTTATAGGGAATAGCCCGGATGAAAATGGAAAATCCATCTTCCCCCTCCACGAAACCGGTAACGGCAGCAGCCCAGGAGGAAATGGGAGCGATAATGCATACCGGGGCGGCGGTGGCGTCGATTAAGTAAGCCAGTTTTGCCCGGGATACTTTAAACTTGTCCGTTACAGGCCGCATAACGCTCCCCACAGTCAGGCAGTTGAAATAGTCGTCAATAAAGATGAGGACGCCTAGAAGGATGGTGGCCAGCTGAGCGCCTACACGGTTGTGAATCCTCTGGGCGGCAAACTGTCCGAAGGCGGCGGAGCCTCCGGCCTTATTCATAAGGCTTACCATGGCGCCGAGAATAACCAGGAATACCAGGATTCCCACATTGTAGCTGTCGGAAAGGACTCCGATAATGCCGGTCTCAAAAATATGGGTGATGGTGGTCTCAAACTGAAAGCCGGAATACAAAAGGCCTCCCATAAGAATGCCGACAAACAGAGAACTGTAGACTTCCTTGGTGATCAGGGCCAGGCCGATGGCCACAATAGGCGGAAGAAGAGCCCAGAAGGTGGAATACACGGCAGGAACATATTCCTGGGCCCCTTCTTCTGCTGCCAGAACGGTTATGGAGCTGATCAAGGTCATCATTAAAACTGCTTCCAGGATTGGCAATACTTTCTTTTTTGCAGGGTACATGATGTTTCTCCTTTTCTTGTTGTGTACTCTAGGTAATTGCGAAATTCAAAACCTGGCCGAATATTCTCTCAGGCTTTGAATTTCCCAATCACCTATTGTTTACTCATGGTTTTTTGGTTTTGCGCAAAAAAGCGCCTGACAATCGTAAAACACCACAGACAGCGGCTCATGATAAAGACGTGTCTGTGGTGTTCTTTGCATAAAGGTAGAAAAACCTGCAATACAGATAGCGCTCCACATTCGTGACAGTACGCCGCATATTCTGCGTCGTCCCAGAGCCCTCATGCCGGACCGGCATGAAAACCCTTCGGCAGAACCCCCTTTTCCAGAAAACGGCGGTCCGGCCATGGCTTTCTGGTACTCTTGAATTCTGCGCCTCTATCAATCTTAGGTCCGAGGTCAATTACTAGTACATCATTGCACTAATTATATATTGTATCACGGAATAAAAGAAAAAGGAAGGAGAATGTTTGTCTTTTCTGTAAAATCGTGGTAATATTGTTATATTGCTTTTTGGAAGGTATTCGGTGATTGCGAGAGTCAAAGCAGAGAGAATCTTCTGACCAGATCTTAGATCCAAAGCCTGTTGTACCAAGCATTCCAATGAGCCCAGTAAAGCAGAACCCAGTCGGGGATCATCCCTCCTGTGTTCTATGGTCTCATTTCCGTGGTGCAAATGTCTTTTCCTGCAAGATATGGTCAGAATATTCAGCCAAATTTTGAGTTTCGCAATCACCTATGGAAGGTACAAGAGAAAGGAGCTGTTTGATTTGGAAGACAACGAAAAAGTGCTGCTGTTTGAGAAGATGCCCATACCCCGGGCCATAGCGAAGCTGGCTATCCCCACGATCTTAAGTTCCCTTGTTATGGTAATCTACAATCTGGCAGACACTTATTTTGTAGGAATGATCAACGACCCTATACAGAACGCGGCGGTTACCCTTGCCTATCCGGTGCTGCTGGCATTCAATGCGGTCAATAACCTGTTCGGAGTGGGAACCTCCAGCATGATGAGCCGGGCTCTGGGGCGGAAGGATTATGAGACGGTAAAGAGAAGTTCAGCTTTCGGATTTTACTGTTCTCTCATTTGCGGGATTCTTTTTTCCATGATGTGCACTGTGTTCAAAGATCCTCTTTTGACGGTTCTGGGGGCAGATGACATCACCAGGGCAGCTACGGACAGCTATATGCTGTGGACTGTCACATGTGGGGCAGCGCCCTCCATCCTGAATGTGGTTATGGCTTACATTGTCCGGTCTGAGGGCGATTCCCTCCATGCCAGCATGGGAACCATGAGCGGATGCTTCCTGAACATGATTCTGGATCCTATTTTTATTTTGCCCTGGGGTTTTAATATGGGAGCGGCGGGAGCGGGGCTTGCCACGTTTTTGTCCAACTGTTTTGCATGCGGGTATTTCTTTGTCCTGATGTATGTGAAGAGAAAGAATACATTCATCAGCATTCATCCGAGGAAATTTGGTTTTCAGAGGTTTGTTGTCATGGGAATCTGCGCCGTGGGAGTCCCGGCGTCCATCCAGAATCTTCTGAATGTAACGGGAACCACCATCCTGAACAATTTTACCTCTGTCTACGGCGCCGATGCCGTTGCTGCCATGGGGATTGCCCAGAAGATCAATATGGTGCCTTTCCAGATTGCTTTGGGATTCTCCCAGGGTGTTATGCCTTTAATCAGCTACAACTATGCCAGCGGAAATCATCGGAGGATGAAGGATACCATTCTCTTTGCCATAAGGCTCATGCTGCCTGCCATGGCGGCAGTGTCTGCAGGGTACTATATCGGTGCAGGAGGTTTAATCCGCCTGTTTATGGATCATGATGAGATCATCGCTTACGGTACCAGATTCCTGCGGGCATTCTGTCTGGCACAGCCTTTGATCTATATGGATTTTCTGGCTGTAGGTGTGTTCCAGGCGCTGGGACTGGGAAGGAACGCCCTGATGTTTGCCATTATGAGGAAGATTATTCTGGAGATTCCTGCCCTGTTTATCCTGAATGCCCTGTTCCCGCTCTATGGCCTTGCCTATGCCCAACCTCTTGCAGAGCTGGTTCTGGCCGCTGCGGCGGTAGTGATGCTTAGGAGAATTTTTAAGAAAAATCAGGGAGGAACGGCAGGCCGCCCATCCCTTCCCACAGAAGACTGACGGATCATCAGCCGTCTTATTGAGAAAAAATAGTCAATAAGGCGGCTTGACATTTTTTGGAAGTTAGCGTATGATAACCTAGAAAATGAAAATCAATATCAAAACAAACATAGAAAGGAAGAGATGATTATGCCGTTAGCCATGGCTGCAAAGGGCGAGACAAGGATTATCACATCATTTAAGGGACAGGAGGAAATGAAGCGTCATCTTCAGGATCTTGGTTTTATCCGAGGAGAGAAGGTACAGGTGGTCGGAGAGAATGCCGGCGGTATGATTCTTGTGGTAAAGGGCGTGAAGGTGGCTTTGAACAGGGGCCTGGCCCATAGGATTATGGTGGAGGACGAAAGATGACATTGAAAGAATTGAAGCCTGGCCAAAGGGGGAAGGTAACGGGCCTTGGCGCCGAGGGGGCTATGAAAAGGAGGATTATGGATATGGGGGTAACTCCGGGGGTGGAGATTCAGGTAGTCAAGACGGCCCCCTTGGGCGACCCGGTGGAGGTTCGTGTAAGAGGATATGAGCTGAGTCTCAGAAAAGACGAGGCCGCCCTGGTGAACATAGAGTTATAAGAAAAATGGAGGAGACGATGAGTATAACAATAGCCCTGGCAGGGAATCCCAACTGCGGGAAAACTACATTATTTAATGAGATCACCGGCGCCAGACAGCATGTAGGCAACTGGCCCGGAGTTACGGTGGAAAAGAAGGAGGGGGTTTATAAAAAAGACAGGGAAGTGATGATTCTTGATTTGCCTGGAACCTATTCTCTGTCCCCGTATTCTGCTGAAGAGATCGTGGCACGAGACTATATTGTGAAAGAAAAGCCGGATGGGGTCATTAACATTGTGGATGGCACCAGCATAGAGAGGAATCTGTATCTGACCCTACAGATTCTGGAGACCAGGATCCCTATGGTGATAGCCCTGAATATGATGGATGAGGTGGAGAGCAGGGGGGATCAAATTGACTGCAGAAAATTGTCTGAACTTTTAGGGGTTCCCGTCATTCCGATTGTGGCAAGGTCAGGAAAAGGTCTTAAGGAACTTATGGAAGCAGCTGTCGACACGGCAAAAGGGAGAAAAAAGCCGGAACGAGCGAAATTTTTTGATAAAGAGTTAGCCGATGCTATCTTATCCATTGCCAACGTGATTGGAAAAGGAGATTCAGATGAAGACTACTGGAGGGCCATTAAGCTGACAGAGCATGATGAGATGATTACAGAGACGGTTCCGGAAGAGAAGAAAAAAGATGTGGAAGCTCTCGTAAAAGCAGCTGATTACATGTCATCAGGAGACGCAGAGGCAAAAATTGCAGACAGCCGGTATCAGTACATAGCAGGTCTGGTAAAGGAATGTGTGAGAAAAAGCGGAAGAGGACATGTTAAAACCAGGTCTGATAAGCTGGATCAGATCCTTACCAACCGTATCTTGGCTTTGCCTGTGTTTGCAGGAATTATGTATCTCTTGTTTGCATGTACCTTCAGCGAGAACTTTTTGTTTGTTCCGGGGCTTCCAAGTCCGGGAGTCTGGCTGGCTGGTATTGTGGAGGATGCGTGGGCATTTGCAGCGGAACAAATGGTGGGAGCGGCCGAAAGCTTGGGGGCCTCTGAGTGGGCTTTGGGGCTGGTTGTCAGCTGTCTGGACGGAATAGGGGCGGTCGTTGGATTCCTTCCGCTGGTGCTGGTGCTGTTTCTTCTCCTGTCTTTTTTGGAGGACAGCGGATATATGGCTAGGGTCGCCTTTGTTATGGACCGGATTTTCCGTCATTTCGGCTTAAGCGGCCGCTCTTTCATTCCTATGCTTATGGGATTTGGCTGTTCCGTGCCGGCCCTCATGGCTTCCAGAACTCTGGAAAGCGATAAGGATCGAAAGATCACCATGATGATTACTCCCTTTATGTCCTGCGGTGCAAAGCTTCCGATCTATGCCATGTTTGCGGCGACTTTGTTTGCAGACAGCAATCAGACGGCGGTGGTGTTTTCCATCTATATGCTTGGCATTGGGGTGGCTGTTATAAGCGCTTTGGTTCTCAATAAATTTGCATTTAAGAGTGAGGCTTCTAACTTTATTATGGAATTGCCTGAGTATCGGGTTCCGACTTTAAAAAGCGTGGTGATTCATGGCTGGGAGAAGGTGAAAGGTTTTGCCGTTAAGGCGGGAACCGTAATTTTTGCTTCCACAGTTCTGATCTGGGTGTTGTCAAACTTTAATCTCGGCGGTATGTGCGACATGGAAAAAAGCTTTCTGGCGTCTATGGGTAACGGTATCAAATGGATCTTTGCGCCTTTAGGATTTGCTGATTGGAGAGCATCGGTAGGAGTAGTAACAGGCTGGATTGCAAAAGAGAATATTGTAGCTACATTCGGACAGCTTTTTGGGAATGTAAGCGAAGAGACCGTAGCGGCCGTTATGGCGGGAGAAGAGGCTCTGCCGGCAATCAGCCAAGTGTTTAACCAGGTATCTGCTTATGCTTATATGGCATTTAACCTGTTGTGCATGCCCTGTTTTGCCGCGGTAGGCGCCATGAAGAGGGAGTATGGCTCCTGGAAATGGACCCTGAGGGCAGTAGGCTTCCAGATGGCTGCGGCTTACATTGTGGCACTTTTCATCAATGTAATAGGCAATATGATATTTTAAAAAGGAGGCGGTTGTTTGTCACTGCAGGACAAAAAAATCTATATTTTGCAGGAATTAAAGAAAAGAGGCTGCAGGATTACCAGTCAGAGAGAGGTTCTCATAGATGTCATTTTGAGAAATGAGTGTTGTAGTTGTAAGGAAATTTATTATCAGGCCATGAAGGAGGAGCCCTCCATCGGTATGGCAACGATTTACCGGATGGTCAGAACCCTGGAGGAAGCCGGACTGATTCAGCGAAAAAATATGTACCACATGGAGTTGGACAGTGGAATGGCATAAAGAAAAAAGGAGGGGGCCTAAAAGGCCCCCAAAACCATGGGAAACATTAGTGCAACGATGTACTAGGAACTTGTTGTTGTGGGGATTTTGGGCTTCGCCCCTTGGGGAATAGGAGTTTGATAGGGATCTTCCGATTCCCTTTCATTAAACTCCTTTTTGGCGGCTAAAATCAGCTGAGGATTTTGCAGTAAGCGAATGCCTGCGGCTCCCATGATCTTGCCGGCATGGAGCATGGCCCGATGCAGCAAAGGCGTTTTTCCCTGAGCAGTCAGGGCCCAGGAATGGCCGGGTGTTCCGCTTGCATAGCAGGCAGTAGAGATCTGGGCCGTGGGGACGACCTTGCTCACATCTCCCACATCGGTGGAAGCGGCATAAACGCCTGATTTTGTCTTCCAGGGATAAACTACATCAATGATATCCTTTCCCTGCACCAGGGCTTTCAGGGGCTGTGCGGTGTCTTCCTCAAAATAATCATCAAGATATTCCAATACGGAATTTTTTATTTCGTCAGAAAAAGTCTCCCGGATCTCCTTGGCAAACCCTCTATCCTCGTCCCGTATGGGAGTCGGCCCCAATTCGTCAAAGCAATTCTGCAGCACCTCATTGAGCACTGTGTTCTTTCGGATATCGGAGCAGGCCCGGTCAAATTCAGCGGTCAAGTCTGTTTCGGTCATCAAGGCCGCACCGTGGGCGATTTTGGATACTCTCTCGTAAATCTCCTGGGCCTAGGTCATTCTGGGAGCCCGAATCTGGTATACAAGAGACGAGGTGCTTTGTACAATGTTGGCGCTGGTTCCCCCGGAATCCAGGAATGCATAATGAATTCTGGCGTCGGAGATCATGTGTTCTCGTAGAAACTGGACTCCGATATTCATTAACTCGGCTGCGTCCAGGGCACTTCTTCCAAGGTGAGGCCCTTTGGAGGCATGGCTGCTGAGCCCTTTGAAGGAGAACCGGGCCTGAATGGATGCCAGGGCATTGCAGGGGCGTACTATGTTGATATAGTCAGGATGCCAGGTCAATGCAATGTCCAATTCCCTAAAGCAGCCTGCTTTCACCATCCAGGTCTTCCCCGATCCGCCTTCCTCAGCGGGACATCCGTAAAGAATTACGGTTCCCTGTGTGTGTGTTTTCTGTAAAAATTCCTTTACTGCCAGGGCGGCTGCCAAAGCTCCCGTTCCCAGCGCATTATGACCGCAGCCGTGGCCGCAGCCGCCGGGAATCACGGCTTCCTGTTTTGCCACTCCTGGTTTTTGGGAAAGTCCCGGCAATGCATCAAACTCTGCCAGGAATCCGATGATGGGTCCTTGGGAGCCGAAGGTTCCGGTGAATGCAGTTTCCAGGCCTCCCACATGTCGTTGAACGTTAAAACCTTCCTCCTCCAATATTCGGCAGTACAGCTCTGCCGATTCATATTCTTCAAATTTTGTTTCTGCCAGATCCCAGATGGCGTCTGACAAACGACATAGCAGTTCTTTTTTTTCATCAATACAGCCTATGAAACATTCCAGGTCTTTCATATCAGCACCCCTCCTACTTAGGAATATCCCGTTACGCTTGCCAACATCAGCAGTATACAGCCAATGACAAACCAAAGCAGAAATAATTTGATGGCATATTGGAACCATTTTCCGAAAGGAATACCTGCAACTCCCACAAATCCCATGGTTGCCGCGGCATGGGGGAGAATAAAGTTGCAGAATCCATCTCCGAAGTTAAAGGCAAGAACAGCAGTCTGCCTTGACATTCCAACCAGATCCGCCATCGGAACCATAATAGGCATTGTTGCCGCGGCCTGTCCGCTTCCTGATGTAATAAAGAGATTTACCACAGTATGAATGACAAGCATGGCGGGGGCTTTTAACAGATTGGGCAGGTAATTCAAGGTTCCTGCAAGATGATACACGATGGTGTCCATAATGTTGCCCTTTTCCAGAATAATGGCAATAACATAGGCAAAGCCGATCATCATGCTGGTGGGAGCCATGTTTTTGATTCCGGTCATAAACCGTTTGCAGATTTCATTGGGTTTTAATCGGTATGCGATTCCGGCAGCCAGCCCCATATAGGTAAATACTGTGGCCGTTGTTTTATTGCCGGACTTTCCGTTCAGGGCCATATAAATCATGGTTCCGATTCCCGCAGCAGTTACAATGGCTACGGGAATATGTTTTTTCTCAAAGACCGGAATATCATTGAGATTCATTTGATCCGTTCCCAGATCCAGTCCATAAACATAGCTTTTTGCGGCATCCTTTTTAATTTTTCTTGCATAAAGAACCACATACAGAATCGTAATCACTAAAAACGGGATCATACAAAACAGACGGTACCCCATACCGGAGAAGGTGGGAAGCTGTGCAATATCCTGTGCGGTTCCGGTATTGGAGATATTCATGGCTCCGCAGGAGAATCCTACGGCGCCTCCCAGCATAATAATGGAGATGCCGACTATGGCGTCCAATCCCAGGGAAGCGGCGATTACCAGCCCCAGAGGAGCAAAGGGGATAAAGTTATTCAGATTAATCGGAATACACAGAACCGAAAAAACGGTCATTAAAAATGCGATAACCATCCATTCTTTGCCGGATGCTTTTCTCCCCAGTGTTCCGGCAGCGCCCTGGAACATCCCTGTGGACAGTACGATTCCAAGACCGCCTCCGCAGCACATTAAAGAAAAAATAATTCCCCGGGCATTGCTGAGCCCATCAAAGACCATGGATAATATGGTAATGGGGTTTACGGGAGTCTTATCTACATAGTGGAAGGTTGCAGGATCTACCACAGTAAGACCGGAAGAATCCGTAATTCTGTCATAGCATCCCGCGGGAATCACATAGGTCAGTAAGGAAGCCAAAACCATAACCGCAAAGATAATTGCCAATGAATGAGGTGTTTCAAATCTCTGTTTTTTCTCCATAATAATCTCCTTGTAGAATGACAGTCTTATTGAAGTCTGCCGCGGCAGGCAATGTCCAGTATCTTTACAACCTCCCCATCCTGTACCAGATATGCCTTATCATAAAGATTGCAGACCGGGCAGATATGGTTGGGAATAATTTCTACCTTATGGCCGATACTCAGATTTTGGTGCAGTTCGTCGTTGTATATGATTGCGTGTTCGTCAAACACATGATCTACGTAGACGCCCTTGCTGCCTTTGATCCATCCGCAGCCCTCTGTGTGGCACAGGCCTGCCCCACGGCTTTGAGCTGTCAATGCCTTGGCGCCGGCATCTCCGATGAGGCGGTTTCCCTCTGGCTTGCTGATGATGGTAGTCAGAACCGACGCCGCACAGTGTTCATAGGTTCCAATACAGCTGCCCTGTCCTGCATCCATAAACACATAAGTGCCGGGGCGTATCTCCGTAATTTCCTTTAATAATTCTGTGCTATGCATCAAAGAAGGGGTGGAGCCTACGCTGACGACAGGAACCGCAAATCCCATAGTTCTTGCAATACGGGCATAGCGAACCGTTGTCATCTGTGCCTGTTCAAACAGTACTTGGCAGGCCTCCGGAGAGGCGGCACCATAGGCATGGCCTTCATGAGAAAAAATCCCTTCCAATACTATGTGAGGGCTTTGGCCGATTAATTTTAGCAATGCCTGAAAGGTTTTTTCCTCTGTAATTCCGGATCTCTTTTCTCCGGTTTCGATTTCCACCCGCAAATAGGCCATAGAGTCTTCCCGGGCAAACACCTTTTCAATGCTTTCTATGACTTCAGGGCTGTCTACCCCGAAAGCGATCTTGACTTTTTTAGACAATCTGGCGAGACGATGCCATTTCATTTCACCCACAATCTCATTGGCAATAAAAATGTCGTCTAAACCATAGTCGGCCATTCTCTCTGCTTCACCGGTCTTGGCCACCGTGATCCCCTTTGCACCCATTTCGACCTGGAGTCTGGCAATCTCCGGCATCTTATGAGTCTTTGTGTGGGGCCGCAGATGGACCCCCATAGAATCGGCCTTTTTCTGCATTGCTGCCAGATTCTTCATCATAATACGCTGATCAATCAGCAGTGCGGGAGTATCGATTGCATCATAAATACTCTTTGCCATGAATATACCTCCTGTGTTCGTTATTCCCCCATATTCTCATCTGATTCAGTTCCCATTATAATTGCTTCGATTTCGACTAAAAAACCAAAATGAATTTCAGATACCCCAACGATGGACCGGGCTGGTTTTGCATTGCCGAAAAACTCTGCATAGGCTGCATTCACTTCGTCCCACAGCTCCATTCCCGCTATATAAGCGGTTGTGCGGACTACCTTTCCGGCCTTGCCGAATTCTTGCTGTGCGAGACTTTGGATGTTCTTTAGGGCCTGCAAGGTCTGTTCTCTGGCATCTCCTCTGCAGGCCTGCCTTGTCACCGGATCAAGAGGTAACTGCCCGGATATGTACAGGGTATTCCCCTCCCGGACTGCAGCCGAGTAATGAGAGTCATTGGGGATTGCCCCCATGTGCATGATCTCTTTAATAATCCCACCTCATATATATTTTTATAAAGTTATATAAATATTTATATCATCTTTTGAGTATATTGTCTATAAAAATTTTTATATTTTTATAAAAAAATATAAGATTAAACAAAAAAATACTGGAACAATGCTTTTTACCTTCAAACATTCTTCCAGTGTTAAAAAGTGTGTTTACCGTTTCCCTTTTGCTTCATCAAGATAACTATAGATAGTAACCTTAGAGACCCCCATGAGGGCGGCTACCTTTTCCATGGCTCCTTTTACCAGAAAAATTCCCTTCTCATCCATGAATTTAATGATTTCTACGCTTTTTTTGCGGGAAATATTCTTTACGTCTGTATTTCCGATGATTTTTAGGATCAATTCATCGATGACAGCCATTACATTCTGGTCTACATCTTTTTCGTGGCCGTCTTCAAACTTATCGTCCCCGGCACATAAAAAGTCATTGAGATGATTTTGCATTTGTTCATAGATGGTGGTATCAAAATTAATACACAGCATTCCGATAATTTCTTTCTGGGTATCTCGGATCAGGACAGAGGAGGACTTGATCTTTTTACCGTCCATAGTTTCAAATTTATAATTAATCATACGGTCATTTTGAAAATTTTTATTTAAAAGCACCTGCCTCACCAAGTGGTCAAAGGACTGCCCGACTCTTCTTCCCGTGACGGAGCCGTTGGCCACATAAACCACAGAGCTTTCCGGATGGCTTAGATCATGCACCACCACCTCACACTTGCTTCCAAATGTACCTGCTATGGTATCGGCTATTGCAAAGTATGATTCTAATATGGCATTCATTCGTTTATCCTCTTATGATTTGATATAAACATGGTATCTCAACTTCTTCAAAAAAGCAATAAGGTGTTTTGGTTGATTTTTTAAGGGCAGATTGATATACTAGAACCATGTGTATATGCAGGTAATTGCGAAGCTCAAAATTTGGCTGAATATTCTGACCATATCTTGCAGGAAAAGACATTTGCACCATGGAAATGAGACCATAGAACACAGGAGGGATGATCCCCGACTGGGTTCTGCTTTCCTGGGCTCATTGGAATGCTTGGTGCAGCAGGCTTTGTATGGAATCTA
>JAAWHU010000090.1 GCA_022796015.1 Hungatella sp. | reverse complement strand
AAGATAGATTGGAGGATATTATGGATGTGTTAAAGAAGGTTCCGGTTCGGGAACAGGACCCTAAGGTGAGGGCAGGGAATTTCGAGGAAGTGTGCCTGGGGTACAATGAGGAGGAGGCCGCTTGGGAGGCTTCCAGGTGTTTGAATTGTAAGAATGCCAAGTGTGTAGAAGGCTGCCCGGTGTCCATTAGGATTCCTGAATTTATTAAGAAGGTGTCGGAGGGGGATTTTGAGGAAGCGGCCAAGGTTATCGCAGAATCCTCGGCTCTTCCTGCAGTCTGCGGAAGGGTGTGTCCCCAGGAGAGCCAGTGTGAAGGAAAATGCATCCGGGGGATTAAGGGGGAGCCTGTCTCCATAGGGAAGCTGGAGCGTTTTGTGGCGGACTGGTCCCGGGAGAACGGGTTTGTACCCAAGGCGCCGGAGCATACCAACGGGAAGAAGGTGGCGGTGATCGGGTCCGGGCCCTCCGGCCTGACCTGTGCCGGTGACCTGGCCAAGCTGGGGTATGAGGTGACGGTGTTTGAGGCCCTTCATGAGCCGGGAGGGGTGCTGATGTACGGGATCCCGGAGTTCCGTCTTCCCAAGGAAGGCGTGGTGAAGCCGGAGATCGAGAACGTGAGGAAGCTGGGAGTGAAGATAGAGACCAATGTGGTCATAGGCAAATCCGTAACCATAGACGAACTGTTGGAGGAAGAAGGATTCGACGCGGTGTTTATCGGTTCCGGAGCAGGCCTTCCCATGTTCATGGGGATACCCGGAGAGAATGCCAACGGGGTGTTCTCTGCCAATGAATATCTGACAAGAAGCAACCTGATGAAGGCCTTCCGTGAGGATTATGACACACCCATTGCGGCAGGGAAGAAGGTGGCGGTAGTGGGAGGAGGAAACGTGGCCATGGATGCGGCCAGGACTGCGCTGCGTCTCGGAGCGGAGGTACATATCGTATACCGCAGAAGCGAGGCGGAGCTGCCGGCCAGAGCGGAGGAGGTGCACCATGCCAAGGAGGAGGGAATTATCTTCAACCTTCTGACCAACCCCACAGAGATACTCACAGACGAGAAGGGGTGGGTAAAGGGAATGACCTGCATCCGAATGGAGCTTGGGGAGCCGGACGCTTCGGGGAGAAGGAGGCCGGTGCCTGTGGAGGGCTCGGAATTTACCATAGATGTGGACACGGTGATCATGTCCCTTGGTACATCGCCGAACCCTTTGATCTCCAGTACCACCAAGGGCCTGGAGGTGAACCGGAGGAAGTGTATCGTGGCAGAGGAGGCCACGGGGAGAACCAGCCGGGAAGGTGTCTATGCGGGAGGAGACGCAGTGACCGGAGCGGCAACGGTGATTCTTGCCATGGAGGCGGGAAGGGCCGGAGCCAGGGGAATCCATGAGTATTTAAAAGATAGTTAAGTACTGCTTTTTAGAATTCCTCAATACAAGGAACGTCCTCCTCAAAGGTCTCCTGTCCCAGTTCATTCACTGTAGTCTCCCCGGCTTTTCCATACTGGTAAAGCTGGTCTAGGAATTCAATAGCCGCCCGGATCTTTGTGCGCAGCAGATAGCCGCCGGATTGGGTAGCATCCAAAAAGGACTGGGCAGACACATTGGGCGTCCACTCATAGGCCCTGCCATGGAATTCCTGTATCTTGCACAGGGCGCCGTTGATCTCCTCCTTGGTCAGAGGCGCAAGCTGGGGGGCCTTTACCAGCATGTCCATGACGGTTCTGGCCGGCTCCTGGCTTATGGGATAGATATTGTCCAGGTTGTCATAGTCATGTTTTCCTTCAATAACATCTTCCACATAGGAGGCGCTTAGGGCGAACATGGAGAAGGTATTTTCCGGGCACCTTTCAGCAATAAGGAAATCCGCCATGTTGCGGTAGGCGTTAAGCCGTGCTTTTTTGCTTAACCGACCGATCAGCTCTGTCTCGTCCATAAGAATCACCCACCCATGGTATCCCATCTGGGTGAAGAGATGGCTCATAAAAGTGAAATAATCCCGGCAGTGCCTTGTCTTTGAAAAATTTTCGTTGTACTTTACGGGCTGGTTAAAGATACGGCGGTATATTTTTTTCAGAGAACCGTTGGCCATAAAATCCCCTTCCAGATCAGTCTGGAGAAGAAATTTTTCATCGGAGTCTTCCGTGCTTAAATAGGAGCGGAACAGGTAGTAGAGTTTGTCGGTCTCTAAATATTTGGCGGCAAAAGGCAGCATTTCTCCTGCAAGGGGGCTGCCGGCAGAGATTTTCTCCAGCTCATGCATAAACCCCGGCTGGCTGCGTCCCGGAAGATAGGTGTTCTGAAGAGCCTTCTGATAGATCAGCCACATCTTATCCATGGGAGTCTCTTTGCTTAAGGAAAGATAGGAGACTACCATATTGTTTGATTGGGCCAGGTTGAAGACCGTATTCAGAAGATGAGTTTTTCCTTCCCCGTATTTGCCGCTGACGATCATTCCGCTTGATTTCCCTTTTTCGCAGACCAGCTCCAGACGTGCGGAGATATCCTTCATGATCCTGGGGCGGGCTTCTGAAAAATACTGTCCCACAGCCCGGGAAGGAATCCCCGAGCGTAGGGCTTCGATTATATGCCTGGCTTCCATATCATACATTGGCCTTCACCTCCTCCATAGCTATCTGTATAAGCCTTGGAATCCCCACGGCGCCTGTCCGCGCCTGGGCGGAGATCTCTTTTGCGGCGTCTATGGATAAAGGAACCGTGCAGGACTGGTTCTGGATATGGGCAAGACTCTCGGATATAGCCACGATCACATCGGGGGTATACTCCTGGGCGGCCAGGCGGTCTAGATCCACCATATCCAGGAAACGGTTGAAGCGCTCTCCCACGATCTCGTTCTGAATCCGCATCCAGAGAGCCTGATAAGATTTTAGGCCGGAATTCTCGTGGTCCATAAGCTCCCGGTCAAATCCATAGACAAACATAATATGCCTCATGCTGTCAATGTCGTCAATAAGCTGCCGGATACTCTCATATGTATCTTCCCGCTTCATCTTGGTGTAATGCACCGGTTCTAAGCTGGAACGGCTGATGAGAATTTCCAGGTCGTCTACAGTAATAAACAGGCCGGAGTAACCGCTGATATGAATGACCTCAGCGAGAGAGCGGAGCATATGCCTGGCATTAAACTTAGTGATGCGGCTGGGGTAAAAGCCCAGGGTCCGCAGCTGGGAAAGCTTTACGGACCGGTCCCCTTCCAGCCAGGCAAAAAGCATGGTCCTGTTCTGCTCCTCCAGGACAGGATACCCAAGAATACTTCCCGTGAGCATACTTAAGGCCAGGGCAAAATTATTATCCAGCAAAGGGTTGTCAAGGAACATCTGCTTTAGCTGGGTGCGGATTTCCCGTCTGGTCAGGGCATCTCCCAGATCATGCTGGGAGAGATAATCGATGAATTTCATTCCTTCCGGAATTTCCCCTTCATCAAATCCCATATCCCGGATAATCCGGCTTCCCATACTTTTCAGGCAGGCGTAAAGGTCGCACTGCCTAAGAATCTCGATATAAATTTCCTTAAAGTCGTGCATCCATATGTCTTTGGCGGAAAAAGAGACTGTCTTATAATTTTCCTCCTGGGCTATGGCGGTCATGAGCCGCAGAAAATGTGTTTTCCCGCTTCCCTGCCTGCCGGTTATGAACTTGATCTTGCTGCCGCCGTTTTTAATATATTCCTGAAGATATTTTTCCTTCCAAAAGTCTGTGAGGAACCGAATTCCGCAGGTGAGACCCTCTGTGGGAAGAACGTTTATATCTGACATAATGAATCACCTCTTATGTATAAAAACGGATAGTCGCCAGGAACTGTTCCTGACCATCCTTATCCAGAATGCGGATAGCCTTGGTGTTGTCCCGGCTTGGGCCGAATTGGAATTTCCTTCCGTTTTTGGTCTCCTCGGTTCCGGAAGTGTATAATCTGGCCAGGTCAAAGGCAAAGCTCTGCTGGTCGTAGTCTTTTCTAAACCGGCTCATGGGGGCCAGAACCTTATATAAGCTGGTGAGATAGATGTCCGATTCAGGATGTTTTTTCAGCTTCATAAGAGCCAGATCATAGGCATCAGCCAGTTCATTGACAAAAGTTCCAGGATTAAAGGGAGCCTTGTTCAGCTTTTCCTGGCCGGCCCGGACAGTCTGGGCAAAGCTCTGAGGACGCATACACTGAACCTTCTTTCTGTCAAGATAGATGTCCTGGTTCTCTGAATCAATCTTTACCCGATAAGGAAACATCTCATAGACAGGGAAATCCCCACGGACATCCACGCCCTTTTCCCTGCAGGCCGAAAGCATCTGCTCTGCAAATTCCCCGCTTTCAAAATAAGCCTTTGTATCAAAGGAGTCTGCGGTTTCTTTCATGGCGTCAAGGGCAGATGAAAGAGCATGGGACGCGTCTGCCATGGCATTTAAGTCCCGTATAAGGCTTTTCATATCCCCGCTTTCTACTTCCTTGCCTGTGGTTTTAAAAAGCTTTTGGAGAAGGGCAAGGGAGTCTTTTAATGATTTCTGATGAGGCAGAAGTTCCTGGTAAAAGTTTTCGTAATTCATGTTTTTTCCTTTTCTTAAAATTATTAACAGCTATAAAAAGTATAAACGAAACAGAAGGTCCGTGCAACATTATGTTTTATTAAATTGAGACATATGATAAAATAATGATAATGTCAGGGGCAACCGGCAGGCATCAGGAACAGGATGACACAGTACAGGCAAGCGGAGAAGAAATGGAAAGAGAACTTTATCTATGGCAGGAGGAATGTCTTAACCGATGGCTGGCCAATAAGGGACGAGGAATGGTACAGGCGGTGACAGGTTCTGGTAAGACCCTTATGGCCTTGGAAGGGGCCAGGCGCTTAGAGAAAATAACAGACAGGGAGCTGATGGTAAGGATTGTTGTTCCCACAGGCGCTCTGATGCTGCAGTGGCAGAAAAAGCTGAGAGAGTTTCTCAGTCAGTCAGAGGAGAAAGGGGCTGACGGGCAATCCGGCACAGCTCCGGGACAGATTGGTCTAAGAGGCGGCGGGCACAAAGGAACCTGCCGATGCAAATATATGATCTATGTGATCAACTCGGCAAGGTATGAACTGGCCAGACAGATTCTTGAGGAACTCCAACGCGGTAAGGCGGTCTTTTTGATTGCAGATGAGTGTCACCATTATGAAAGCGGTGAGAACCGCCTTATCTTTGAGTTTCTTCCCTATATAGAGCCATATAAGGACTATTTTTTCTCCATGGGACTTTCTGCTACTCTGCCGGGGGGACAGGCATGGATATACCTTTCTTCCGTTTTGGGAAAACGAATATATAGCTACGGATTCCACGAAGCGTCTGCCATGGATACCATATGCAGCTATGACGTCTATCATATCAAGCTCTCCTTTCAGAGGGAGGAGAGAGATCAATATGAGGACATAAGCAGCCGGATGACGGCCGTGTACCGCAATTTGGTTAGGAATAATCCTTCTTTAAAAAAGGCCGGTATAAAACAGCGCTACGAACTGCTGCGGGCCCTGGTCAGCGATAAGGATAAGAAAACGGCAAGGGAAGCAGCACTCTATATGAATCTTACCTATAAGAGAAAAAGTCTGGTCTGTCTGGCGTCTGCAAGAATCCTATGTGCCTGCGATCTCATAGATCGGCTGGCTCCTGGGAAGAAAATCATAATCTTCGGCGAACGAATCAGTCAGGCTGAAGAACTTTACCAGGCTCTGGACAGCAGGTATCCCGGGAGAGTAGGCAGATATCATTCCAAGATGGGGGAGCAGGCCAACAGAAATATTATGGAGCGATTTCAAGCCGGCGGTGTGCGGATTCTCATTGCCTGCAAAGCTGTGGATGAAGGAGTGGATGTGTCCGATGTATCTGTGGGGATTATCTTGTCAGGAACCTCCGCCCAAAGACAGCGGGTACAGAGGCTGGGGAGAATTATCCGAAAGACAGCCGGAAAGACAGGTGCGGCTCTTTATTACCTCCACATAGGGGAAACCATGGAGGATACCTGCTTCCTGCCTGAAGGAACCCAGGACCACCTCTTTGAGATAGAGTATTTTTCTGAACAGAGGGAATTTTATAACCCGCCTTATGACAGGAGGGCAAGGCAACTTTTAGAAGACGTAAAAGATGCCGGCATGCCCGAAGAGAACGTGGAGGAAATCATACGCTGCTTAAGGCTGGGCTGTGTCCGTTCTGACTGGACGCGTTCGGCCTGCTTTCTGGAAGAACAGATACAGAAAGCCTGTAACAGGAAAGACAGAAATTACTGGGTCTGCATGAAGATGCTCCACAGGTAATTCCTGTCCGGAAGGATACGCTCTGGGGATTGTGCCCCATGCTATACAAGAAATTCTTTTGCTATTAAGTCCAGGCTGTCTGGACAAGCCTTGCTCCAGGCCTCATAATCCATACCGCTGTCAGCCACAGCTGTTCCCAGTTTTACTAAGAATCCGGGGATGGCTGTTTCCAACATCACGCCGACTTCACGGCCCATGGCTTCCGTGCCCTGGCGGTCGCTGCCATTTACATAAAGGCTGAATGCCGGCTGAAGAACACCGTCCATCTTTTTGGCGCCTCCGCGAAAGCCTATGGAGCCGGTCTGATGGGTTCCGCAGGAGGAGGGACAGCCGGAAATGTGAATCTGAGGCAGAGCCCTGTGGGGAATCCCGGCAGCCCTCACGGCTTTGATACATGTATCAAGAAGTGCCTGAGAGTCCCGGATGCCCTGCTGGCAGGTGGCGGCTCCGATACAGCTCACCGAGGTCTCAAACAGGGTTTTGGCGCTGTCCTTGGTGAGATCCAGAATGGTTTCGGCCTCAGGGCCTGTAAGGTTAATGATATAAGCCGTCTCATCAGGCCCAAGGCGGAGCTGGGCCTCCGCAATGGAAGATAAGGCATCATTTAGAGCGCACAGGGTATGAGGACACACCATTCCGCCTATGGGGTGCCACAGGACCGTGTACAGCCCCGGCTGCTTCTGAGGCAGAACCCGCAGGTCGTCAGGGGCCTTTCCGTTTCCTTTTTTAGAGATAGAGGCCGTGTCCGGATGAATGGTCAGATCTTCACCAGATGCCATAGCCTCATCCAGCTTTTCAAGATAAGCTTTTTTGTAGGCTTCCGGGCCTCCTAAAGACTCCTGCATGAAGCGGGTGCGGGCTTTTCCCCGATTCTCATAATTGCCGTAAGCCCGGAAGGTAAGCCACATGGCTTTGATATAATAAAGGATTTTTTCAGGCTCAATGCCCTCTGCCACCTTCACGCCGAATCTGGGCTGGCTGCCCAGGCCCCCGGCGCTGTACACGTCAAAGAGCCCATCGGGCCGGGCGGTAAAGCCTAAATCCCGGTATGTGGCATGGGTGGTATTTTTAGGTGAGTTGGAGAATCCCACTTTCAGCTTCCTGGGCATTTTTTCCGCCTTGATAAAGGTGAGAAGGTAGTCCCCGGCCGCCAGTGCCCAGGGGAGCACGTCAAAATACTCGTCCTGTTCCACACCGGATAAAGGAGAGCACATCACATTCCGGGGATAGTCTCCGCCGCCGCCAAGGGTAACGATTCCGGCATCAAGGGCCTCCTCCATAATGGCGCCTGCACTGTCGGGGCCAAGGTCATGAAGCTGGATGGTCTGGCAAGTGGTAAAATGGATTCTCGGAATCTTATATTTCTTTACAACATCGGCGGTAAATGCAAGTTTTTCCTTTGTCACCTGTCCGGCAGGCATGCGCAGCCGCAGCATGTTGGCCTTGCCCCCTCTCTGGGCATAGCTTCCATAATAGCCGGAAAAGCTTTTGTAAGCGCCTTTGTCAATCTCCCCATCATAAAAGGCTTTGGTCTTTTCCCGAAACAGGGAAATATCCGGTTTCCATGTCCGGGGATCTATGGATGCCGTCATATGGCCGCCTCCTTCCACTGCTCCTCTTTAAATCCTACCAGGACAAAATCATCTCCTATAAGTAAGGGCCGCTTTACCAGCATCCCATCAGTGGCCAGCAGTTCAAGCTGTTCCTCCTCACTCATGGTGGGAAGCTTGTCCTTCAGCCCCTTCTCCTTATACAGAACTCCGCTGGTATTGAAAAAACGTTTCAGGGGAAGTCCGCTCTTTTTATGCCAGGCTTTTAATTCCTCTTTTGTCGGGTTCTGCTCCTTAATGGAGCGGTTTTCATACTCTAAGTTGTTTTGATCCAGCCATGCCTTTGCCTTCTTGCAGGTGGAACAGGGCGGATATTGAATAAATAATAGACTCATAATGCTTCCTCCTTAGAAATCGGTATTATTTTACCCAAAAATCAGGAGATTGAAAAGGGGTATCATGGAATAAAGTGAAAGAGTTTCCTATATTTATGTTAAAAAAGGAAAAAGGTTTACCATGAAACTGATTCTCTATCTTTCGGATTATATCATTCCCCTTACGATGTTCTATATTGTAGGTTTTGGGCTTTTGATGAAAAGGCCGGTATATGATGATTTTGTGAAGGGGGCAAAGGAGGGGGCCAAAACGGTGGCAGGGATTATGCCTACCTTGGTAGGGCTTATGGTAGGCGTAGGAGTGCTGCGGTCATCGGGGCTTCTGGATGAGGCGGCGGTTTTTTTGGGACAGTGGAGCGAGAAGATAGGATTTCCCTCCCAGCTTTTTCCCACAGCCCTTGTGAAGCTGTTCTCCTCTAGCGCCGCCACAGGCCTGGCTCTGGATATTTTTAAGGGGTATGGACCGGATTCGGAACTGGGGCTCATTACCTCCCTGATGCTCAGCTGTACGGAGACCGTATTTTATACTATGAGTATCTACTATGTGTCGGTGGGAGTAAAGAAGACAAGGTATACGCTGGCGGGGGCGCTTCTGGCCACGGTTGCAGGGATTGTTATGAGTGTGGTGCTGGGGAGAGGGATGGTGTTAGTCTGAGTTCCCCCATCAAACCGTGATTTTTTCCATAAAAATTGCCAAATTTGTTAAGAAAACTATAAGGATTATATGGTTGCCCTGTTTATAGAAATCATGTATAATAAAAAGCACGCCGCAAGAAGCCTGAGCTTTCTGCCGCAAGAAAGAGGCAGCCGCAGGCGGTACGGCAATAATATTGAAAAAGAAGCTTTGAAAACCGTCAGATGAAAGGACAGACTGTGGACACGTACCAAACGTTGAATGAAGTGCTGGTGAATCTGTTTCGAGACATTATGGATATCGAGCAGAGGGCAATTATCACAGATGAATATAAGGACCTGACGAATAATGATATGCATGTGATCGAAGCCATCGGTATTGATGAAGCTAAGAATATGTCTACCATAGCCCGTCTTCTGTCCGTAACCGTAGGTACGCTTACCATAGCCATGAACAGTCTGGTGAAAAAAGGATATGTGATCCGCAGGCGGGGGACCACAGACCGCCGGGAGGTATACATTTCCCTGTCCGACAAGGGAAAAGCAGCTTATGAACATCATGCCGGATTCCACAAGGCGATGATTGAGAGTGTGTCCAAGGAACTGACTCAGGAGGAGATGGAGATGCTGGTCAGAACTCTGGTAAAGCTGAACCGATGGTTTAGAAGCTGGCAAGATTACTAAAGGAGGATATGGTTCATTATGAAAAAGTTATTTATGTGTTTTGCAGGTGCTATGATGGTATTATCACTGGCGGCATGTAAACCTACGGAGGTTACAGAGACAGTTCCTACCGTAGCGGAGAGTGCGAATCCCGAGGGACTGACACCAGAGATCATGATGGAGAGCACAGAGGTGCCGGAAAAGCTCCCTGACGCCAATGCGCCTATTCTTGAAAAAGCGGCTCTCTATTCCATCAACAGTGCAGGGACAGGCCTGGTTCGCGAGATTGTGGATCTGGACGAGATGACAGAGGAGACTTTGATGGAACAGCTGGTTGAAAAAGGAGTTCTGGATTCTGCCATTGAGATCAATACCTTTGGAATCAGCGGGGATATAAAGGCAGGCCCCGGCGTAAAGGCAGGTTCAGCAGGCGGAGAAGACAGAATCGGATCCTTAGATCTGGCACAGGCCGTTTCCGCAGACGCTTCAAAGGAACAGATGATTCTCAATGCCATTGCTAATACCTTCATAGAGAATTACGAACTGGACAAATTAGAAATCCTTATTAACGGTGAGCCCTACACCAGCGCCAATATTACCATGGCTGCAGGCGATTATATGACCTTAACCGATGGATATGAGGAAATAAAGAACTGATATGATATCAAAGCCCCTGGAATCTCTTGAGCTCCAGGGGCTTTGACTCTGTCCGGCCTGCAAAAGAGGGCGGCTACCTGCGCTCCTTCAGCCATTCATCAAAATAAGGCTTGATTACCGTAAAAGGCGCAGGTCCGATATCCAATATAAGGGTATTGAATTCCTTCAAATCAAACTTATTCTTCAAGGTTTTTTCTGCCAGCTCCTTCATGCGGCGGATTTCCAGATATCCCACATAATAATCAAGGTAGTTCACAGGAGCGTAGAGCATATGCTGATAAATATTGTCGGCGGTTTCCCGATCCGTGATGCCGAAGGTCTCCGACAGGTAGTCGGCCACAGTCTCCCTGTCCCAGCCATAGTAGTTAATATTGATATCCAGAAGGGCGTGGAGGCCTAAGGTGGCGGAGGCGTTGTATGCCAGCATCTGCCCCATTTCAGGCGACAGGCCGTTGTCTGTTGTGTAGGCATAGTTCTCCACATAAGTGGCCCATCCCTCACTGTAGCTGCCGAAGCTGAGAACATTTCTTAAGGGTGAGTCATTGTGGGAGAGGAAATACACATTCTGGTACAAATGCCCTGGGTATCCCTCATGGGCCAGGGTGGTGTACAGATCCCCGGAGGTTCCTATAGAACCGTTGTTAATGTAGATGACGCAGTCCTTGTACCGGTCCATAGGCGGAACCAGGAAGAAAGCAGGGCTTAAGGATTCCTCCAGAGATTCCGGTACATATTTGGTGGTGTAATTGCAGTCCTCCAATTTGGGGAAATCCTCCAGGATCACCTCTTTCAAATGCTCCAGGATTTCCCGGGGCTCCGTGTAGGCAAATTCATAAGTATCCAGTTCCCCGCCTAGCTCCTCATGATCCAGAAACAGCTTGTAGATTGCCGCCATATCATAGACGATCTGGTTGTCGATGGCATCGCGCAGCTGATCGATGGTCTCAAACGTAGTGCCTGTGGAGGAGCGGACCAGGTATTCATAGTATTCTTTTCCTTTGGGGTAATGGCACAGCCCCATCTCGTTGGTACACGTGCCCTTCAGCTGGGTAAGCCCATCCAGAAGAAGCCGGTAGGCCGGAACAAAATGATCGGTGAGAACCTGAAGATTTCGGGATTTGTAGGAATCCCTCTCCTCCTCTGTAAGCCCTGCCAGGCTCTGGATGCGCTCATTGAAGGTAATAGCCAGAAAATGATCCTCAGGGTTCTGAAGGTAAGCTTCGCAGTCAGAGACGATGGTGTCCACACAGGTATCGGTCATAAAAAGTCCCTCTTTGGCCTTTTCCTGTTGAAATTCCAAAAGCTGTTCATAATAGGTATCGATGGTGGAGAGAAGAGACAGATAGTCCTCCACATCCTCCTTATCATAAAAAATGTATTCCGCCAAAAGCACGGGAAGCTGGGCCTGGATACCGGTGGTAGGAGCAAGGGGTTGATAGTAAAGCTCCAGTCCCTCAAAAGGCTCTTCCGCCTCATAAGCCGCTTCTACAATCTTGTAAGTAAGCTGCTGATCCTCAGTCAAAAGCTCCATGGGGATGGCTTTGAGCCGGCTCTGCCATTCCTTCTGGGTTACGGAGGATTCCTTTAGGGCGGCCAGGCTGAATTCTCCGAATGTGCGGGGGCAGTCGCCGAGGCCATAGGAGGCCGGGTCGGCTAAGGTGTAGTGAAGGCTCAGATAGTTGTCAGACAGCTGGTCGCGAAAAAGATCGTCACAGAACTTGTCAAACGCGGCCTTGGCCTCTCTGGCCTGTGGAGTATCTGTTTTATCGGAAGGCGCAGTATCCTCGGAGGAGGAGGCTGTGTAAGTTTCGTAGTCAGGCTGTTCTCTGGGTGTGCTGCGGATACAGCCGCACAGAAGAGAAAGGGCCAGCACGAAAAGCAGAAAAAAACGTACAGGGTTAGATGGACGGGTGCGGTGGTTCATGATAATAGCCTCCTTATTGTTTATGTGAACAGTATAATTTATATTTACGGATATTACAACTCATGAAAAAATATTGACGAAAGGAATTTAAAAAGGTACACTAAGAACAGTTTATTTTTGCAGGAGGAAAAATTATGTGTAAAGAATGTCAAAAACCTTATTATATCACCACAGCCATAGCCTACACATCAGGAAAGCCCCACATTGGCAATACCTATGAGATTGTCCTTGCAGACAGCATTGCAAGATACAAGAGAGCTCAGGGATATGATGTGTTCTTTCAGACCGGAACAGACGAGCACGGTCAGAAGATTGAGATGAAGGCAGCGGAAGCAGGAGTGTCCCCCAAGGAATATGTGGACAAGATTGCCGGCCAGGTAAAGTCCATCTGGGATCTGATGAACACCTCCTATGACAAATTTATCCGTACCACCGATGCAGATCACGAGAGACAGGTTCAGAAGATCTTCAAGAAGCTGTACGATCAGGGGGATATCTACAAGGGATATTACGAAGGGCTTTACTGTACCCCCTGTGAGTCCTTTTTCACGGAATCACAGCTGGTGGATGGCAGATGTCCTGACTGCGGACGGGAAGTACAGCCGGCCAAGGAAGAAGCCTATTTCTTTAAGATGAGCAAATATGCCGACCGGCTGATTAAGCATATCAATGACCATCCGGAATTTATCCAGCCCGTATCAAGGAAGAACGAGATGATGAATAATTTCCTTCTTCCTGGTCTTCAGGATCTGTGCGTGTCCAGAACCTCATTTACCTGGGGAGTTCCCGTGGACTTTGATCCCAAGCATGTGACCTATGTATGGCTGGACGCTCTCACCAACTACATTACGGGAATCGGTTATGACTGTGATGGAGACGGCGCCGAGCAGTTTAAGAAGTTCTGGCCTGCCGACCTTCACCTGCTGGGAAAAGACATTATCCGCTTCCATACCATATACTGGCCTATCTTCCTTATGGCCCTGGATCTTCCCCTGCCAAAGCAGGTATTCGGACATCCCTGGCTCCTTCAGGGAGACGGCAAGATGAGCAAATCCCGGGGAAATGTGCTGTATGCGGATGAACTGGTGGATTTCTTTGGTGTAGATGCGGTCCGTTATTTCGTACTCCACGAGATGCCTTTTGAAAATGACGGCGTTATATCCTGGGAGCTGATGGTAGAACGGCTCAATTCTGATCTGGCGAATACACTGGGTAACCTGGTCAACCGTACCGTCTCCATGACTAACAAGTATTTCGGCGGTGTGGTAACGGACAAAGGCGCTGCAGAAGAAGTAGACGCAGATCTGAAGGCCGTTATGGAGCATGCGGCAAAAGCGGTAGACGCCAAGATGAACGAACTCCGGGTGGCGGATGCGATGACAGAAATCTTCAACCTGTTTAAGCGCTGCAACAAATATATTGATGAGACAATGCCCTGGATACTGGCAAAGGATGAGGCGAAAAAAGACCGTCTGGAGACCGTGCTGTGGAATCTGATCCAGGGGAT
>JAAWHU010000089.1 GCA_022796015.1 Hungatella sp. | reverse complement strand
CATGGAAACACACACTCCCATGGGGTTAAAATATAACTCTTATTCTCTTTTATTTCCAAGAACATCCGTTCCTTTTCGCCTTTACTTGTGATATGGTTCATGATTCAAAATCCGATAACTCCGATACACCTGTTCCAGCAAAATCACCCTCATAAGCTGATGCGGAAACGTCATTCTGGAAAAACTCAAGGCAAAATCCGCCCGATGTATAACCTTTTCTGACAGTCCCAGAGAGCCTCCGATTACAAACACGATCTGGCTCACGCCTTCCACCCCAAGCCGTCCGATCTTTTCCGCCAGTTCCTCCGAGTCCAGCATCTTCCCTTCAATGGCCAGAGCAATCACATAAACGCCATCCTTAATCTGAGCCAGGATCCGCTCCCCCTCCCTCTCCTTGATCTGACTCTCCAAAGCCTCCCCGGCTCCCTCGGGAGTCCTCTCATCGGCTACCTGAATGATCTCCAGCTTGCAATACCGTCCAAGGCGCTTTTCATACTCCTTTATGGCATCCTCAAAAAACCTCTCCTTAATCTTCCCCACAGCTATCAGCGTAATCCTCATCCCGAAAACTCCAGAATCATATCATACCACACGGCACCGCCGTGAACCGACTGTGACACACCCAGGTTTCGATACCCAAACCTCTCATAAAATCCAATCAATCTGTCCTTGCAAGTCAGAATCAGCCCTCTACGTCCTCTTCTCCTTGCATCCTCAATCATATGTTCCATCAGCTCCCCTGCAATCCCTCTGTGCTGCCACTTAGGAGCCACATCCAGACCAAAAATACTCTGATAAGCACCAGAGGGATTGTGAAGGGACGCATCCTCAAACATCTCATCCTCAATCACCCTGCTGTCCGTTGCCGCGCCGTTAATAAAGCCTACGATCTCTCCCTCTATCTCCGCCACAAAAAAACAGTCCGGGAAGCTTTGGATTCTCTCTAAAAAGGCCTGCCTCCCCGCCGCCTCTGCAGCCGGGAAACACACGGCCTCCACCTCGGTTATCCTGTCCAAATCATCTATGGTCACTTGTCTGATCCTATCTGTCATCTGTACACTCTCCTTATCCGGTTACCCCTGGGCTCGGAAATAATACCCCACTCCCCACTTAGTATGGACGAACTGAGGTGCACTGGGACTGGGCTCAATCTTCTCCCTCAGACGCCTGACATGAACATCAACGGTCCGCACGTCGCCGGAATCCATGGCCTTATTGCCCCACACATAACCCAGGAGGGATTCCCTGCTGTAGACCTTGTTGGGATTGCAGGCCAGAAGCTCCAAAAGATCAAACTCCTTAGCCGTCAGGTTGATCTCCTTCTCCCCCACAAACACCCTTCTGCTGTCCCGGTCAAGCTTCAAACTGCCCGCAGCCACCACCCGGTTTTCCGGCACACTGCTCCCCTTGCTCCGCTTGGAATTCCTCCGAAGAATGGCCTTAATCCTGGCCTTCACCTCCAGGATATTAAAGGGCTTCGTAATATAATCATCAGCACCGTACTCTAACCCCAGAATCTTATCCATGTCCCCGCCCTTGGCAGTCAGCATAATAATAGGAACCTCCGAAAACTCCCGGATGCTCTGACACACCTCATACCCGTCCGCCTTCGGCAGCATAACATCCAAAAGAATCACATCATACTCCGTCTCCTTCGCCCTGTTAACAGCTTCCTCCCCATCATATGCACAGTCAACCTCCATTCCGTCCTGCTCCAGACTAAAACGGATTCCCTTGACAATCAATTTCTCATCATCAACCACCAGAACCTTCGTCATATTCCACCTCTTCCCTCAACTTCCATGCGCCTAATGCGCCCCTTCTTGTACGGTAATGCTGTCCTTTATCTTCTGAAAAGCCGCCTCCTTGATGCCCGACACATTCATAATCTCCTCAATAGCCCCAAAGCCTCCCTGCTCCTCCCGATAGCGGATAATATCCTCTGCCCTGGCCTCGCCGATTCCCCGAAGCGTCATGAGCTCCTCCTTCGTGGCAGTGTTGAGATTCACCTTCCCCGAAGAAGCTCCCTCTGTTCCGGCCTCATCCGTCCGGCCCCCGGGCGCCTCAATCCATGGCTCCCAAGTCCCGGCACCTGCCTGGTTCCCGCCGGCGCTTCCGAAAGCACTGCCTCCTGCCTGACCGCCCCTGCCTTTTGCCGCACCATCCTGCGTCTGGCCGTCCCCTTTTTCCGGCGCGCTCCCCGGACTCTGTCCCGGTCCGTTGTTCTCCACTTGATAAAAAGACGGCACCGTAATCTTCATGCCATCTCCTACTTCCAAGGCCATATTCAGATAATCCCTGGCAGCCTCCTCCGTAAATCCCCCTGCCAGCTCCACTGCCTGAAAAAGCCGGCTGCCTGGTTCCATTTCATAGACTCCCGGATTTCTCACCTGCCCGCAGATATGTACATAAAAACGGACCGATTCCCCCTGACGGTTCAGCGGCTCATCCCAAGATTCCTCCCCGGTATCTCCCGGTTCTCTCTCCTGTGCCTCCGTCTCAGCTGAAATCAGTCCTATTTGTACGTCCCTGTCCCCAGATGCCTCCTCGGTTTGCAGAACCGTTGTCACAATCCGCTCCTCCGGTTCCCGCCGGTCTGTCCGTCCACTGCAGCTATAGCATATGCCTGCAGCCAACAGGCATATGACAGTCAGCAGAAATTTGACTCTTTGTATTTTCATGGTAATCCTCCTTCTTCACTTTTGGAGAATACCATTTTCAGCCTACCTCTATTCTAACCAAATCAGCGGCCAAATACAAGCACATTTTCTATTAATATCGGAAAATAATAATCCCTGCAATAGCCACCGCAGCACCGATTATTTTCTTCCACTCCAGCCCCGCCTTCTCCACGCCAAAAAGCCCCAGCACCTCAATACTATAAGCCACAATAATCTGAGAAATCACAATCAAAAGGGCGGATCTTGCCGGCCCTAAGCTCCCCACGCTTTTAATCACCGTGTAGGTAATCAGCGCCCCGAGGACGCCGCCTGTCAGCATATACCACGGCTGTACCTGGCCCAAACCGCTGATCTGCTCCCTTCCTGTACACAGCCACATAATCAGACATGTGACAAAAGCCGTCAGCTGCACCCAGCCGGAGGATACCCAGATACTGGTCTGTTTGGTCACCTCCGTGTTAAATACTCCCTGAATACTCATAAGCGCTCCGGAAATCAGCGCGATCATAATACCCCACATAGCAATGAATCTCCTTTTTATGGGATATTTTATCTGTCTGACAAAATTTTATTCATAATGGAGATAACTATATGTGCTGCATATTTATTCCATCTGCTGCCCTGCTCCTTTTATCCTGCAGCCTGCACTAAGTGCCTTGCCAGCACTGCCGTAGTCACGGTTCCCACACCTCCAGGTACCGGTGTAGCCATGGCTGCCTGAGTTTCAATGGATCCAAAATCCACATCTCCGCAAAGCTTTCCATCATTGTCCACATTGATTCCCACATCAATAACCACAGCGCCGGGGCTCACATACTCCTCATTGAGCATTTTTGCCCGGCCTGCAGCCGCCACAAGAATCTCCCCGTTTCTGCAGGTACCCGGCAGATCCACGGTCTTTGTATGGCATATGGTAACCGTGGCATTTTCCTTTATCAAAAGCATGGCCAGAGGCTTTCCCACTACCATACTGCGTCCCACAATCACCGCTCTCTTTCCCGCAATGGGAATCTCATTGGCTTTTAAAACCTCCACCACTGCCTCTGCAGTACAGGGTGCAAATCCCGAAGGATCCCCTGCAAATACCTTGGCAATATTGGCCGGTGAGATCCCATCCAGATCCTTCTTCGGATCGATCATATTCTCAATGTCCTTCTCACAGATATGCTTTGGAAGGGGCTTAAGCAGAAGGATGCCTGTAACCTCCGGATCCTCGTTGATCTTTCTAAACTCCTCTTTAAACCTGGCGTCGCTGATGGTCTCAGGAAACCCGTATGATTTGGCCTCCAGCCCGAAAGCCTCCATCTTTTTCATGGCTCCCCGCTCATAAGACAGATCATCAGGCCGCTCCCCTACCCGCACAATCGCAAGCCTGGGAATCCGGCCTCCCAATCCTTCCAGCATTTGTTGTACCTCTGCTTTGATCCTGGCAGACACCTCTGCCCCTTTTAATACAATCATAGATCCCCATTTCCTTTCTTCTCAATTTGGCTTTTCCTGCACACCTCCATGGACTCTCTTATGGGTTGAGGCGCTTCAGTGCCTTTCCATAAACCTGATCCGCCAGCAAAATTCCCGCTTCCAGAGACTTGTGGGCTCTGTCGTTGAGTTCCAAGGCCTTCTCCCTGTTTTTCATGGACTTGGTATTGATGAATACATTCATCACCGCTCCGGTCAGGGCTGTCCTTGCAAACTGCACCGCCACGCCCACATCGCTGACTGCCATGACACTGCCTTTCTCTTCCATCTCTTGTAAAATCCCAAGGATTTCCACGGACAGCTCCATGATTCTTATGGGCACCAGACTGGCATTTGTCAGGTTCTCCTCCATCACCTGTTCCTTGTACTGTTTTTCCTCCTCAGTCCCTGCCGGGAGCCCATAAGCCGCCGCTAAGGGGGCAAATACTCTGGCGTCCTCGTCGATGAGTGTTACCATCTCCCTCTGAATTCCGGCAAGCTTGTCCATCATGGAGACCACGTCTGCTTCCACGGCTGCATACTTTTTCTTGCCCACTGTGAGATTGCCTACCATAAGGCCCAAGGCCGTTCCCAAGGCTCCCGCCATGGCGGAAGCCCCGCCGCCGCCGGGTACCGGCTGTTTTGACGATAACGCCTCCAAAAATGCGGTAATTGTCTGTCCCTCTGTCATAATCGTTTCACTCCTTCTTAGATGAACCGTTCTAACCGTCACCCATTACTCTTACTGAGCCGTGCCATAATGGCATCCCGGTATTCCCCATGATGGGGCATGCCTCCTCCTACTCCGCCCAGCTTGGGAAGCACCAGCTTAAAATAACTTCCGTTTTTCATGGTAACGAAACATTTCACAGAGCCCATCCAGCCCTTTTTCATCTGGCAGCTTTGGATATCCGTGAGTGGATAGCACGTCCCCAGATCATCAAACAACAGGCCTGATGTCACCTCCTGTATATCCTCCTCCCTCACAGCCGGATTATCCTTAAATTGATAGAGATAACTGCACTTTTCACACTCGGCAATGATCAGAGAAGACTGAGTAATGCCAACATACACATCATAGTCTGCGTATTTTTTCTTGTTCAATGCGACTGTGCCTCCGTTTTTATCCGGAACCAGCCCGTCCTCCGTGCAGATACATTTTCCGAAAATACCTGTCACATGAGTTTCCTTTGATATTGCATGAATTCCCGCCAGCAGTGTTTCTCCATCAGGTATGTATTTCCCCAAAACAGACCTCATGTTCGCTTCATCAAAAATTTCAGACATATGGATTTCCTTCCTACTTTATTATATCTTCTTTTGGATTACGGGAGAATGTGTTTTTCTCCTGTTAAAGGCAAGAGAGACCTTTTAGACTTCCCATGGAGAAGATTGCGCAGCAATTTTTCATTCAGCTCATATAATGCCACCTTCTGATCGGTATAATAAATAAGGTCATAAGCTTCCTTGTAACCCAGCCATCTTACATCTGTATGCTCCTGAGACAGATGAATCTCACCGTCATAAGCCATAGCAAAAAAATACATAGGGATAACAACCATATCCCTTCCCCACTTCTCCCTTTCCTCCTCATCAAAAAGATCGGCCGGAAGAAAGCTGATACTCTCCAGCTGATACAGAGGCAACTGCTCTTTTATCCCTGCTTCCTCATAGACTTCCCTTCTTGCTCCCTCTTCAAGGGTTTCCTCCCCCTCCACGCCTCCGCAGATTCCCTGCCAGCACAAAGCCATGTCTTCCCTCTGAAAAATTGCATATTCATACATGTCTTCTCTTTGTCGGAACAAAAATATGTGCACCTGCCTAGGTTGTCTTGCCATCTCCGATCTCCTTCCTTTTCCTAAAATCAAACTTTTCCTATGACAAGAAGTATCTATTACGGCAGACTGTACCCATATGCCTTAAGCACCTTTAAGGGAAATTCCACCCGCACGGTCTTTAAGGGATCCACCACCTGGCACACCGCCATATTGGACAGCAGCGACATAAGCATCCCCGCACCAAAATCATCCTTTCCTGTGGCTTCCTTCACAAAATTCTTCATGGCCTTGGCCGCCAGATCCCCGGCCTCATCCAAAGTCTCTGCGGACTGAATGGTCATCACATCTCCGCGACAGTACAAAAAAGGAGTCGGCACATGACAGTCCTTCACCACAGACACCCGCACCGTCACGGTTCCGCCGGTCTCCAGCCCGCATATCATCACCTCTCCATCGCCCATAAGCCCATGGAGATCCCCCATGGACAGAAGAGCTCCCTCTGTGTTTACCGGAAGATATAAAACAGAACCCTTTACAATCTTGCGGCAGTCCATGTTGCCGCCATGACTTCCGGGTGTATCTGTAGTGATCCCCTCCCCTGCCGGGGCTGTCCCGATTACCCCGATCATAGTGTCCAGCTTTAATGTCAGTTTCTCGTCAAATACAGTCTCCCCGTCTTTCAGGGTAAATATCCTGGCAGTCCGCTTGTCAAAATCCTGGCGGAAAACTCCCGCCACAGGAGAAGATCTCATAACCCCCCATGACCGCGGCACAATATCAAGAATCTCCACCTTCAGCACATCCCCCGGCAAAGCCCCTCTCACATATAAAGGCCCTGTAGCCGGATTCTCCAGAGGACATTCTTTGTCTCCCAAAGGCCTCGCCTCGTCCACCACTCCATCGTCATAGCAATCCCTGGTCTCAAACACTACGGTTTCTCCGCTTTCACAGACTGCCGCCGGTTCTACTCCCTTTACCAGAATCTCCGCCACCTTATCTTTTCCGATCACCATCATAAGCTTCCCTCATTTATACCTTAATGTCTCTCCGATCAGCTGATAACTGGACCAGATGGACAATGCGTATCCCACCAGAAGATTCACTGCAAATCCCCTCCAGGTATCAAGCTCCGTCATAAGCGTCCCAAAATTCATAACCACATATCTGACCGTATCCAAACTGGCATCCCACTCAAAAAAGGCCCTGCACAGAACGATCACATAGTCCAGCACACATGCAAAGGTCACCATGAATGCCGCCACAATCAGGGAAATCACGGCTCCCTTCTGATCCAGCCTCCCTGACAGCTTCTCGTAACCCTTCAAGGCAAATTTCAGCATGACAAACCCGGCCACTCCTGCCACAAATCCGATCATGCTGATCATAATCCACAGTACCACGCCTACAAGGGAACCGCCTATGGCTCCTATGATTCCCAGAAACACATTGCTTTTCTTCACCGGAACCAGCCTCACGCCGCTGCCATCGGTATAGCCTGACGACATGGAACCTGTATAGCCGTAACCTTTTACTGGCTCTGAGCCTTCACGGCCGCAGTTCCCTGCCGTCCCTGAGCCTTCATAGCCGTAATTCCCTGCCGTATTCCCGTTCTCACCCAAGTCCGAGGCTTGGGGCATATCACAATTTCCGTATCCATACCCGGACTGATCCTCCGATGGATTCTGCCACGCGGCGGCATAACGCATGCTGCTCTTCTCCCGCTTCTCCGCCTGGCTCGCATCCCTCCAGTTTCTCACATACAAGATCAGGAGAAGGACAGCCATGACACTTCCAATAAAGCCGGCTATCCAAAATCCTCTCGCCATCCCGAAATCAGCCTTCCCCAAAGGTACACAAGACATATCAAGAAGGCTGATTCCCATATAATCCTCAAAATTTTCCTCTGTTATGAATTCCTCATCATAGAGTATATTCATGCATTCGATTGCATATTCCCGAATGTCGTCTTCAATGGGGACAGCCACTCCCCGGATAGTGAGAGGTTCCGGCTCTGCGGCATCATCCTCATACACATAATCCAGATAAGGATCATACTCCTCCCCCAGAGCCCCCTTCATTTTAACAATAAACGGATACCACTCCTCGTCAAAGGCAAAATAATAATGGTATGTCTCCTTAAAATCCGAAGCAAATTCCTCGGTCAGCCCTATAATCTCCCATTTTTTGTAGGAATCCTGAGTCCCGCTCTTACAGTCCTCCCAGGGGTCAAACCACTCCTCCCGCTGCTGTGCTTTGCCGGCTTCTGCCGAGGCATCCAGATAAAAAAACAGCCCTGCCAGCCCCATGCTCAAAGTCAGCACAAGGATTATGGCCGAAACCACAATCCCCATCATTGCTTTTTGTTTTTTCTTTTTATAGTTAGCCGCAGCTATCATAAGGATGCCTCCAGCTTCTCAAGCATTAGGTCCACATGGTCCTGGGTGATCACCAGAGGCGGAACAAACCGGATTACATTGGCTCCCGCGCTGATTAACACCAGCTTCTCCTCCAGCAGGGCCCTTTTCACAATGTCTCCCACAGGGCGGTCAAACTCCAGTCCCTGAATCAGCCCTTTTCCTC
Source organism: Hungatella sp. (assembly GCA_022796015.1). Taxonomy (GTDB): domain Bacteria; phylum Bacillota; class Clostridia; order Lachnospirales; family Lachnospiraceae; genus UBA3402. The sequence goes on along the minus strand of JAAWHU010000089.1, from coordinate 5,254 downwards.
TGTGAACCGTCACACAGTCATGACGCCCGGCAAATTCCTCCAGCTTCTCCCACAGATAGGCGCCCACAAGATTCACATGATCCAGAATATGGCGTTCTTCAAAAAGACGCAGCACCGTGTCCGCTGCCCTGCAGACAAAGGGATTGCCCCCGTAGGTGGTCCCGTGATCTCCCGGCTTCATGGCATGGGCCGCCTTCCCGCAGGCCAGAAATGCTCCCACAGGCACGCCGTTGCCCAGTGCCTTTGCAACTGTCATCACATCCGGCCTCACTCCGTACTCCTGCCATGCGAACCAAAAGCCGCTCCGCCCCATGCCGCACTGAATCTCGTCAAGAATAAGCAGCATGTCATGGTCGTCACAGAGAGCCCTGACCCCTTTTAAAAATTCCTCCGAAGCCGGGTAAATTCCGCCCTCCCCCTGAATCGTCTCCATAAGAACGGCACAGGTATTGTTATTGACCAATGCCTTCACACTGTCCAGATTGTTAAATTCCGCAAATTTCACTCCCGGCAGAAGGGGGGCAAAGGGCTCCTGATAGTGGTCGTTGCCTGTGACGGAAAGGGCTCCAAGGCTTCTCCCATGGAAGGAATGCCTCATGGCAATAATCTCATGGCCGCCTCTCCCATCCCGGTTGTAGGCATACCTTTTTGCGATCTTAAGGGCTCCCTCAATGGCTTCCGTACCGCTGTTGGTGAAAAATACCTTCTCCATACGGGAAGCCTTCAAAAGCCTCTCCCCTGCGTCAGCCGCCGGCTGATTATAAAACAGATTGGAAATATGCATCAGCTTCCCCAGCTGTTCCTGAACTTCCAGGTTGTATTCCGGATCACTGTATCCCAGAGCCATAACCGCGATCCCTGCTCCAAAATCCAGATATTCATTGCCCTCTAAATCATAGAGGAACACGCCCTCTCCCCGGTCAAACACTACGGGAAATCGGTTGTAAGTTTTATAAAGCGCCTGCTCTGCCCTGTCAATAACCAGGCCCTGTTCCTTCCTGTCATCAGTCATGGTGATCCTGCTCCTCCTTTGAATTTACAATGGCCGTGCCGATACCCTTGTTGGTGAAAATTTCCAGAAGAAGGCAGTGGGGAATCCGTCCATCCAGAATATGTACTCGAGATACACCCTCTTTTATGGCGTCAATACAGTTCTGAAGCTTGGGAAGCATACCTCCGCCCAGGGAACCGCTGTTTACAAATTCCTGGGCTTCCCCCACCTCCATCTGGGAAATCAGGGAATCCTTGTCTTCAAAATTCCGGTACAGCCCTTCCACATCCGTGAGAAACGCCAGTTTTTCCGCCTTCACCGCCCTGGCAATGGCACAGGCCGCATCATCGGCATTAATATTATAGCTTAAATAATTATCGTCAAAACCAATGGGACAAATAATGGGAAGGAAGTCTTTTTCCAGAAGATCATAGATCACCTTGGGATTTACCTCCTTAATATCTCCCACAAAGCCGATATCCTGGCCGCCGGAGTATTTCTTCTGACATTTTAACATCATGCCATCTTTGCCGCTGATGCCTACTGCCTTCACTCCCAGCTCATTGACCAGCTGCACCAGGCTTTTATTCACCCGGTTTAAAACCATCTCCGCAATCTCCATCGTGGGCTCGTCGGTCACCCGCAGACCGTTGACAAACCGGGGCTCCATGCCTACCTTGCTCACCCACTGGCTGATCTCCCTGCCGCCGCCGTGGACGATAATCGGCTTAAAGCCCACCAGCTTTAAAAGCACCACATCCTGAATCACCTGTTTTTTCAGGTTCTCATCCACCATAGCGCTGCCGCCGTATTTTACAACAATAATCTTCCTGTTGAACCGCTGAATGTAGGGCAGAGCCTCAATGAGCACCGCCGCCTTTTCCATGATCTTAGGGTCTAAATTCATGGTATATTCCTCCTCCTTGCTGCCCTTTTCCTTTTCCTATGAACGATAGTCTGCATTAATCTTCACATAATCAAATGTCAGGTCACAGCCCCATGCAGTGGCTGACGCATCTCCCATCTTAATATCCGCAATGGCCCTAACCTCCGGCTGGGACAAAATCTTTGTGGCCTCCTTTTCACTGTAATCCACTGCCACACCGTTTTCAATAATTTTCAGCTTCCCTGCTGCGCTCTCAAAGAACAGATCCACCTTTTCCGGGTCAAACTGCGCCCCTGAATATCCCATGGCACACAGAATCCGGCCCCAGTTGGCGTCATGGCCGAAGATCGCCGCCTTAGTCAGATTGGAGGTAATGACGGATTTGGCCAGAATCACTGCCTGTTCCTTGGTCTCTGCTCCCACAACCTTCACCTCAAAGAGAGCGGTGCACCCTTCTCCGTCCCCGGCAATCTTCTTGGCCAAAGCCTCGTTGACTTGGTGGAGTGCCGTCTTAAAGGCCTCATAGTCCTGGTTCTTTTCTGTAATCTTTGAATTTCCGGCCATACCGTTGGCCAGAAGAAGCACGGTATCATTGGTGGAGGTGTCCCCATCTACGGAGACCATGTTGTAGGTATCCTTCACGTCTTCACTCAATGCCGCCTGAAGCATCTCCCTTGAAATGGCGGCGTCCGTGGTGATAAACCCAAGCATGGTACACATATTGGGATGAATCATGCCGGAGCCCTTACACATGCCGCCGATAGTAACTGTCTTTCCTCCTAATTCCACCTGAACTGCCGCTTCCTTCTTCACCGTATCCGTAGTCATAATGGCCTTGGCCGATAAAGTTCCGTTTTCCAAACCGCCTCCCAGCCCTGGAACCATGGCCTTAATTCCGGTCTTAATCCGGTCCATGGGAAGCTGCATGCCAATGACCCCTGTGGAAGCCACCAGCACCGACTCCGCCGGGATCTTAAGTATCCCCGCCGCCGTATCCGCCGTATCCTTGCAATATCCGTATCCCTCCGTACCTGTGCAGGCATTGGCGATCCCTGCATTGATCACCACCGCCTGGGCAAAGGGCTTGTGATACACAATGTCCTGATCCCATTTTACAGGAGCCGCCTTCACAAGGTTGGTGGTAAATGTCCCTGCCGCCGCACAGGGCGCCTCACTGTAGATCAGCGCCATATCCTGTCTGTCCTTATACTTGATTCCCGCCGCCGTGGAAGCAGACTGAAAACCTATGGCCGCCGTCACTCCGCCCTCTATGATCTTATAACCCATCCTATTACCTTCCTTTCCGTTTTCCAAAGGTAAACCCCTATGCCCTCTCCAAAAGTCCCAGAACCACTCCCGCTCCCATAAGCAGCAGCGCCCCTCCGACAATCCCCAGAATCATCCGGCTTAACCTTCTGTCCATACGCTCCCATCCTTTTTTCCGATTCTCCAGATTCTCAAGCTCCTTGTTAAATTCCTCTTCTTCCAGAGCCAGTTCCTCTTCAGAAACATCCTTTCCCCACTTCCTTATATCCTCCGCAGAAACCTCCATTTTTCCCTGGATTTTCCGTTCTCTTTCCTCCTGCCTCTGCCTCCTTTTTTCCTCCTCTATCTCAGCCAGCTCCCTGTCCGTTACCAGAGGCACATTGCAGTCACTGCACTCCCTTACCCAGTCCTCATACTCCATCTTACACTTGGGACAAACCATTCCGGCCACCCATACTTACGGAAATACCGGGATCAGTTTCAGCCCCGTATCCTCCGGAAGTCCGAACATCAGATTCATATTCTGCACTGCCTGGCCCGCTGCGCCTTTCACCATATTGTCCATAGCCCCCATAATGATGATGCGTCCGGTTCTCTCGTCAATCTTAAAATTCACGTCCACAAAATTGCTTCCCTCCACCCATCTGGTCTGAGGGCACACATCCTTTTCCAGAACCCGCACAAACTGCTCCTCTTTATAATAGTTGTCATAGAGCGCCTTGATCTCCTCATAGGTTGCTTTCTTTGACAAAGAAGCGTAGGCCGTAATCAGGATTCCTCTGTTCATGGGAATCAGATGGGGGGTGAAATTCAGCATCACCGGTTTCCCGGCAGCATAGGACAGCTGCTCCTCAATCTCAGGCGTATGTCTGTGATTCGCCACCCCGTAAGCCTTGCAGCTCTCATTAACCTCACAGTACAGATTGTCAAGCTTCGCCCCTCTTCCGGCTCCTGACACTCCCGATTTTGCATCAATAATCAGGGTATCCGTATGGATCAGCCCCTCCTTTACCAAAGGATATACTGCCAGAGTGGAGCAGGTAGGATAACAGCCGGGATTGGCCACCAGCCGTGCCTTCTTAATCTTATCCCTGTTTAATTCCGGCAGACCATAGACTGCTTCCCCAATGAACTCAGGCGACGGATGGGTAATCTTGTACCATTTCTCATATACCGCCACATCCTTGATCCTAAAATCCGCACTTAAATCAATAATTTTTACCTTTGATAGGAGCTCCTCATTTACAAGGGAGGCACACAGTCCCTGGGGGGTGGCAGTAAAAATCACATCTACCAAGTTTCCTAACTCCTCCATGTTCTCTTCCATACACACATCGTCCACAATCTGAAACATATTTTGATAGATGGATGCATATTTCTGATCTATATAGCTTTTGGACCCGTACCATTTAATCTCCACATCACTTCGCTGAAGCAAAATCCTTGCAAGCTCCCCGCCTGCATACCCGGTAGAACCAATAATTCCGACTTTAATCATATTCATCTCTCCTCAATCCCTGTCTTTTCTTTGTATTATAGTATAGTAGAACCGGCTCTTTTTGAAAAGTGCCTTTTTTTATAAAAATATTAATAATTATACATTATTTTTGCATATTATGCAATATGTTTCTTTTAAAATATGCCGTTGACAAATCCAGAGGGGTGTGGTAATCTATCCTCATACTTCTTCTGATTTATCTAAAATCAGAAAAGTCTAAGGAATGATTCTTTCCTGATTGTTCCCCGATTTTTATCATTTATCATTGCCAGAACCGGAGATATTTGGTATTATAGAAGGCAAAACGGTATCATATGTGATACATTTCATTTGAAAACTCGTATTTCTTTTAGGAACACAGGAGAGAAGCATGATGTGCAGCAATGAAACAATGTGCTCAAAACCTAATAAGGAGGTGAAAAAAATGTTAGATGCAAAAGACCTGGAACTTTTACAGTCCATAATCTCTGAGATGGACAAACGGTTCGCCAAGTCTGAGGCTTCCATGATCGACGAGATGGACAAGCGGTTCGCCAAGTCCGAGGCTTCCATGATTGCTGAGATGGACAAACGAATTGCCAAGTCCGAGGCTTCCATGATTACTGAGATGGAC
>JAAWHU010000088.1 GCA_022796015.1 Hungatella sp. | reverse complement strand
GACTTTGCGACGAGCAGGTCAAGCTGAAAAGAGCGCAAGGGGAATGCCTTGGCATCAGGAGCCGACGAAGGACGTGACAAGCTGCGATAAGCTGCGGGGCCGGCGCCGCAGTAAGAAAATCCAGGATAAACTCAGCAGCCCCTTTCATCAGGGGATATGCCTCTTCCCGCAGAAACTTCTCGTCTCCCGTATACAGATAGTGTTCATACAGATGGCGCACCAGCCATGCCCCTCCCATAGGCCACAGCCCTGCCGGCACCGCGCAGGGGGCCGTATGGGCAAACAGATTGCTGGCATGGTGAAGAGTCCAGCCCCCGGCTCCGTAATAATCTTTAGCCGTCTTCTCCCCCGACCCTTTTACTCGTTTCAGCCAGTCGAACAGAGGTGTATGGCACTCGCTTAAATGATAGCCTTCCGCCGGCCAGTAGTTGATCTGTAAGTTAATGTTGGTATGGTAATCGCTCTCCCAGGGGGCAAAGATCTGGTAATTCCACAGCCCCTGAAGGTTAGAAGGCAGACAGCCTGGTCTTGAGGAGGAAAGAAGAAGGTATCTGTGATAATTAGTTAAAAGAGCATAAAAATTCTCGTCTCTTCCTCCGCTCTTGAGCTTCTTCAGACGCTCATATGTCGTCAGCTCTTTTAATTCTTCCTGCCCTTCCTGTTCAAATCCTATATCAAACCGATGATAGTATTCTCCGTATTCCCGGATATGCCCAAGCCTTACCTCCTCATATCCCAGGGCAGCTGCCTCTTCCACATCCTTTGCGCATTGTTTTTCATAGGCGGCACAGTTATAGCTGGTCCTGGCAGCAACGTACAATTCTACTGCCTTGGCTCCGTGAATCCGAAGAACCGGAGGCGCCTTAGGCCTTGTACGAAACACCTTCATGGTTCCCCCATCCGGGACTGCCTTTACCATACCGGCAAACCGAAGGATTCCGTCACTGCACTGACCGGACAAGAGAAGGCTGTCTTCCTTAGGGCTGCTGACAACAGCCCCCTCCTCTCTGGACAGGCTGATCTCCAGGGCCATGGTCTCCCTCTCGCTGCAGGTATAGCGAATTGCAATTACCTGGCAGGGAGCGGAAGCAAAATATTCCTTCTCCCACCAGGCCTTTGTCCCCCTGTCTCCTGTACCGGTATATCTCACCTGCACGGTTCCGGTATCCAGGTCCAGATTCCTCTCATAGTCTTTATACTCTACAGTTTTAAGAGACCGTATCCCCAACTCCCCCAGCACCTGGTAGGAGCCGAACCACCGTTTTTCAGGCATAATTTGGTTCATGACTATCTCTTCTGTTTGTTCAACATCCCCGGCAAAGAGACATTCCCTAAGTTTTTTCATTCCCACAGCCCCATCCCCTCGGACGCAATCTTCAGGACGCCCTGCCCAGACCGACTCTTCGTTGAGATACATGTGATCCAGATTGATACCGCCCTCTGTCATGGCGCCTATGCGTCCGTTTCCTATAGGAAGTCCTTCGATCCAGCTCTCCCCCGGACGCTTAAACCACAGATTTTTTTGCAACGTCTTTTTCATATCCTCATCCTTCCCACGAAAACGGAATTCCATACAGCCGCCACGGCTTGTGCTCTCCGAAGAAATTCCTCATATGGCTCTGCGGTTTTACAGGCTCGATGACAAAATCCGGTATCTTGGTTCCTTTATAGAGAAACCATTCCTCCCCTGCTTTCAAATTCAGCTCCAAAGTCCCATCTTCTTCCTCTTTTAAGACGACTTCCTTTCCCCCTTTGTCCACTGCATGGACTCCGGGTCCCAGATCTGCAGCCAGACGGCACGGCTCCCCTGCCAGGCTTTCCACCCGTATCCAGCAGGTCTTCCCTTCCCGCCTCACGGCACTGATGAGAAATGCTCCTTCTGCCCGCAGATTATGGATGGTGATATCCTCCCACTCTCCAGGCACTGCCGGAAATACCCGGATTATGCCGCCCCAGCTTTGCAGCAGCATATCATGAATACTCTCTGCCACACCTAAGGGAGATTCTATAACCGGTCCCGCCTCTGTATACATGGTGTTTGGTTTAAAAAGATGAAGAGCAGATTTTACATAGGCCAAGGCCTCGTCCCCCAGACCTGCAGCTGCCGCGATGGATGCTGCTCCCGAAAAGGTAAATCCCCGCAGATCTCCCTCCTTACAAAACCAATGGCGCAGACAACGCAGAATCAGTTCTTTTTCCTCTTTCTTGTCTCCCCGGATCAAATGCAGCGGGAAGATAGGAAGAAGATGGCTGAAATGGCGGTGTCCGAAGGCCAACGGCACGTCTTTTCCCACCATCAGTCCTGTCTCGTCCTGGTGATATTCTGTCAGCTCTCTCAGAGTCTTCTGCCATATCTCCCTGTCCGGATCCTCCATCTGCTGGTCCTGGCAGATTTGAAGCAGAGTTGTGCAGCCCCAACGCAGCAAAGCCAGATCATAAGTGGAATCCTCTACTGTCATCTGCCGGAAGGAGCCGTACTCCGGTGAGATCATGGGAGGCAGATGAAGTTTTTTGTCCTCTTTCTGCTCCAGTTTGTGAAGATAATATGCCACGCTTCGTTTTAACAGAGGATACAGACTCTCTCTCATCCTCTCCCTGTCCATGGAATACCGGCACTGCCGCCAGTAATTGTGAAGCAGCCATGTAAGGTTTCCCACCTCATCCTCCACAGGAGACACCATATTGCAGCCGGCACTCCGCCCCAGGCCTGCTGAGTCCTTTCGGTATTCTTCCTCCACATTGTTTATGAGATGATCCATATTCCGGTCCAGACTGCTGCAGAGAGACTCGCCTATGTCCAGGTGATTGGAAGTATATACAGGAGAATAGGCTGTCTGTACATTCATGTTAAACCATGCTCTCGGCCACGGAGTCGCCGCCATCCATGGCCCCTGATTATCCATTACCGGCATGTGAGCCCGGGTGGCAGACGCCATCTTATACATCTGAATCAAATAAAATCCTTCCAGCCTGGTATCCGTCAGGGAGACAAAACTCTTCTGATAATAATCCCGCCACCACTGACGGTGCCTTTCCTCCCATGAGCCCGTCTCTTCCACGGCGTTTCTTTCCACCGTCTCCACAGCCTCCTGCACCTGCTTCTCTCCACAGCCTTTTAAAATTGTCAGATAGTATCTGGCAGTTGTCCCCTGTTCTCTTTTCGTGACAGCAACAACACATCCATCCTCCGTCCTTTCTTCTTCCGCTTCAAAAAATCTCTGGATCTGCACATGGACGGTTCCGTACTCTCGTTCCTCCAGACAGATATGGGGAATATATTGGTTATAGTTGATTCCATCTTCATTTTTTATGACAGGGGACAACTCAGGATAAGCCTTCCAGACGGCCTCTGTCTTCTCCCCCTCACAGGACTGTACCTCCACCATCATCACCGGTTCCAGGCTGTGAACCAGGCTTCTCACTTTCACCTTTCCCACTGTAGTAACCAGCTCTGCCTTAAATTCTGCCTGATACAAGTCCAGCTCCATGGAAGTTCCGTCGAAGATCCATCCTTTCATTTCCAGATCCAGCTCTCCCAAAGGTACCCGGGTATAGACACCCGGCCTTCCCGGGGTTCTGGCCTCCACATCCGTCCTGCCCATAACACACCGCAGGGTGTTGCGTTTTGTCTTGTCCTCTGCGCTGTAGATCATGGCTCCCATATTGCCGTTTCCCAAAAATGCCCCGCTGTCCCAGGAACAGGATTTCTTCGACCACTTCATATTATGTCCTGCGGCAAATTCCTGCCAGTTTACTCGTTCTTTCATATGATTTCCCTGCCTCCATCTTCTTTGATAGAGCCATTATATGGCAGGAAACCGCCTTCTTCCAACGCTCCGTTCTCCAGATTACCACTCTTGTCTTATGGTCATACCTTATTTTTACGGCTCTGGCTGGGACTCATTCCATAAAATCTCTTGTATGCTTTGCGGAATGCGTTGGTATTGCTGTAGCCGGTCTTTTCCGCCACCTCATCGATGGTGATCTTAGTCCCCACAATGAGCTGATATGCATATTTCATCCGCTTCTTCTCCACATACGCGGAAAAATTCTCTCCCATCAGCTCCTTGAATATCTGAGAAAAATATGTCTCACTTAAATTGCAGTGGCCCGCTATGGAGGACAGGCCGAAACCGTATTCCGTAAAATGTTCTTCCACATAGGCAATGATCTTTTTCTGCAGCCCATTCTCATGACTCCTGATTCCTGACAGATAATGTCCGCACATATCCATAGCCACCCGCAGAATATAGGAAAACAGCCATGCATCCGTCTGAATCTCATCAATATGTTTAAATATCTCTGTCAAATCAATGGTCATTCTGCTGTCATAAGCCCCTAAAAGCGTCAGCTTAAGCTTAGCGATTAAGAGCTGTTCCATATTGCCGCTTATGCGCCTCTTCAGATAATTCTCCTCCAGAATCCGGTGAAACCCTTCTTTCACCAGCTCCTGCTGACCGGATTTGATCCAGAGAACGATCTGATTCTTCAGCTCATCCGTGTAATAAAAAGTACTTTCTGTCCCCAGTTCATCCTCACTGCACCAGATCATTCCCCGTATCTCCCCATAACTGCTGCACAAGTTCATCTGGCTGCCGCACACCATATAAGCGCTGTAGATATCCCTGAGGTCTCGAAATACCATACTTCCCACACACACCATCTGTCCTTCCTGCTCTAGGAGAGCCTTAAAGGCATCCAGCTTCTCTGTCACAAGATTCTGATAATCTCGGCATTCCTCCTCCTTAAGGGGTACCAGCACTACCAGCTGGTCCGCACCGCACATGCCTGTATATCCGCCTAATGTCATGGTGCTGTTCATCACATCCATAACCTGTTTTCTTCTGGCCATCAACTGCTCCAGACCTTCCCGATCCATCTCATACCCATTTCCGAACCCCAGCAGCAAAAGGCAGTATCCTCCCTCCTCAGACAATTCCATACCGGCACTTTTGGCCAGATGAAGAATCTCCTCATCAGTCATGCTGTTAATACTCAGCATCCGGCTCCAGAATACGGTCTGAATAAGCTCCTTTTGAACTACCAGTGTACTTTTCAGAGAAGTATTGACATCCACCATGGTGCTGACAGAATCGTAGAGGGCTGAAAACACATTTTTTCCTCCATCTCCCTCATGATTCATAAGCTCCAGGGCCCCTGACAAAATCCTGCTTCGCTTCCTGGCCAGTCCCAGCGAAAGAGAAAGACACATAATCACCATGGCTGCATTGAGAATCCAGACAAAGATACGCAGCTGCCCCATCTCCATGTACAGTTTATCCTTCGGAATTACCGACACAATCCGAAGCCCTGTAGTCACCTCAGCTTCCACGGCAAAATACTGTTTTCCAAAATATTCCTCCGCAAGGACTCGGACTTGAGCCTGCCCCGGATTTAAGGAAAACGCCACCGGGTCAATATTTTTGTTTCCCATCCGGTACAGAATCTGCCCCTTTGCATCCATTATGTAAGTCAGGCTGTCCCATTTGTCATACCCGCCCAAGATCCCTATCAGGTTTTTCTCGTTGAAAAACATAACGGCGGTTGCTCCTGTTGTCTTCCCTGCATAAGGAGTCAAAACCATAGTGTAAAAAAATCCCTTCCTCACAACTTCCCCTCTGACGAATTCCAAGCAGGGATAATACGTGATTCTGCTTCCTCTATGTCCCTGTTCTTTCAATTCCTCCAGACCAGCCTGTCCGAATCGGTAAGATTTGCCGTAGAACTGCTCCAGATCCACGCACAGTTCTCCTTCTGTCATAAAGATATTGCTCCCATTACACAGAATATTGACTGAATAGGCGTCGTTGGCCGTCACCATATTCTGACAAAATTCTCTGATTTTCCACAACTCTCCGTAGTCACCGGAAGTCAGAGGCTTTTGCAGGCTGGCCATTTTCTGGATATTATAATTGCTGCCGATCTTCTCTATGGATATCAGACTGTCGTTAATATTCTGATCCAGCAAAAACCGGCTGTGTTCCATCTGTGTCTCAGCCATGGTTTCCGCCCTGTCTTCCATATTCCGAAGCATGTAAAAAATGGCGATATTCAGAACCACAACGGGTATCAGAATAAAAATCACAAAAGACCTCCACACCTGGAATACTACCCCTCTTCTGTGATCTCTTACCATGATTTCTTCCTCCTTCTTCCCTCTTTTTGAAACGCTCAAAAGCTGAGACACGGCTCCGGGCCATGCCTCAGCATGATTAACTCTTTATTGATACTGCCTGTCATATGCAGTCTGATATACCTCCAGCATTCGGTCCAGTCCAAGTGCTGAAAATTCTTTTACATAGGCCTCCCACTCTGTATCAATATCCCTGCTGCCCAGACAGAAGAGAGCCTGATTCTCCTCCACATAATCATCGATCATAGTTCTGATATTGGAGATCTCAGAGGCTTCCTCTCTGGTAAGATTCAGAGGCGGAACCACTTTGGAAGAATCTGCATAGGGTACCAGGCTGTCCCTGGTGGCAAAATAGAGAATGGGTTCCGTGGAAAACTTCTGTGCCGGATCATCCTCCAGATACACTTCACTCTCCCTTAATTTAGCCGTATTGTTGCCGAATTTGTTGGTAATCCGGATGGTCTGTTCCGCACCTTCCACAGGCAGTCTTTGATACATGGCTTTTTCTCCGTTCATGGCCACGGAACCTTCCGGAGGCTGAACCCAGCCTTTCCCTTCCTCTCCGTACCATGCCAGGAGACTTGCCTCCTCGGAATACCATCCATCTGCCCATCGGAATGCTGCCTCAGGATTCTGGCAGGAGCTGGTGATTACAAAATTTCCTGTTCCCACGCTTGCATAAAGATAAGAAGGCTGATACTGGAAACCTTTTGGCCCTACAAGAGGTTCCAGAACCCGGTACTGCTCCACTCGGTGATCCGGTGTCCCGTTGTACTCTCCCATGTAGCTGCAGATGAGATCCGCCCGTACCACGCCTACCTTTACTGCGCTCTCATCCTGCTGAATCTGTTTGAACTGGGTCTCGTCCAGGGTGAAAGAGGTGCTGTCCAGCAGCCCTTTTTCAATCAGGCTGTTGATCCACTTCAGTCCTTCCCGGTAAGCCTCCTTATCAGGAGTAAACTGGATCTTTCCGTCATCCATGTACAAATATAACGTGGAAGGATCCTGATTGTCGGCGCCGTGCATATAGATAAATGCGTTCATGAGATAAGTAACAATATTATTTTTGGCAGAACTGTTGCCCAGCATAGGGATCTCGTCGGCAATCCCGTTGCCGTTAGGATCCTGATCCTTAAAAGCCTGGAGCACTGCTTCAAACTCTTCTGTGGTCTTTGGCATCTCCATGCCTACTGCATCCAGCCACTGCTGGTTAATCCACGCTCTGGTTCTGTACTGATTGTGAAGGCAGTCATTGATGGTCGGAAGAGAATAGATATGTCCATCCGGGGAGGTGATGGTATCCTTCATCTCCGGCAGTTCCTCCATGATCTTTTTAAACTCCACCCCATATTCTTCGATGTAATCGTCCAGCTTCAGGAAGGTTCCATCTTCCCCGTAGGAAGAGACATCGTTGGAGGTCAGCTTCATTCCCAGAATCACATCCGGCAGATTGCCTGTGCTCAGCATAAGATTTAACTTCTCTTTATACCCATCCCTTGGAATCTCATTCCATTCAATATGAATTCCTGTTTTTTCCTCATACCATTTACAGAAATCCACATCGCCCAGAGCCCCTACATAAGTCTCGTCAATCGCCGCAACCTTTAAAGTAATAGGTTCCTTCACAATGGGAAATTCGCCGGCCGGAGTTACATTGCTGTCCCCTGCTGCCGCCTGTCCGGTCTTTCCTGAATTAGGTTCCGCCGTCTGACCGGGCGCCATGGAATTGGTCCCCTGGCATCCCGTCATCAGTGACATGCCCAATACTGCCGACATCGCTGCTGCCATAACTCTTTTTTTCATATCTTTCCTCTTTCTGTCCTTGAAACGGACTTGTTTTATTATACATAAAGAATCTGTAACATGCAATTTGTATCTGACTTTACCCTTTGACCGAACCGATCATCACGCCCTTCACAAAATATTTCTGGATAAAGGGATACAGAATCAGCATGGGAAGGCTGGATACCACAATCGTAGAATACTTTAACAGGTCCGCCATGCCCTGAACTCTCTCTGCCGTAGAAAAATCCAGCATCATCTCGTCTGCAATCTGGCTCATAATAATAATCTGTCTCAGTACCACCTGAAGAGGATACTTCATCTTGTCTTCCAGGTAGATCATTTCTTTAAAATAAGAATTCCAGTGGCCTACTGCATAGTACAGCACCAGCACTGCCAGTACAGGTTTAGACAGCGGAAGCACAATTCTTGTGAGAAATCCAAAATCATCACACCCATCCAGGGAAGCCGCCTCGTAGAGTTCATCAGGTATACTGGACTCAAAATATGTTCTGCAGATAATCACGTTCGTCACTCCCACACAGCCCGGCAGAATAATGGCCCAGTAAGAATTGTACATGGACAGCTGGTTGATCAGCAGAAACGTGGGAACCAAGCCGCCGCTGAAAAACATGGTAAACATCATAAACAGGGTAAAAAATTTTCTTCCGTAAAAATTCTTTCTGGAAATCGGGTAAGCCATCATCACAGTCACAATAATGTTCAGGGCTGTGCCCGCCACTGTGATAAAGACAGAATTCATAAATCCTCTGATTAGACTCTGATCTTTAAAAATCGCCTCATAACCTTTCAGGGTAAAATTCACGGGAAGAAGCCACACCCTTCCGGATATCACCGCCTGAGGATCGCTGAAGGATGCACTTACCAGATAGATCAGAGGAAATGCAATCAAAATCAGAATGACTGTCAGCAGAGCATATACCATAAAGGAAAACCATCGGTCTGTCGTTCTTACTTTCATCTTATCTCCTCCTCTACCACAGACTTGTCTCACTGACCCTTTTGGCAATCTTATTAACCAGCACCAGCAGAGTACAGTTTATTACCGCGTTAAACAATCCTACTGCCGTAGAAAAACTGTACTGAGCATTTTCCAGACCCACACGATATACATAGGTGGAAATTACATCTGACGCAGACATATTCACCGAATTCTGAAGAAGCAGAATCTTTTCATATCCTACAGTCATAATCCGTCCGCAGTTCATAATCAGCATGGTAACGATGGTCGGCGTGATTCCCGGTAAATCCACATTTACAATTCTCTGCCAGCGGCTGGCTCCGTCCATAACAGCCGCCTCATGAAGTGTAGGGTCGATGCCGGCCAGCGCCGATATGTAGATGATGGAATTAAATCCCATAGTCTGCCACACGCCGGACCACACATAAATATGTTTGAAAAATTCCGGCTTGGCCATAAAATCCACCCGCTCTTTGCCAAATAACTGAATTATATTATTGACAATGCCGGAATAAGGAGACAGCACCATAAGCACAATGCCTGCCATAACCACGGTGGAAATAAAGTGAGGTGCATAGGTAACCATCTGCACGGTCTTCTTATACCATTTGCACTTACATTCATTTACCGCCACTGCCAGAATAATAGCCACAGGAAAATTGGCAATCAGAGAATACAAACTGATCATCAGTGTATTCTTAATCAATCTCCCAAACTGATAGGAAGTTACAAATGTCTTAAAGTGTTTCATTCCCACCCATGAGCTCCCTGCAAATCCTCTTGTAGGTATAAAATCTTTGAATGCAATCTGAAGTCCGTACATGGGGCCATAGCTGAATACCAGCAGAATCAATACAGGAAGGGCTATAATCACATACAACTGCCAGTTCTTTTTTAACCGGCGAAAAACTTCTTCTGACCTTCTTGTTTTTGTCAAGCCTTATCTCTCCTCTCTCCTTTTCGTCTGTTTTGTTCTGCCCCGATTATTCCACACTCTTCCTGTCTTCACAACTCGTAATTCCTTTAAAAACCACGCAGAACCAAGGATTATGCGTCATATCTTCAGATTTTCCCCCTGATCGGAACTTAGGCGCGGTAGTGTCAGACGCTCTATAGGACACACTTTCCTATAGAGCACAAAAAAAGAATCCTGCCTCTCACAGGATTCTTTTTTATTCCTATCTCTCTTTTTACAGTGACCTTATACCCTGGGGCTCTAAGCACAGGCTGCCGTTCTTTGCAGCATGATTGCGAAACAGCCTTACCCCTTTACATCGGTCTCCTGTGCATCTCCTTATTCTCCGCCTCCAGTACCTGGAAAAATTCTGCAATATCCAGGCTCTTTGACAGAGGAATCACATGATAATCCGACTCCACTTTCACCTGTCCCCCTGCCGGGGTCAGATGCTTTTCCTGGACAATATCCGGATCCATCATCATGGCCTTTGTCGCCCCTCCGGTTATCCACAGATTCAAAAAAGGCTGCCCAAGAAGCTTCATAAAATCATGTTTATCGCAGACATACAGCACCCTCATGTAGTAATCCTTATAGCTTTCTCCCCCCTTATATCCATTGGAATAAGGACCGATGACGTCAAAATACTGGCCTTTGCTCTGTTGATCCTTCTTGGCAAAAAGGGCAAAATCAATTCCGTTTCTGACGCAGGAGGATCTCACCTCAATGGTCTTCCCATTATAGAGCCTTAAATCCACCTGGTTATAAGAGGTCTCGCTCTCCTGCCTTTCGACCTTTTCCTTTCCGTACTCCCAGTCCAGAATCTCTTTGCAGGCCATCTCCGCGATGATCCCCGACAGGTTATCCAGCTCCACGGTGGTCAGATCCCTGATCTCCGAGGAGTTGGCCTGGCCTCTGTTAAGCTTTGGCAGAATCCGGCCGGCCTCCTTCCAGGCCCGTTTCATAAAATCACTGTTCCTTGGTATGTTGATCTCCATAGGCATAAAGGATTTCCTCTCCACGCTGTAGGCAAAGCCCGGATTCTGTCTTCTCTCACAGTTTATTCGTTTCTTCGCTTTTATCTCCCCCATAATTTGTAACAAAAACCTCCTTGGAATCCATCTTTATGGTATTATCATTGAAACTGATATAATTGCTCTTCACATCCCAAGCACAATACTTCCTTGACCATTCCAGAAATCTTTTATTCACCTTCCCCTTGTGAGTAATAAGGTTGGTAATGCCGAACCGAATGCCCCTTTTATCCAGACCGTCCAGATAATCACAAAGCTCATTCTCCTTTTCCTCGTTCCAAAGCTTATTGTATTCACTCATGGAGATCAGATAGGGCGGATCCAGAAAGATGTAGGAATCCTCCTCAAATGTAATTGTCTCCAGAAAGGAGATATAGTCCATGGAATAAAACTCCAGCCTGTGTCCCCTCACAAATTCCAGATAATCCACAAGGGCCTGGTATACATTGTGATTAAAATCCACGTTCCCCACAGGCAGATTAAACTCCCCCCTGCCGTTAAACCGGATCATGTGGTTAAACCCATAGATCAGCAGAAGATACAGCCGCAGAAAATCGTCCTTCCCGGCGTTAAAATCCCTGCGCATCCTTATGTAAGCTTCTTTGTTATATTTGGAATAATAAGTCTTTACATAGTTCTTTTTCAGCTCCTCAGGAACACAGATATTCCTGTAGGAACAGGACAGCTTATAGTGATCCATGATCTCGAACAGCTTCCCAAACAGCTCCTCCTGCTTCCAGGCATAGGCCCCGATCTGCCTGTGAAGCTCCACTACATAAGGGTCAATGTCATTCAGCACATACTTAAAGCCCTTGGAATTGAGAAAGGAACTGCCTCCCCCTACAAAGGGCTCTATATACTGTCCTATGTCCTCCGGCATCATCCGCTTTAACTGAGGCATAAGCTTATATTTGTCTCCCACATAGAAGAAAGGGGATCTGATGGTCCTGCTCTCATCCATGCCCTTTACCTGCCTCCGTGATAAACACATATTCTTTGTGATCCTCAAACTCTGTCTTTCCCGCATTAAAATAAGGATGCTTTTTCTCAAATATTTTCGTCTCCCCCTTGGATGACAAAATACCCGTGATCTCCTCCAAGGTAATCTTGTTTTTGGAGGAACTGCTTTTAGAGGCATAGGTATTGTTGTAGGTCACCACAATATAGTCCGCCTGAATATTCTTTATGAGATCCTCAAAGACACCGGGTGCGTTGCTGCGGCAGTAGTCGCTCATATTCTCCGCCGGAGGCTTTAAGGCTGTCCCCTCCAGCACAGGCTTCTTCCACTGAACCACATTCTCCAGCACATGATAGAATCTGCTGTACTGCCTGCTGTTATAAGGGGGATCCACAAATGCAATGTCCGCCTTCACCTTCTTTGCAAGCTCATTGGAATCTTCCCTGTAAATTACAAACCTGCCGGATGACCTTAAGGGGCAGATCAGGTCAAAGGAAAACCTATCTTCAATGTGGGGAATCTTCCGGTATGCGTCATAATGTCCCACCGTGTTAGCCACCTTGTCCATGGAATATACCAGGGATGCCAAAAGAATGGCATATTCCCTGGGGCTTACCTTGTTCTTTGCCTGCTCCAACTCCTCCCGGATCCGGCCTATGATTCTCCCATCCCGGTCTGAAAAATATTTCCCGCCAAAATTCTCCGACACGTAGTTGGGCTCCAGCCCTCCTTCCTGCCGCCCCTCCTTGGAAAACTCCTGAAACTCCTCCTTATACCGGTCCAGCACGTTCTGGTCAAAGTCCCCTTCCCCGAAAAATCCTTTGTAGATAATCTCATTGGAGAAAAGAAAATCATTGATAATAAGCTTCTCATAGTGATCCTTCATCCGGTGGCTTACCACTCCCGTCCCTGCAAAGACGTCAAAAAAAACCTGTCCCCTGCAGTTTTCCAGGATCAATTCCTCTATCCAGTCAAGGAGCTTGTATTTACTTCCTGTATATCTTCGATTGCTGATGCTAAACATAAGATGTTTCCTCTTTCACAGTTCCGGAGAAAGGCCGCCGTTGGCCCCATAAGTATGATAGATGGAATCAAAGGTTCCGCCTGGAGCCAGGGCAATAAAACACCGTCCCTCCCCCCAGGTTCCGTATAGCTTCATGATCTCTGCCATCTGCTCCCTGGGAACCGCCACACATCCGGAAGAGTACATCCAAAACTCTCCTTCGCAGTGGAGAAACAGGGCAGATCCCTGATCCGGAATCCCCTCCGGGTTAAAGCCCATGTCCAGGACATAATCGTAGTAGTCAAGATACTGGCTGGTCCCCACCTTTTCGCCGGCGGCATCTGTATCCTTTTCCAGCTTGTTGGTGTCATCGCTCCACACATAGGAAGAATCTACCCGGACATAATCCTCCGGAAATCCTTTCTGAGGAAGCGCCTGTCCGAAAGGAGTGTTCATCTTAAAGACACCTATGGGCGTGGTCTTATCTCCCACCCTTCTGTTGCTGCTCATACCATTCATCCCCAGATGACCGGCTGCCGCTATCTTCTGCTGCCAGCCTTCGGCTGTCTTCTCGTAGACATACACGTCACAGGCACTTCCCTGGGTTCCTTCCACTACAACGAGTACGCCGGCTTCCTTGGGAAGAACAAACTGGCTCACATCAAATGTGACAACCGGAAGACTCTGTTCCGCCTGGTCTTTAAAAGCCTGATAGTCAGGATTCCGGCGCTTTGCCTCCTCCCTTTGAAGCCGCTCTGCATCGACCATACCCGGACCTCCTTCTGAGGAAGCCAGGGCCTGGGTCGGCGCCAGGCAGCAGATTGTAAATGACAATAATACGGATGCAGCTTCTTTGCATCCCTTCCATTTTTTCTTCATAATCTCTCTCCTTTGGTATGATATCATAGATAAAGTTTCATCTGACTGTACATCATTTTCAACTATATTATCACATAACTGC